>DATGBT010000227.1:0-4357 GCA_035312505.1 Balneolaceae bacterium | reverse complement strand
TTTTCTTGACATCATAAAAGCAGAGGAGCAGGCCCGTGAATCGGAAATCCAGTTGGCACTCGAAAGGGTTCGTGCCAAAAGCATGGCCATGCACAAAAGTGATGAGCTGGCCGATCTCTCCATGGAGCTCGTCCAACAGGTGCAGGCGCTTGGGATCGAAACCTGGTTCTGTGCATTTAATATCTACGATGATCATCCGGACGGTTCGTTGGAATGGGGAAGCAATGGACAAGGAACATTTCCAAAATACAGAACGCCAAGGGAAGGGGTATTTCTGGACTACTATGAGGCAGGCCAAAGAGGAGAAGCACTGCTGATAAATGAGATCGGTGAAGAGGAATGCCCCGCTCACTACCACTACTTATGCAGCCTGCCGGGCGTGGGGGATCAGCTGCTCAAAATAAAGGCTGAAGGAATTCCCTTCCCTGATTCCCAAATCGATCATGTAGCCTTTTTTAAATACGGTTACATCCTTTTTATCACCTTCGAGCCGGTTCCTGAGTCCCACGATATTTTTAAACGCTTTGCCAGCGTTTTTCAGCAAACTTACACCCGGTTTCTGGATCTTCAAAAATCAGAAGAGCAGGCCAAAGAAGCTCAGATTGAGGCTGCTTTAGAACGCGTGCGGTCCCGCTCACTGGCGATGCATAAAACCGATGAGCTGCAGGACGTGGTGCGGGTTGTAGCCGAAGAGTTGAAAAACACCGGCGTGATTCTGGATACAGGCGGTGCCGTGATCTGTACCTATTTTCAGGATTCCAAAGATGTGATACACTGGACTGCAACAGAAGATCCTGCCCACCCTTCCGTTCCCTATCTGCTACCTTATTTCAAGGATAAACTGTTCGACGAAGCATGGGAATCCAAAAGCCGGGGGGACGACTATTTTGCGAAAGTATTTTCCTATGATGTAAAAAACGCATTCTTCAGTCATGCCTTTGAGCATTCCGATTACCGGCAACTGCCCGATGAGTACAAAAAGATCATTTTAGAGAGTAAAAGCCATGGAATTGCATGGGCCTGGTCTGAAAACTCTGCCATCATGATCCCTTCTATCCAGGGAGATCTGCCTTCCGAAGATGAGAAGAGAATTCTGATCCGTTTCGCAAAAGTTTTTGAGCAATCCTTTATCCGCTTTCTTGATCTCCAAAAGTCAGAAGAACAGGCAAGAGAGGCAAAAATAGAAGCTGCACTGGAAAAAGTCCGTTCCCGAACAATGGGCATGCAGTCGAGTGACGAACTGCCGGAAGTGGCAAACCTGCTATTCCTGGAGGTACAGGCTCTGGGCATCCCGGCCTGGAGCTGCGGTTACAATATTCTGAACGACGATAAAAAAACGGCAGCTGCCTGGATGAGCAGCGAAGGCATTCTGCAGGAACCGTTTACACTCCGCCTGTTTGGTGAAGCATCCTTTGATGAACAGGGAGAATTTGTTCTTGGTGACGAAACCATGCTGGTTCAGGAACGAGGCGGTAAAGACCTGGAAAAGATGTATGAGCATATGAAATCCTTCCCGGACGTTCTTCCACAATTTGAAAATGTTGAGGCACAAGGACTTTCACTTCCCACCTACCAGATCAACCATTTATGCAAGTTCAGCCACGGGTTTCTCCTGTTTATCACCTATGAGCCCGTTCCCGATGCCCACGACATTTTTAAACGCTTTACCAACGTCTTCGATCAGACCTACACGCGTTTCCTGGATCTGGAAAAAGCGGAAGCCCAGGCACGCGAAGCCAGAATTGAGACCGCACTTGAAAAGGTGCGATCCCGTTCACTGGCCATGCATAACAGCGATGAACTTAATGAAGTGGTGAAGGTATTATTTGAAAAAATGACTGAGCTGGATGTTCCATCCACTGCCATAGCTATACAGACATTTACAGAAGGCTCTAAGGATATACAGTGTTTTGTATGCGGTGATGTGGGGACCGGCATTGTCATCAATCAGTATCTGCTGCCCTATTTTGATCACCCAATCGTTAATGATTTCCACAAGGTACGTAAGAAGAATCTGGACGTTTATGTTGGTAACTACACGAAAAAAGAAAAAGACAGTCTTTACGAAATTGTATTGAAGCTTCCTGAATTGAAGGATTTACCGGCCGAGGTAAGTACAACGATTAGAGAAAGCGAGATCTATGAGATTACCATGGTGCCGGCTAAGAAATCTGTATTGGCCGTGAATGATTTTCATGGAAATCCGCTATCGGAAAGTCAGATAAACATTTTAAAACGATTCACAAAGGTATTTGATCAGGCATATATAAGATTCTTAGATCTTCAAAACGTAGAAGAAAAAGCTATTGAATCGCAGATCGAAGCCGCTCTTGAGAGAGTGAGAAGCCGCAGTATGGGTATGCAGAAAAGCTCCGAATTACGTGACGTTGTGGATACCCTGTATGGAGAGTTCATACAACTGGGGTTGGTCTTTAATAACGTGGTTATACAGCTTCTGCCAGACGACAGCAAAGACTTTCATATGTGGATCACGTCTGAAGACGGGCTGTACCAGGATATCATTCATTGGCCATATGTGGACATTCCGGTGTTTAACGAGTGCTACAGAGCGCGGTTGGGTAAGAAAGACGTTAACTATATCACCCAAAGTGAGGCCGAGGTAAGAGAGTATTTTGAGGAATACTTCAAGCTGGAAGCTGCTCCGCAAGAACGTAAAGCCGCCACGGCGCAAGTTAAAAGAATCAACAATATGGGAACCTACCAGGAGCATGCTGGTGTGTTTCTGATGCGGTATACGGAGGGAGAGTTTTCAGAGAAGGACAAAGAAATAGTCCGCCGGTTTTCAAAAGTATTTGACCAGACGTATACCCGTTTCCTGGATCTCCAGAAGGCAGAAGCACAGGCACGCGAAGCCCGGATAGGAAATGCGCTGGAGAAAGTACGTTCCCGGTCACTGGCCATGCAAAGCCCCGATGAGCTGATCGAGGTGGCGCAGCTGCTCCGGGAAGAGATGGGCACCCTGGGTGTGGAAGAACTGGAAACCAGCTCCATCTTCATACTTGATGATAGCAGCGGGAAGGCACAGTGCTGGTTCACCACAAAGGATGCAGATAACCCTGTTAAGTCGGTTTCTGACCAGATCACCATTAACCTGCAGGATACCTGGGTGGGCCGGCAGATGGATGAATTTTATGGCTCCGGGCAGGACATAACGTCCATACTGACGAAGGGGGATCACCGGATCGAGTGGTTCCGCTATGTTGAGCAGAATTCAGACCTGCTTGTAAACAGCGAGTTTTTTGAGGGCGCCATTCCGGAACGGACCATCCATCTCTGTAAATTCTCGAATGGTTTTTTAGGAGCAGCCGCTACGGGCGTCATCTCGGATGAGAGCTGGGACCTGATGAAGCGTGCAACCGGTGTATTCTCTTTTGCATATACCCGTTTCAGGGATCTGCAAAAGGCCGAAGAAAGCGCCCGGCGAGCACGGCAACAGGCTTCTCTGGACCGTGTTCGGGCCGACATCTCCTCCATGCGCTCATCGGATGATCTCAACAGAATCACGCCGCTGGTCTGGAACGAACTCACGACCCTTGGCATCCCCTTTATCCGTTGCGGCGTATTTATCATTCACGAGAGTGAAGAACAGGTCGAAGTCTACCTCTCCAAACCCGACGGCACATCCCTGGCTGTGATGCACCTCCCCTTCGATTCCAATGAGCTGACTCTTGAAACGGTAGAAGCTTGGCGAAATAAAGAGGTATATACTCAACATTGGAATCGGAAGGAGTTTCTGGAGTGGGGCCGGTCGATGATGGAGCAGAACCAGGTCGCGGATATGAAAACATACCAGGGGGCCGAGAAAGCCCCCGAATCCCTGCATCTGCACTTTATCCCCTTTAACCAGGGAATGCTCTATGTTGGATCAACTGGTCCGCTCAAAGACGAAGAGATTACCCTGTCGGAATCCCTCGCAAAAGCCTTCTCCATCGCCTACGCCCGTTACGAGGATTTTGTAAAACTCGAAAAAGCCAAGGCAGGTATCGAAGATGCACTTAGCGAACTCAAAGCTACTCAATCGCAGCTTGTCCAGCAGGAAAAACTCGCCTCACTCGGGCAGCTTACTGCCGGTATTGCTCATGAGATCAAAAATCCGCTGAATTTTGTGAACAATTTTTCAGATGTGAGTCTGGAGCTGGTTGAGGAGGTTAGAGACGAGGTGCGACGGATGACCGCGGACGGAGGACCGGAGGACTCTCCCCTTGAGGGGAGTGCCGAAGCGGAGCGTAGGCGAGGGGTGTTGAATAAGGCACCGAATGATTCATTCGACCCCGACCTCATCCTCGAGATCCTAGACGACATCGAAGCCAACCTCAAAACCATCCACAAACATGGC
>DATGBT010000226.1:0-2059 GCA_035312505.1 Balneolaceae bacterium | reverse complement strand
CGCATTCCATCGAGATAATACACCGTACCGTTTTTCGACTGCTGTTCTAATTCCTGCACCTTATCTGTCACATCCGATTCGCATCCGACGAAGGTGAGGCCCGCCATGAAAAAGAGGCCAAGCAGAAGTAAGACTGTAGTTCGGCTTTGTGGTTGTGTTTGTCCGGCTATCATTTGAATTCGTTTTTTAAGGGGTGAAGTGAAAAAGGGAGAAACCATATGGGGCGTAGGTACTCCTATGCCCTGCACTTCCTGCAATAGAAAGTGCATGTAATGGCGTTTTTGAAATCGTCGGGTGACTGTACGGTCTGCTTCGAGCTCGTGCACTTCCTCCTGTGCCTGTCTCATGATGTAGATGAAGGGGTGAAACCAAAGGAGTGTAGCCCACAATTGATAGTATATCTTGTCGAGATAGTGCATCTCCCGCACGTGAACCTTTTCGTGGTTCACCGCCATTTGATATTCAGGGGAGTTTACTTCCATCGATTTTGGAATAAAAATATACCTGCCGTAGCTAAAAGGCATGGAGCCTGCCCAGCGATAGATAGAAAAATTTTCGGCGTTATTTTTGTCCCACAAAAGGGCTTTATTTTTCAATTGAATGATGGATTGATGGCCTCGCAACCACTGAAGGATTTTATAGGTCACTCCCATAAAATAAACTGCACCCAAGAGTACCCAGATCCAGGATAAATCGCCTATTGAGCTATTGCCGGGATCTGCCGCAATTTGAGTACCGGTTCCAATTGTGATCTCTTCCAAATAAACGATATATTCTCCGCCGGAAATCGTCCAAAAGGTCGTCCAGGGAATGAGCGGTGCAACGAATGAGATGGGAACCCAACTCAATAAAAACAAACGGGAGAAGCGGAACCAACCTCTTTCTCGGAAAGCATAATGGTAGAGTGCCCACCCTATGAGCAGATACAGCGAGCTTTCTATGAGATATAAAATAATCATGATTTCGAACTTTTATTGATCAGAGCCATCATTTCTTCCAGATCCTCAGGGCTTAGCTTTTCTTTCTCTACCAGAAACGAAACCAGGTTTTTGGTGGAACCACTAAAATAGTCTTCTTCCATTTCTTCCAGATTCTGCTGCACATATCCTTCTTGAGCAACAATGGGATAATATACATGTGTACGTCCATAGGCTTTATGATCTACATACCCTTTCTTTTCCAGTATTCGAACGACCGAAGAAACCGTGGAATGCGGTCGATCTTCCGCATCCATTGCTTCCATGATTTGTCGAACGGTGCAATCACCCAGCTTCCAAATCTGCTGCATAATCTCCTCTTCCGTTTCTGTTAATTTTTGAACCATAACTAAATTATCCGTTGATTGACGTAAAGATACGTTATATAACGGAAATATGCAATAATTTTGAAAGACAAATAATTAATAAATATTATTTTAATATGTAAAACTCACATTATGATATAATTAATTTATAGAATCACCTGTAACATGCATACTTACTTTTCTCGGGTACGCTAGCTATAAAGCTCCAGGAAGCATTCGATATACTTGAATCAGCCCAATACCGATAAGAACAACACCCGTGACCAAACCGGTAATTTTTTCACTTATGCGAACCCCGGCTTTCCCTAACCGTAACCCTAAATAAGAAAACATCATGGATAAGCCTCCGATTAGACTTGCTATCAGCAAGGGATTCGAAGGCCCTAAACCCAGTCCTACCCCCACGGCTAAATTATCAAGGCTTAAGCCCAGGGCGAGTGCGAATAATCTTTTCCAGTCGCTAATTTGATCAGCTATTTTTTTTAGATCATCTGTTTTTTGAAAAGCATTCCAAATAAAAAATACACCCAGCCCGATAAGGAGAGTCGCACTAATTGCCTGGGCACTATTAGCTAAAAATGAGCGTATAAAGTTTCCGATCAGTAGCCCGATTAGTGGGATGCTAAATTCCGTTAAGCCAAAAACGACAACAATTCGTTTCCAAAAGCGATATTTACCCAATGTTCCTAGACCTACAGATACCACTAAGTTATTGGCAGCAATGGCCAGAGAAAGCACTAAAATTTCTATGAGAGA
>DATGBT010000225.1:0-23472 GCA_035312505.1 Balneolaceae bacterium | reverse complement strand
AGTCGATACCGGAGTGCACTGTTTAACAACCTTGCCATTAGCTACCTGAACACGGGACAATTTGAGAAGTATGTGGAGTTTCAGCTTGAAGCGTTTGAGCTCGCAAGTGAAGAGGAAAACTTTGGACAGCAGCTTTCCATTCTCCGGAATCTCTTTATCTATTACCGTCGGCAAAATGAAACAGAACTGGCGTTTAACTATCTAAACCAGGCTCTGCAGCTGTCTCAGGAGAAAGACCTGTCTGAAGAGACTGCCTCTATTCTTCTCTCTCTTGGGGTGTATCGCAGGGATGTGGAGAATAACCCCCGGCTTGCTTTAGATCATTTCGAAGAGGCTCAGCTGCTGTCAGATTCCACAGACAACTACCATCGTTTTTTCAACAGCCTTATTGAAATTGGTGAAACCTATTTTATGATGGATCAGTCGGAAAAAGCTACGGGATATCTGGAGCAGGCAATGAATATTAGCCGGGATCGAGACGATGCTGCAGGATTCACGCAGGCAGCGATGAGGCTTGCAAACCATTTATCACTGGCGGGTAATTTTGACAAAGCCAGGGAGATCACCGACACACAAAATCCAGAGGACTTTAATCAACTTCAGTTTAACTACGAAGTTTTAGCGAATAATGCACTCTTACGGATCATGATGCATGATAAACGCTACCCCGAAGCTGAGAAGATCGCTGAATCCATGATAGATGACATTATTATCTGGCTCAGAGAGAGTATAGATCATCAAACAGGTCATATGAGAATGGATGAAGAATTTTCTGAAGCGTTCAGACTGCATACTCTGTTGATGCAGGAAACCAATCAAACCGAAAAGGCACTTGTTGCCATCGGGAAACTGCGTAACATTTCGCGATCCGGATTTTATAACAATCCGCTGTTGAAATCTCAGATTTTGACAGACGAAGAGCTCGTGGAAGACTACAACATCAGAAGCAGAATACGTAACCTTAGAAGACAGTATGCTGAAGCCTCGGAAGAGCAGCGGGTATATCTTGGAAATGAGCTTCTGGATGCCATTTCTGAACGTAATGCTCTTCAGGACCGTGTATTTCCGGAATATCAGCAATCGTCTTATGAAGACGATCTGAAACAATTTCAGCGTAATTTGAAGAGAGACCAGATGGCAATGTATGTGTCGGTATTTGAAGACCAGGTTTTCCGCTTTGTCATAACACGGTCAGACATCAGATTAAAAGTTTTTCCCAAAAACAAAGACCTGCTCAACCGGCTCAACTCTGTTGTAAACTCGTTTGATGAGGGTACTACCGACCTTGTGGGCCTTCATGAAATCTACTCAAGCTTTTTTGATGATGCCATTTCCGATCAGTTCAGCCATATCTTTTTTATTCCTGATGGTGAATTTTACAGACTTCCAATTGGCATTCTGCCCACTAAGCCGGTAAATAGTTCTCAAAGCTACGGTTCAGCACACTATTTAATAGAGGATTACAGCATCAGCTATATGAACACAATTTCTGACCTTACCCGCGAAAGAAGGAACCGTTCCGACTATCAATACGATCTTGCCGGTTTTGGGGTGAAAGATTTTGATAGTGCCGGCCACCCATCACTCCAGAATTTACCTTACAGCGTAAAAGAAGTGGAAGAGGGTGCTGCACTTCTCGATGAGTTTGACGACAAACGTTTTTTCCTGAATAGTGAGAGTACGGAGTTCAATTTCAGATCGATGGCCGGAGATGCAAAAATACTGCACCTGGCGACTCACAGCAAAGTTAACGACGAGAGTCCGCTTTTTTCTTCGATATATTTCCATCAAAATGAAGACACCGAACAGCAGGATAATGGTATTATCTATGCCTACGAGCTTTTCGATATGAATATGGATGCAGATATGGTGTTTTTAAGCTCTTGCGAATCGGGCACAGGTGGATACCTGAAGGGGGCGGGGGTATTGGGATTCTCCAGGGCGTTTGCTTATGCGGGTGCTAAAAGCTTATCACTAAATTTATGGCCTATTCGTGATCAGGCTGCAGCAACAATAACTTCTTCCTTTTATGATGCATTGAATAGCGGACAAAATAAAGCAGAAGCTATGCGAACAGCCCGACTTCACTATCTCAACAACAGCAACAGTGACCCCTACCTATGGGGAGCTATGGTTATATATGGAAATATTGATACTCCATTAGAAAAAGATAGTCATCCCTTTATTGTCTTTTTTTCAGGGTCGTTATTTACGATGCTTTTGCTATCCTTTTTTGTCCTGGCTGGATATAATCGTTCTCTGAGAAGCTGGATTATTTAGGAAGGCGATAATTTCTCAAAGTGTTGTTTTCGGCAAAAAAATCACTTTTAGAATATCAAATTGAGTACAAGATTTGGATGAACTTGGTAAGAGAGAATTCAGGAGTTAAGATCAATGAATTCTCTTAAAATGATTCCAACGTTTTACGGGCCACTCTGTTATAGGCACCATCGAGCTCAACAACTTGCTGCATAATATCTTTGGCACGCTCACTTTCGTTCAATTGAAGATAGGAGTTAGCCAGGAACCACATACTCTTCTCGTAGTCCATAAAGTTTATATTTTCTCTGTTCTTTGTGAGGGCCTCAAAAATGGCCTTGGCTTCTGTGTAATTTCCCGCATTATACAGAACTGAACCCTCAACGATTTTCAATTCATTGAACTGATCAGTCGTTAACTCAAGATTTACGTAGGCTGCACTTAAAATTGCAACTGCTTCATCAACATTACCTTCCGCAGACTTTTCAACGGCATTATTTATATACTCATCAAATGTTGTGCCTTCATCAGCTGAACGCTCGGTATTATATTCAATGGAAGATATAGGTACCGGACCAGTGGCATCGGATTGTTCAATTAAAGTATATGAAATAGCTATGCTAAAAATTAAAACGGCAGCTGCGACCAGGTATTTTCTTATAGGATAAATACGACCTGTATCTTTTGTACCAATAGTACCGGATACTTTATTCTCGTCAGCAACAAGTGCTCCCTTCTCACCCATTGTTTTTAAAGTCGCCACTGTTTCGAGGTAGTCCATGTCATCGGGACTGCCCAGGAGATATGCCCAAAGTGCATCCACTTTCTCCTCCGACATTTCCCCTTCCAGGTAGTCGTGAATGCATGATTTAATATTTTTTTCGTTGATTAACATTATGGAATGGTGAGTGTTGTGATTTTTTTAAATGTGCTTATCCAGCTCTCGGATTGTTCCCAATAAATACGATTTATCAAACGGCTTTTGGATATACGCATTCATTCTGGATATAATACATTCGTCCCGAACGTGGTTGTAATCATTCGTTGTTAATGCAATAATAGGTGTTTTTTCGTACCCGGAAATTTCACGGATTCTTCGTGTCGTTTCAAATCCGTCAATACCTTGTCCCAGGTCTACATCCATCAAAACAAAGTCATAACTATTTTCAGCTGCCTGTTGAACGGCCTCTTCTCCGGTGTGAACGCTGTCGATATTGAAATCATTTTTAAGAAATATTGAAACCAAAAGCCTGATTTGCGGACTGTCTTCAACATGAAGAAGTCTTGGCATGGTTGACACATCTTTTTCAACCTTTCTGTTTCTGGAAACCAGCGAGAGGTTGCGTCTGGATGTGCGGGCAGATCCATTTGATGTAGCAATTTCATTAGGATTTAGATAGAGCTCATAAGAGGACGGAATGTCAAACGAATGAGCTACAGAACCACTCATGTAATTGTATGAAAAAGCTTTTGGAAAAAGTACACATGTTTTCATCAGAAGAAGAATCTAAATTATTTGTTGCTTCTGTATGTATAGATGCACGAACACCCGATTTGTTACAGTTTTAATCATTTTTTTTTCAAATAGGATTTAGAACGTAAATAACTGATATTTTAAAAGACTCTAAATTGTCCTGATCGTCTACCTTACTGCTTAATAAAGTCCTTAAGCTCATCAAATTTTAAATTCAGTAGCTGGCCATGGAACAGTGCTGAAGAAACCTTGGTTTTGATGCAGAACTCCAGAACGTATCTAATCCCGATTTGAAAAAAAACGTATCGCTTTTTCTTATCCCCGCCACATTCGTCCTTATAATATGGGCTGGCTACATGCATTCGTCTGAAATGTGGGGGCTTTTTTCTGAATATTGGTTTATGACCGTCACCATGATTTTCGGTTCATTCATTGCGGGAGCAAGCTCTGAAGGTGGTGGAGCAATCGCTTACCCGGTGATGACACTTATTTTTAACATTGAACCGGATGTTGCACGAAATTTCAGTTTTGCCATCCAAAGTATTGGTATGACCTTTGCCGCAATATGGATTTTGTTATCTGGAATTAAAATAGAGAAGCAATACTTGCTTACGGCAGGTCTGGGTGGCGCAGCAGGCATTCTTTTTGGAACCTTTAGCATTGTCCCTTTTGTACTTCCTGCCTATGCAAAAATGATGTTTGTCTCTTTCTGGCTAAGCTTTGGCATTGCTATATTTGTAGTTAATTTTTTGAACAACCGGGAGGCCTTGCCCAATCTGCCGAAACTCCGTCTTTCTCAGTATATAGAGCTCGCTGTAGTTGGGTTTATTGGAGGTATTTTCAGTTCTATTCTTGGAAATGGAGTAGATATTTGCACGTTTTCCTACGTGGTTTTGAAATATGGGCTATCAGAGAAAGTTGCAACCCCAACATCAGTTATTTTGATGGCATCCAATGCCATTATTGGTTTTTTTCTGCATACAAACGTAACAAACTCATTCCAAACCGAAGCATTTGAATATTGGCTTGTATCTATACCTGTAGTAATTTTTGGAGCACCGGTTGGTGCGTTTGTCATTAACTTTTTCAACCGGAAATCTATCGCATCCCTGCTTATTGCCATTATTATTATTCAATTCATATCAGCCATGTTTATCATACGCCCCGGTTCACAGCTCGTGATCTTTTCTATGCTGATTTTCATCGTAGGCCTTTTTCTCTTTTTTGTGCTCACAAAGTTCAACGCCATTCCAAAGGGTCACGCAAAACGGTAAATCATATAATATTGCTTAGCATTATAGCTGCCAAAATTAGTATAAGCAGTGCAAATCCTGTTCTCACTGTTTTTGGAGAGAGATTATGATTGACTCTCACACCAATTAACCCCCCAATAATTGCTCCCACTATTAAAGGTAAGCCTGTACCAAAGTCTACCACACCTATGGTAAACCGGGTTAATCCCGTGGGCTGTCCGGTAAAAAACGCATACTGAGCCCATCCCGACATTGAAATGATAACAATGGCCAGTGAAGAAATACTTACCGCTTTTGCCATATTTAGTTTATACACCAAGTTCATAAGCGGCACCAGTACCACACCTCCCCCAACACCTGCAAGTGCAGCAACAAAACCGCCCAGCACACCGGAAATCCCGGCAGACTTTACCTCAAGCTGGCCAAAACTATCTTGCGCCGTATCTTTCTGTTTGTTTTTACGAAAAAAAAGAAAAGCAACCGCAATCAAAAGGAGTGAAAAAAGTAGCACGAATACTGTTTCAGTATAGTATTTGGATGTTACTACTTCTTTACCTGCGTAAACACCAACACTACCAAATAAACCTATAAGAAGTCCTTCTCTCCAAAAGAAGTTTCTGTTTTTGCGCTGCTGAACAGAACTGCTAAGTGAGGCTGTAAATGTACAGAATAGAGATGTACCAATTGCCCAGGCGGATGGGTTCTGCAGATCGGACGTGGAAAATATTATATATAAAATCGGCGTAAACAGGACACCCCCTCCAAGTCCAAACAAGCCGGCGATGATGCCGGCGGCGATGCCCCCGCAAACTAAAATCAGGAAGAACATCAGATCGATATCTCTCCGATCATGTATGTACAGGCGTATCCGCCAATCTCCGTACGTTTACCAAGATCTTCACAGTAAAGATCGCCTCCACGATCTGAGATCTGTCTCGCTTTTAGCTTATTCTTTCCCAGCCTTTTTGCCCAAAACGGAGTGAGAACAGTATGTGCCGACCCGGTTACAGGATCTTCGGATACCCCAACCGATGGAGCAAAAAACCTGCTTACAAAATCATAATCTCCCGATTCAGAAGGAGCTGTAATGATTATGCCGCGCACTTCCATTTTCTTCAAAATCAGCAGATCCGGTTTCATGGATGAAACTGTTTTCTCATCCTGTATCAGTACAAGAAGATCCGTATTCACACCTGTGTAAAGCGGAATTACGCCGATCGCTTCAGGTAAAAGTTTAGGCACAGGGATGGGATCCGGCTTGTTCGATGGAAAATTCATGGTGTACCTGCCCTCCTTCAGCGAAACCATCAGATCACCGCTGTTCGAGCGAAATGTCACTTCATGATGTTGATAGTTTTTATGATGGAAAAGAACATGGGCCGTGGCAAGCGTTGCATGGCCGCACAGATCAACTTCTGTTTCGGGTGTAAACCATCGAATTGAGTAGGTTGATTCATCTTTTTGCTGGTAAAAAGCCGTCTCAGAAAGGTTATTTTCAGCAGCAATTTTCTGCATAACGCTCTCTTCGGGCCACTCCGTTACAGGAATCACTGCTGCAGGATTACCACTGAATACGTTTTCTGTAAATGCGTCAACCTGATAAATTTCCATGCAATGAGTTCTTCAATGTTTATCTTTCGGAGTAAATATGTACGAATCTAAATACTGTATCAGTCATAGTATAGCAAATATGTGTTTCAATTTTTTGTTTGAATCGAAAACTCCTTTGCACTTGTTAACAGAAAGCCAAGGCTAACTAAAAACCTTTCAGAAGAATAACATCATCGAGTTCATGAGTTCCGGACTACCTGTTTATCCATCTTCAGCTGCCCGCAAAATTGGGTTTCAAGCTGTGCTTAAGGCAACTGTGAAACTTTCATACACACCTTATGGCCGCGACTATTTAAAAACGTTAAAGCCCTCAACCAATCGGTCTGAGGTCTCTTTTATGCTTGATTCAGCTGCAGAATGGATGAAAATTGAACAGAGCGGACAACCCATTCCCCTGGAGTCTGTGGATGATGTTGTAGACATCGCCTCCGACAGCAGGGTTGCAGGCAGCCGGCTTCCTCTCGAAGACTTCACAACTGTTTATGATAATGCACGCTTAGCACGTATTCTGCTTACATTTTTTAAACGGTTTGATTCATCAGAGGATGCAAAAACATTACGCAGCATATCAAAACAACTGGTAAACCTCCGCCCGCTTGAAGACTCCATCAAATTAGTAATTACCGAGCATGGTGAACTTCGGGATGATGCGAGCCCTGAGTTGCGCCGTATTCGAAAACGAATCAACAGAGAGAGAAACAAGCTTCGCAGCACCGTGCAAAAAGTAATGAAACGCGTAGCGGAGAAAGGTATGACCTCAGACGAGGGAGCCACCATTCGTGGCGGACGCATGGTGATCCCGGTTCAGGCAGAATTTAAACGAAAAGTAGAAGGATTTATCCATGACGTCTCCTCTACCGGGCAAACCGTTTATCTTGAACCGGTTGAGGCACTGCAGATTAATAATGAAATTCGCCAGCTTGAATCGGAGGAGCAGCGGGAAATAGACCGCATTATCAGGGAGCTTACATCAGAAGTTCGCAAATATTCCGATTCTCTGATTACGAACACTAATGCCATTGGCCATCTCGATGCCATACAGTGCAGGGTACGTCTTGGAATGAAAATTGACGGAGCTATTCCCGAACTCTCAGATGATTTTACACTGGAACTACACAGTGCTAAAAGCCCCAACCTTCTTTTAAAAAACGTACACGCAAAAGAGCCGGAACCTGTAATTCCTCTTGATGTAACTCTGGATCAACAAGAACTGGGGCTCATTATCACCGGCCCCAATGCCGGTGGCAAATCGGTTGCGATGAAAACAATCGGGCTGCTTTCAATGATGCTTCAGAGCGGGTATCCGATTCCCGTACAGCCCCATTCACGGCTGCCTGTTATTCAGGGTTTATTTGTGGATGTGGGCGATGAACAGTCGATTGAAAATGATTTGAGTACATTTTCCTCCCGCCTCACCTGGATGCGTGAAACACTGGGCCACTCACTTTCTCAATCGCTTGTGTTGATTGATGAAGCCGGCTCGGGTACCGACCCGGATGAAGGCGGAGCCCTTTTTCAGGCATTTACGGAGTTTATCATTGACCGGGGATCCCGGGTCATTATTACCACCCACCATGGATCGCTGAAAGTTTTTGCACAGGACCATCCGAATGTAGTTAACGGCGCCATGGAGTTTAATCAGGAAAATCTGTCTCCCACATATAAGTTTAAGAAAGGGGTACCTGGCAGCAGTTACGCATTTGAAATTGCAGACCGGCTTATGCTTCAAAAAGATTTGATTCAGCACGCGCGAGATCTTTTAGGGGAAAATCGAGGCCGAATGAGTGATCTCCTTGTGAACCTGGAAAAGAAAATGCAGGAGTCGGAAGATCTTGTCCGGGATTATCGAATAAAGTCGAAAAACCTGGAGAAAAAAGAGAAACAGTTTCTTGAGAAATCTGCAAATATTGATGACAAACGAAGCAAAATCCTGGAAAAAGCCTACAAAGATGCCGGGGAGATTATGCAAGACGCCAACCGGCGAATCGAACAGGCGGTAGAGAAGATCATAAGTGAAGGCAGGGAAAATAAAGAAACGATTAAAGAGGCTCGCAGAGATGTTGAAGAGGCAAAGAAGCAGATCAAAGAAAACAAGCAAACCTTTGAAGAAGAAACTGAGAAGCCTTACAGGAGCAAAAATAAACCGGTTGTAGGAGACTATGTTTTAATTGGTGATAGCAACACAGCCGGCGAACTTGTAGAGTTAAATGGAAATAAAGCAACGGTTTTGGTTAACGGGATGAAAATAAAAGCGAAAACCAATAATCTCATAAAGACGAAAGCCCCGTCTGCAAAATCCAAAAAGCAGGGAGCAAGATCCTACACAACCACAGGCGACATCGATCTGTCGGTTAAACCTTCGATTGAACTTCGCGGAAAGCGCGGTGAAGAAGCTATTAAAGA
Source organism: Balneolaceae bacterium (assembly GCA_035312505.1). Classification (GTDB taxonomy): domain Bacteria; phylum Bacteroidota; class Rhodothermia; order Balneolales; family Balneolaceae; genus Rhodohalobacter. Next base: position 14,472 of record DATGBT010000225.1, on the reverse strand, counting down.
GTTAACCCAATACATTGACAGGGCTGTTGCACGCGGGCTGAAACAGGTTGAAATTATTCATGGAAAAGGTGAAGGAATACTGCTCTCACTGATTCACGATTACCTGGAAAAAAGAGAAGACGTTATAGACTTTAATATAGCGCCCATTGAGCAGGGTGGCTCCGGGTGTACAATTGTTCAACTGAATTAATCCTGGTAATGAAACGAATCGTTTTTCTACTGATCTTTCTCACCTCTGCCCAGCTCGTGCATGCGCAGCTGGTTTCATGGCGAGATGTTCTGGATCTGGAAACCACCAAATCCAGCCATCATATTCCGTTTGGTACCGACTCTTTACAATATGGTGAGCTGTGGCTTCCCGGTAGTGAGGACGCCCACACCAGCGTTATCATGATACATGGCGGATGCTGGCTGGCAATGTATCCAGGGGTGGAACTGATGAATGCAATGGCTGAGGATTTGAGCAGCAGAGGCTTTGCAGTCTGGAATATTGATTATCGGAGAATTGGTCACCCCGGAGGCGGCTATCCCGGTACATTTTTGGATGTAGCAAATGGAGCAGATGAATTTATCCGTATCGCAGAAACATTTAATCTGCCAAAAGACCGAATTATCGCAGCGGGACATTCTGCCGGCGGACACCTTGCCACATGGATAGCTCTCCGGACCCAGCTCCCTGTGGAAAGTGATCTTTATACAGAAAATCCGATTCATATTGATGCCGTGGTTTCCCTGGCCGGGATAAACGACCTAGAGCGGTATGCAAAATATGGCGCATCCCCTTGCGGAGAGAAGACGGTTGAGCAACTTATTGATGCCGCAAACCGGAATGATCCCTTTGCCGATACCTCACCTTCAGAGCTGTTGCCACTTCATATACCATTAGTCGAGTTGAGCGCTGCTTTTGATTCGCCTGTGCCACCATTTTTTGGATATCATTTTGTAAATGATGTTTTGCAAACCGGAGGAGATGCAGATCTGATTTTACTGCAAGATGCGGGACATTACGAAATGATTTATCCGCCAAGCCGCGAATGGAATATTGTTCTGGAAGTTTTCGAAACGATATTGAAGTAATATGATCCAGCAATTTTTTAATTCTTCAAAATCTCAAATGCAGCAATGTTCTTTCTGTGCCGTTAACGGTGACAACCAACAGGTTTCCGTAGTCCGATTCATCAAAATCATGATCAAAATGAGTTCGGCCCAATAGTAGATTGGCAATATTTGGAATGGTGTTCGAGTGTCCGCTAACGAGCACCGTTTCGCCTGTGTGATTTTTAATCCATTGTTCTGTACCATCTTTATCCGGAGACGGTTCATAAATAGTAACCGGCACGTTCGCCATGTCTGACACCACCTGAACGGTAACCATCGTGCGTTTGGTTTTTGTGGAATATATAGCCCTCACATTAGCCATCTCCAGCATTTCATACAGCCTGGTTGCTCTGGCCTTCCCTTCTTCCGTAAGCCCGGGATCGTCTGAATTGCTCACCTTTTCTGCATGTCTCACCAAAATAAAGGTTGTGCCATCACCAGATGAATCATTCTCACTTTCCTGAGCAAAAACTGCTGGTGTGGCTAAGAGCAGTATCAGCAAAGTAAAAATAGTTGTCTTTTTCATTTGTAACATTTCATCTTCCTGTTAACTTTCGTTTTCAAACTGTAATACTCAATAAGGTATAAAAAAAGTACAAGACGGCCCGGTCTCAAACCTCTTCAAACCAAACAGGCCGAAAAATCAATTTGTCTATCTATGAAATTTTTATCGCTGATTTTAATCTCACTCATTATGACTTCCTGTACACAAAACCCATCAAACCAGGCCTTCGATCTGCAGGGACATCGCGGTGCTCGTGGACTGCTCCCGGAAAATACAATTCCGAGCTTTCTGAAAGCAACAGAATTTAATATAAAAACCATCGAAATGGACCTGGTTGTTACCGGTGAAAGTGAACTTCTGGTTTCGCACGAACCATGGTTTAATCATAAAATTTCAACACATCCTGACGGCAGCCCGGTGACGGAAGATGAGCAGATGTCTCTGAACATATACGAAATGACCTACGATGAAATTCGGCAATTTGATGTAGGTATGCGCGGCCATCCTGATTTCCCGGAGCAAGAGTCCATGAAAGTAAGTAAACCACTATTTATTGATGCGATACGTGCTATAGAAATGCACGCTGCAGAAAATAACATGGACCCACTCTATTACAACGTTGAAACTAAAAGTGAACCGCCCTATTACGGGGTATTTGTACCGCAGCCCGCTGAATTTGCCCAACTACTGTCTGATGAACTTTCGGAGCTTGATCGTGAGTTTGATCTTCTGCACAGAGTAATCATACAGTCGTTCGATCCGGCAACCCTCATTGAGTTTCGAAAGCTGCATCCTGAGGTATCACAGGCAATGCTTGTTTATGAGAACAATCCTGTTCAGAGCTATATTGATACCCTTGGCTACACACCAGAAATCTGGAGCCCAAATTACAACCTCCTCACGAACGAAGCGATTCAGGATCTGCATAACCGAAACATGAAAGTGATTCCGTGGACTGTAAATACCATAAATGAAATGCGGGTGCTGCTACAGATGGGTGTGGACGGAATCATCACAGATTACCCCGATAGTGCATCCGTTTTTTTGAGAGAGGAAATGTAATCGTGCTATGATTTGTATTTTATGATAAGATCATATTAAAAAGACCGTAAACTTATGCCTACAACGGATCCAAATCAAATCATACAAGCACTCGATTTAATGCCTCATCCCGAAGGCGGTTATTTTGCTGAGACATATCGCAGCGAGGGAGTAATACCATCGACTGCCGACCTGGTTTCTGAAGAACGAAACGTGAGCACCGCGATCTACTATCTGCTGAGAAGTAAAGATATCTCCCGGTTCCACAGAATCCGGTCAGATGAGGTGTGGCACCACTACATGGGTGCAGCAGTAACGATTCACATCATTCATGATGACGGTCTTTATGAAGCAAAATATGTGGGAAAATCGCTGGAAGATGGTGAGAAACCTCAATGTGTCATTCCTGCCGGATCATGGTTCGGCGCTACTGTTGATAAGGAAAACAGCTTCGCTCTTTGCGGCTGTACCGTTGCTCCCGGTTTCGACTTCGACGATTTTGAAATGGCCGACCGGTACAGAATGCTCCAGGCTTTTCCGGAACATGAGGCAATTATCGAGAAACTGCTCCCCCTCGATTCGTAAGGATCAGAAGCTTAACCAGTTTATTTATCATACTTGTTTAATACCACATCAGACAGGGATAACCACGTACCACTGGCTGTTACAGCAACAGGTATTTTCTCCCTCTCCATAAACTCTGCAACTCCCCTGTCGGCCGCTATATTTTTAGTTTGATGAAGGTTCAGATCCGGAAACGCCAGTTTTATTCGCTTGACGGATGAGCGGTTGTGAAACAGGACGGTTTCTACTTCTGAAGCCTGAATATTTTTACGATAATTTTGCAACTCAGTATCGGTCAATGTTCTCTCTCTGCATACTGTAAACTCCGTCACCGGCATTTCAAGCTCCTTCAGCAGGCCCGGTATCTCCTCGGTATGAGAATCTGTAGTCGGATAAAGCACCGCTCCCTCAGTGGATATTCTTAGCATAAACTCAATTACATCAATTCCCTTTGCAAACTCACGGGGCATTATCGCTGGCAAGGAGTACTTTTCAAGAAGGCCCGATGTCGCAGGATCTGTTACCAGGTGTATTCGGTTTTTGCATTCCTCCAGCCGGTTTTCCTCTTCTGCCCATTGCAGAAAGTGATGCGCATTTCTGACGTTTCCATAGACAACAAAAACAAATTCTCTCATCTTTTCAGCAAGTATTCTGCCCTCCTCACCTTCCACAAAGTGGTCGTACTTTTCGAGGGGAAGATGCAGAAGCAGGTTGCTTATCTCTTTCAGTCGGCTTAAAAAGTGAGGGCAATCAGCTTTATTTGCCGTCAGCAGTATGGCAGCTTTGTTCATAGGTATCGTAAATATTCAAATATTTAAGTTCTTGCGAATTCATTAAAAAACGTACCCTGCACCAAAATAGATTCGGAACGCCTCATCAGAAAAACCGGCATCGGCTCTTACGATAAAATCAGGATTAAAAAGCGAGACAGCCGCACCCGCTCCGTATGAATGTTTCCAGTCATCAAAAAACTGTGCGCTGTCTTTTTCCGAGTAGACTCTTCCTGTATCCCAAAACAGCTGGCCGCCCGCTCGAATGCGGCCTTCCCATAAAGTGAAGAGCCATGTACGAAGTTCCGTCATACTTAAAACGGAGCTGCTTCCTCTAAAACGATTCCAGTGAAATCCCCTCAGCCCATATTCGTTACCAATCACGGGTTTCGACCAGAATGGAGCGTCTCCGGTCTGGTGTTCAAATTTAAAATTGTGGGCAAACACTATATTGGCAAACAATGTTTTATAGTGGCGAACATCTCCTGTGAGGCTCGCTACGGTATAGTCGCTTCCCATAAAGGGCAGTGCTTTCGAGAATTCAAGACTATAGCGAAAGCCACGATTGGGATCGAATTCGCTGTCTCGTGAATCCGCAATCACGCCCAGGCCCAGTGTATTCACCCATCCGGGATCAAAACCTTCAGGCTGATCGATTAAAAATTTGGATTCATTCTCTTTTTCTATTCCATTTACGTGCCAGACCTTAACCCGGGAAAATAGATCCAGAACGCCCGATTTCCCATAGGAATGGACCCGTTTTCGCGCCTGGTAGTCGAACTGAAATTCTCTACGTTCATAGAAGAAAAAATCTGAATCAAATAGAGATTCAGAAAATTCGGTTTCATTCCCGATCCCAAAATAGTGTCCCTGCAGCAACCTAAGCCCTACAACTTCTACTTTACTTCGGATATCGGTGCCAAATGTTCGAATGCGCTCGTACTCAAGATCTATTTCCAGGTTGCCTTTTGTAGAGAGAACACCATTAAGTCGGGTATTGCTTAAAAAAGGACGCTCATCAACACCATAGTTCATTCTCTGTACAAAACCGCCGCCATAGAATCCAAAATCAGATGAATAACCGGCCAGCGGAAATATTGAATAGTGGCTTCCAATTCTTGACTGATCAATATCTTTAGCTGAATTTTCGGCGGGTATCAGCTGTGCCTGCAGTAATGGCACACAGCTGGTTACCAATAAAAAAAAGACAAATAACTTTTTATAGTACATTTAAAGCGCTCCCTCTTCTTCGAGCAGTTCCAACGTTTCGATGGCATGCCGAAGATGCGGTATAACAATACTCCCTCCCACAACCAAAGCAACATTCAGCGCATCGACAATCTCTTCTTTGGTTGAACCTGTTTTTGCGCACTGCTCCAGGTGATAGTCGATGCAGTCATTACAGCGAAGCACCGCCGAAGCCACAAGCCCAAGGAGTTCTTTGGTCTGAGATGGCAAAGCTCCATCTTTATATGTATTGTGATCCAAATTGAAGAACCGGCGAATACCGAGATGGTCCTGATCCATCACTTTTTTATTCAATTTTTCTCGTTTTTCCCTAAACTCTTGAAGACCGGTTGTTTTTGATTCCATAATAGAGTTGATTGCTGATGGTTACGTTGATTTCGGAAACAGTAAAAGGTAACAATTTATCATTTTGTTTAGTAAGGAAAGAAACTACAAACACAAACTCGCTGTAATTGGAGACAGCATGGCGCTGGGATTCAAAAATGGTGGAATCTATCGCACCGATTTAAGTTTCCCTGCGATTCTTGCCGAATTGATCGAAGAAAACTGCTGTTTCGATCTGCCCTCCTTCACCGCCCAGGCCGGTATCCCGATCAATCTTGAAATCCTGGTAAGGGGAGTAGCAGAGGAGTACGGGGACGATATTAACCTGTTCAAATCGGTATCCGCTGCCCGCTCGGTTTACAAAACGCTGAGCCGAATAAAATCGTACTGGGAAGGGCATAAAAAATCTTTAAAAGTTGAACGAGATTCGCCCTATCACAATCAGTCGGTATGGGGATTTGCCATCAGCGACTCGATGATGATCGATGAAGCCTACTGCAGGGAGATGATCAGAAATAATAAAATACGCTATTCAGTTTTTAATGTCCTGCCGGATCATGCCATGTATACAACCGCACGCATGGTCTTGAACCCTACCTTCAGCATTGAAACGTCGGACAAAGCAATGGTGGATAATATCTCGGAGCTCCACAGTGATGGCGGCATTGAGAATCTGATTATCTGTATTGGCCACAACAATATTGTTGGTGCTGTGACCAACCTTAATATCAGGTTGTCTGAGCAGCGTGATGTCATGAACTACTATGCAAGCCGAAATTGCACCGTTTTCCGGCCGGAACATTTCGAAATTGAAATGAGGACACTATACAAACGCATAGAATCGCTCGGTGTAAAACGGGTATTTGTTCCTACCATTCCTCATGTAACCATACCTCCCGCCATTCGCGGAGTTAACGAAAACAGAACAAAACCTCTTAACGGATATTTCGATTATTATACGCGTTTTTGGATTTGGGATGATGATTTTAATCCTGAAAAGCATCCGCACCTTACCAAAGACGAAGCGATTTTTTTGGATAGCATTGTGGATGACTACAACCAAATTATCCGAAATCTTGCGGCTGAGTTTGGTTACCACGTAATCCCGGTTGGCCGATATGTAAGTGCTGCTGCACGCCGGCGGAGAGGTTCCTACACTGCAAAACCCTTCCCTGTTAAATTTGTCGAAGCATTGAAAAAAAATCCTCAGACAGAGTACCTGGTTGATGAGAATGGAGATCCCCGCATTTCAACAGACTATCTGAAACTGGATCGGGAAACAGGGAAAATTGCAAGCGGCGGAATTTTCAGCCTCGACGGACTTCACCCCAGCACAATTGGGTATGGTCTTATTGCAAACATCTATAAAAAACATATGGCGGAACAGGGCGTACATTTTCACCGTGACATCGACTGGAACTATATCATCAATAGTGAAACACTGGTCACTGATCCTCCGCCTCTGCTCCATAATTTACGTCTGCTGCTCCGCTGGATGGCAATGGGCAACCAGGAGAAGATGATGTTTCTCGGGAAAAATATGCTTGAACAGATGCTTGAGGTTTTTTCAGCTGCCCCCAAACTGGATTAAAGATCTTTCAACTTTCGGGCTGTATTCGTTTCGCTAAAGCAATCCCATTTTTTATGCAGTCGGGAACAGATATTCCATTTCTGAAATTTCCGGCGAGGTATAATCCAGGATTTTCTCTCTCCATGGCATCAAACTTCTCCAGCATTTCACCATATCCAATATGATAGCCCGGAATAGCTTTTGGCCAGTAGACATGCTCTTTAAAGCTGTGCCGGCCCTGCAGGCCTATGAGCTGCGTAAACTCTGTCTCCACAACGTCAATCAATTGCTCGGTTGATAACCTCGCTTTTTCCGGTTCTCGCCCACCTCCAATGAAAACCGTGAGAAGGTGATGGCCATCGGGTGCTCTTCCTTCAAAAAGTGTGGATGAAAAGAGCGCACCCAATATATTTCTATGCTCCTTTTCTGGCACCAAAAAGCCGAAACCATCCAGCGGATGACGAATATCTTCTTTCCTGAAGCCAAGATGTAAAACGGAGAGTGGCGGATACTCTACATCTTTTTTGATAGCTTCTGAGTACTCTTTCACAGGAAGCAGTTCGTTACTCCACTGATACACCGGAACATTAACAATTACACGTTGATAGGGGCCTGCTTCGTCGCTTTCTGTGCGAATAAACCACCCTTCCCTTTTTCTCTGAACAGACTCTGCTTTTGCTGAATAGTGCACTGTTAACTGCTCAGCAATCTTTTCAGGAAGTTGCTGAAGTCCGTTTTGGAAAGAGATCAGCTTCCGTGGAATACGTCCATCCTGTTTTCTCTTTCGAGAGCCTGCAATAGCACCCCAAATCAAAGATCGGTACTCTTTTTCCAGGTTGAACATTGCCGGAAAAGCGTGTTTCAGCGACAAGTACTCTGGCCTGTTCGCGTAAATTCCCGCAACAAACGGGTTCAAACCATAATCCAGTATCTCCCTTCCCAGTCTCCTCTCCACAAAAGAGGCCACGCTTTCTTCCTCACCTTTAAATCTGGGTATAAACGGTTCCAATACAACGCGCAATTTTCCAGAAGTACGAAAGACATTTGTCGTAATCGCTTCTTTAAGAGACGCAGGCAGAGCCTCAAGCTTACCATTTCGCACAATAAACCGTTTGGATGCGCTCTCGTTGGCTATAATCCGGCCTTTTTCGAGTCCAATATCCCTGATAAAATCCCTGACTACCGCATCTTTAAGAAGAAGAGTATTCGGGCCATATTCAGTGAGCCAACCATTTTGTTGCACAGTACGAACGGAACCACCCGGTTCAGCATTTTTCTCGAAAACTTCGACATCTTTACCCAGCGTTTGTAACTGTCGTGCGGCTGTAAGGCCCGTTATTCCTGCACCAATAACGGCTATTTTTTCTGAGGGCATAAAAAGCTTCCTACTGATTAATTTCTGTTAATTTACAGTTCATCATCACTATACTATTTACCGGACTGGTGCTCAGATGATTTGCGACCCGGTTTCATATCACTTAATAACATACAACTACCTTGCAAAGATACAATGAAGCAGTTATCAACAAAATAGTTCAGTCAACTCCTCCATGCCAATGTGAACAGTTAACTTCTGAATCTGAGTGTTCAGTTCCGGCAAAGATGATACTCTTATCGCTCATAAAAGATACTGGCTCTATGTTGATCGGTGTGGGTACTTGAACCATCCTGCAATACGAATTACTCCTGGAAACTGTGTTTTGTTACTCCTTTTCTATGGGGCAGAACGAGAAAAGTAAATCGCTGATAAAAGGGGGTTCTTCAGACCCTGCCCCAAAGGTTTGGTGTTGGCAAAAGGGAAGAAAAGATTTCTGAAGCCTGACAAACCTAGCATGATTCCATTAAGAAAAAAGGCTGCCCCATCGGGATCCATTCGGAAAAGCCAGTAATAACACAGCTGGGGCAGCGCCCCAGGTAAAAAGGCACACATCTCTAAACCATCGGGCTATCAACCACCAACAGCACAAGATTGAACCCGATGGTTGTTCTCCAGCCCTAATCAACTCCCTGTTTTTCCATACAGAATTTGAACCTCTTTTCCTCGATGTCGCCTGAAGCGTTGATCATATCCATTGCCTCGGGGAGGGGATGAATCGGTTTCGCAATCCCGGGGCGTCGCCCCGGCCTATGTTCTGTGACGCCTTTGGCGTCTTTTCGACAGATCCATGAACCAACTCCACCATCGTGTAACACAAACAGGCTCATTAAAAAAATATGGAAGTTAGGTGTACCATATTGATCATTTAACCATACTATACAATCCATGACTCGGGAAGATGGCCTGTCCAGGAGGGCAGGGTACTCCGGCAGAGGACGGGGTTAAGAATGATTGTTTCATTTTCTTGCGGCCGAGCCATGGCGAGGAGATCCCGGATCAAGTCCGGGATGACAGTATTGACCAGGTATACTTTACAGAACACACAGCACCTACCCCATTACCCATACGAATCCATATAGAGACATGGTACTGGTCGCTTCAGCTGGCACAACTTCAGGTAATCCTGAATGTTCATAAATGGTGCGATATTCAAAATTTGATAATCGTACGAAGCAGGCATCAGCGGATGATAAAGGTCACTTTTTTCATTTCACAGCTGTTGTGTTTAACTTCCACGGCGAAAGAAACATAATTACAGACAGCCTGTTAGCACTCATAAAACTAAAGGCGAAAGTAACATGCACCTCGGCATGGTTAATAATTGAAAGAGACATTGATGGATATATCAGTTTTAGGATGTGGATGGCTTGGATTTCCCCTGGCCTTGAGATTACAAGAGACAGGTTTTAGTGTAAAGGGCTCTACCACATCAAAGAAGAAGTTGGCGGTAATCAAGCAGAACGGAATTAATCCATACCTGATAAATCTGCCTGATTCATTTGAAGATCCTGAAGTTGATTCATTCTGGGATACCGAACTCCTTTTTCTAAATATTCCTCCAAAAGTGAGACAGGGAAAAAATGGCGAATCGTTTCTTCAGATTATTGAAAAAATCATTCTCAAAGTAAAAGAAAAACCGATCAGCTGGATTATATTTGTAAGTTCCACGTCGGTATACCCCGAAACAGGCGGACTTCTGACAGAAGAGGATACAAATATTGACAATACCTCCCGGCCTTCCGGTGAAGTTTTACTAAAAGCGGAAAATCTGTTACAAAACTCAGGAATTGATACCACGATTTTACGACCCGGAGGTCTTTACGGATATGGCCGGCATCCTGTTCACTATCTCAGCGGGCGAAAAAACCTTAGCGGAGCGTCAAAACCTGTTCATCTCATTCACCAGGTAGACTGTTTGAACATCATCATGGAGATTGTTAAGCTGCAAAAAATCAATACCGTTTATAATCTTGTTTCTGACGGGCACCCACCAAGAAAGGAGTTCTACAAAAGCGCCGCAGAGTATTACGATTTACCAATTCCACATTTTATAAAGAACGGTGAGAAAGACTACTCAGTTATTGCCAATGAGAAAGTTAAACGCGACCTGTCATATACTTTTAACTACCCAAATCCTATGGACCATACTCCCTGAGAGCAGGTCCGGACGTATTAAACAACATAAATTTGTGCTGCAAGAGCATCAGCAACAGATGTTTTTCGTCCTTCAACTTCCAGGTGCAGGCAGCCTTTCTCCTCATCCCTTTTTACGATGGTGACTTTAACTCCGGGTATTATACCCGCTTGTTCAAGCTTTCTCAGGACATCAGAATCCTGATTCTTCACCCGCTGAACAATACAGCTATAGTCGGCCAGCACGCTGCTAAGCTTTTTTGATTTGATAACCGGCATTTCACCATCTTTTGTAGGGATAGGGTCACCGTGTGGATCGACAGTGGGATGATTCAGTAATTCAGATATTTTATCTTCAAACTGTTCAGAGATATAGTGCTCCAGTTTTTCGGCTTCTTCGTGTACTTCATCCCAGGAGTACCCAAGCATCTCTTTAAGATACAGCTCCAGAAGCCGATGGTGGCGAATCATTTCGAGCGCAATTTTTTCGCCCGATTTAGTTAGTGTAGTACCATAGTAAGACTGGTAGTCCACCATTCCAAGTTTGGATAAACGCTTTACCATATTGGTAACGGATGCATTTGCAACGCCCATCTCCTTCGCAAGCTCAGACGTGGATACCCCTCCTTCCTTCAATGTCTGAAGTTTGTAAATAGCTTTCAAATAATCTTCTATGGACTGGCTTCGCGACATGCGACTAAATTTAATTTGTTTTGATCCGGCAGATGCCAAACAGTTGTTTACTCAGTTTGACTGTATTCACTAAATGACTGATTCAGATAAGCATCACTCCCAACAAACTGCAGAAGTGAGGAGAATACCTTTGGCTCAAGATAGCCCGGCTGAACGCCAAGAATAGCTCCCTCTTGATTCAGAAAATAGGTTGTGGGTACATTTTTATTATCAAGCGCACGAGCAAACTGCGCTTCAGTCATTATTTCACCAAAATAGTTTACCTCTTCGCTTCCCTCTACATCAATTTTCACGAGTAAAAAATAGTCTGAAATAGCGTTCGAAACGTCATCACTGGGGTATACCTCAGAATGCATTCGCTTACAATACGGGCACCATGTAGCATAAACATCGACCAATATTTTCTTTCCCGTTTCAGGTGCCAGTTTCAGAGCCTGCTCTAATGTTATGGATTTTGGGCCGGCACTGTTTTGGGCACGGGCCGGGCTAAATATCAGCATCAAGGTAATGATTGCCAATATTGTATATAACTGAGTTTTAGCCATAATTGTTAGTTTGTGTACCTAATTCTTTTTGATAACGATCATTGTCATATCATCGTGCTGTTCTGATTTCTCTTCAAACATATCTAAATCTGCTTCGATTCTCCTGATAATCTCCTGCGCAGATGCGTCGTGGTTTTTCTTCACAAGATTATACAAACGACTGTCCCCATATACTTTGTTTGTTTTACTCACTGACTCAACCACGCCGTCTGTAAAAAGTACTAAAATATCACCTTTTGAAAGGGAAATCATCTCCTCAGTGATATGTTTTCCAAATACCTCCTCCTCAGCCATCCCAATGGCGAGTCCGGCTGGTTTGAACTCTTTCAAAATCTGAGTTTTATTCTCAAAGTAGAGAAGCGGATTATGCCCGGCCCTGGAAAATGTAAATGTTTTTCCACCGGGGCTAATCACACCAAAAATCAAAGAGATAAATGTGCCACGATTGGCATTTTGACGAAACAGCTTATTCGCTTTTGTTAAAACTTCTATTGTGGAGAGATAATCGTTACATAAGGAGTGTAGAACTCCTTTTGTAAACGTCATATAAAATGCCGCCTGAATTCCTTTCCCACTTACATCTCCAATGGCAATTGCGTAGGAAGAGTTATCCAGCTCGATAAAGTCGTAATAATCCCCCCCTGTTTCATATGCAGGTTTACAAATAGCAGCAATGTCGAGCCCTTCAACTGTGGGTGTTTTAACCGGTAAGAATGATTGCTGAACTTTCCTTGCAATTTGAAGCTCCTGTTTAATACGATCTTCCTGTGCAAGCTCCTGAATATATTCCGGCACAAAATTTGGCAGCTCTTTGGCTCTTGTACCACGAAAAAGATTTACCGTTCCATAAATAAATCCTGCGGCTACAAACAGGATAAAAGAATAAAAAACCAGGCTGTCGGGTGAGTTGTTTGCGAGCCAGCCAGGAGCTGAGGTCACAGCAGAACCAAAAACAACCAGTGCAATAAATGTCGTTAAAAAGTCTTCTCTAAAGTAAATCCATCCCGATACTAATCCAATTACAGCCCCTGAAAGAAGTTCTGAGGATACGTTTCCAACTTGAAAAGGAAATGGATGCAGAATTCCCAGCAAAACGGCCGGCAGTGCAATCAGAAGTAAAGGAGAGCTGGATGCCAATCTGAGCTGGCCTACGAATATTAAAAAAATGATCTCAGCCATCAACATATAAATCACGCCGTTGTCGAGCAATTTTGTGATATATGCGAGATATGCTTCGTCAGAATAAAATGGATATTCTGAAACGGAAATAAAAGAGCCGGGAAACAGATAAAGGGACAGAAACCAAAAAATAAGGATGAGAAACCCGTAGGGTATACCGCGTATTAATGTAGCTCCCACAGGCTGATTGGAAATTTGTCCTATCCGAAAAAGATCGACTGTACGCAACTTATCACTCCACGCCTTTCGGGTAATGGAGTCTGAAATGGAAGTTACCGCAAAGAATACAACAGACGTCAATGCCGCAACAATTCCTGTTGGGATCAACATTGTAAGTACTACGACAAAACTGAGTTCAACAAACAATTGAATTTGATTGTGGAGTAGCTGCATAAACACCACAAACGGTGAGATTACACCCGCTAGTACCGCAACTAAAATAGCTGCTTTCATATCTATGAGACGCATTCTGAACCGCACAAATAGTAAAATAACAAGCCAGAAAACACCAATGAGCACTAATATTACACGAACGCTGGTTATGGTAAAATCCAGGACTGAATTTTGCTCAGGGAGTGTCTCGTAGTTGTATGTAAATGATAAAAGCTCACCTGTTGGGAGTACCGAAACAGTAACCACCACCGGAATATCTGAGAAACGTCCGTCATGCGAAAAATCGACATTGGCCACACGAACATCATCTAAATTTTCTATTTCTACTTCGCTTCTTTCAAAATATTCTTCCGGCCACCCGGATTGCTCCAAATAGGTAAAAGCCATTTTAACGGCATGTACACTTTTTAAAACTAATCGCCCGCCCTCAATTTCAAGCGAGGAGTCTGCAATCTGGCCCACTCTTTGGTTCATTAAAAAATCAATTTCATTGAAATCATTTTCCATGATACCCAGGCTATCAAGTAATGTGTTTAGTACTTCTGACTCCTCCCGTGATGGCGATGCAATGTTCGGTCTTATCTGGTCGGAATTTTCAAATGCAATAAAATCCCCGTTCTCCGAAAACTGGATATTTATGTTATAATGATCCCCTTCAAACGGACTAAATGAGCCCCCATTCTCCTCTTCTCCCATACTAAAACGGCTATTCCAGTAAAAAACGGGAGACAAAGATCTGTAGACAGGGTTTGAATAATATTTATGGAATTCGTGTTTTACCTGCAGCGAATCCAGTATTTCATGATTCGACTTGTACTGAATAACCGGGCCGTCTTCGGGTTGGTAACCAAAATCTTGCAGTAGTTCACCGGAAAGCCTGTGAATCTGAGTATCCTGCAGCGAAGGATCTGCCTCGCCCAAAGGGTGATAACCTGAGTAAAGCCAGAAAAATACTAAAGCCGCAATTCCTCCAAAAACTGCTAAGAGCAGATCCTGTTTGGCTCTGTCGTATTCCGTGTTCAAAATATTCG
>DATGBT010000224.1:0-8385 GCA_035312505.1 Balneolaceae bacterium | reverse complement strand
CTGAATACCAACCTTCGTGCCGCTTTTCTGCTGACTCGCGAATCCGCAAGCGAAATGAAAAAGCAGGGCGGCGGTTCAGTTGTAAACATCGCATCAACCCGGGCTCTGATGTCGGAAAAAAACTCCGAAGCGTACGCCGCTTCCAAAGGCGGTCTGCTGGCTCTTACCCACGCCATGGCTCTCTCCTATGCTGATCATAACATCACCGTTAACTGCATCAGCCCCGGGTGGATCCATACGGGAGATGCCGATGACCTTCGGGATATTGATCATCAGCAGCATCCCTCAAACCGCGTTGGACAGCCGGATGATATCGCCCGGGCGTGCCTCTTTCTTACCGATGAAGCCAATAATTTCATAACGGGTGAAAACCTGGTTATTGACGGCGGCATGACCCGCAAGATGATTTATGAGCATTAGGAGTAAGGTTCTTTACTGGCCAATGACGGATAATCCGATTGCCAGTTTCATTTACCATTGAGGGTAAACTTGACGTTGCAATCCATGTCAGTAAAAGCATCATTCAAACCGCCTTTGGTTTTGTTTCTCGGTAGAGTTGCGCTGATTGCAGAAGGATTTTTGAATAGTGCATCATTCGCCCCGAAGGGATCGCTTTCTGCGAATCTCAGCGAGGTAATCAGCGAGCCTCTGCGAGAAAGTCACGAGACTTGAGTGCAAATATTTAAACTAGCCGACTTTAACTTTTGATTGATTTTTTTAAATCGGACAGAGTATTAGTCGTTTTCTGTATAGAACTGCCTCATCACATCAATTTTTTCTCTGTTGTCGAGCAGAGAACGGTCCGAAAACATCATAATTCCGGTTGAGGGTGGTTTAGAGCCTTCCATCATAACCTGACGAAACTCATCCGGTGATACTTCAACCGGGCTGTCGTGAGCCTGAACGATCGGCCAGACCAGGGGCTTATTTTCAACTGATTCTTCTATCAGATCACCAAGCCAGGAGGTGTATTCGCTCACCCATTCTGGTTTTCTGTCTTTCATTTTATGAAACAGCATCGGAGAAAGCACGTCCGCTATTTCAGCAAAAGCTTCCACATCAATTCCGAGCGTTTTATAGAGTGCACCATCATGATCTTCGGGGAACCATGAACAGTAAAAGATACCCACCTTCGCCTCCGGCTGACTCTCTTTCACGATCGCTTTCATATCGGTCATCCACTCATTTAATACAATATTGCGCCACTCTCTCCACTGCGAATCTGCATTCTCCAGGATCCAATCTGCTCTTTCAGCGATATCTGTTCCGGCAATATCAAGTCCGTTTTTCTCAGAAAATTGCGTTGTACAGCGATCACAGAAGCACGTTTCAGGTAAAATGGGATCCGCTGACTCAAACTGCGCATGCCAGTGAACATAATCCAAAAAAATGCCTCCTACCTCATACGTCTCAAGAATTTCCCGTAGCTGGTTTGAACGGTACTCTTTAAAATCCGGATCGGTTGGGCAGACTCCCATAAACCAGTCTGCAGGCGGCGATGGATTTCCCGTTTCGTCAATTGGCCAGGCCTCGGGATGTTCTTCCACATAGTTGCGTCCAAGCAGCGTAGGGAACTCCACAAAAACCTTTACGTTCTGATCTTTTGCCGTCTCAAAAAGCTCATCATTCAGTGAGATACTCCGGACAAAAATGGCGTTCAATCCAAGTTCATCAAAAGCATAGCCTGCCTCAAGCAGTGTACCCGGATTGCCATAAACCCCCTTAATAAATGGCATTTTTTCCGTTTGGCCGATGGACTCGCTTTCCGAGCAGGAAAGAAAGCCGGGAATGGCGATTAAAAAAATGGAGAGTACTATTTTAAATTTCTCGGATAAAAAATTGTTCTTTTTCATTTGATTTGGATTAGAAACCTCAATAAATATAGTAGCGAAAAGTGAAACTTTTGAGCTTTTAAAAAAACATGGCTATGAATAGACATAAAAACAGAAATCTTCTATTTATTTAATTAATGGACTATTCCTCATAGTCAGATATTCAATTCCTTCGCAGGTAAAAAGATTCGCCGAGTTGTGATGAAGAACAGCATCAAAACAGAGTAGAGAACAAAAAAAGGCATTATAAGATTGATGAGGCCAGTGGCCAGCATTGCTGAAATAATCAAAAGCTGAAAACCAAGTCCATACATCGACAGCAGTGTCATAAACCATTTCGGGAAGGTCTTTTTAAGAGGGGCCTGCCGATCCAGAGAATAGATGACCTTATCATAAACAGAATAGAACAGTATGTAGATCTTAAAGAGGACATTCACACCCTTTTGACTTTCACCGGGATATGCTTCAGGAGTCTCCGTCTCAAATATCTTACTGGTTCTGTCGCCCGATTCGGAGTTGTGGCGCAAAATTACGTAGTAAAAATTGTAAAGAGTGCCTTGTAACTGAATAGAAGCAAATGCGGCAATCGCAAGCCAAATACTCTGCCCGGTAACGTACCATACGGCCAGAATGATGAGAAAATTAAGAATAATATCGAACAGAGAGTCGAGATAACGGCCAATGTAAGAAGGATTCCTCTTCATTCTCGCCATTTCACCATCTGCAGCGTCCAGAATCGACTTTAAAATTAACAGCATACCTGCCGTAATATAATACCCATGAAGGATAGCGGTTACTGCACCAATACCGCAAAGGCCAAACATCAACGTGAGGTGAATGGCGGTTACGTTCGTATTCTTTAACAAACGTACAATGGCTACCGCTGCCGGCCGGCCATAGTCTGAGAGATCAATAAATTTATCTTTAACGGCAAGCTTCGGCATGTATTCACTTTATAATCAAATAACGATGGGGCTTAAGATAGGATTTTTCGCAAATGATTATCGTTTTTCTTCCTGGATTTCTTACCCCATTCCAATCCAGTTACCCCGCAGCGCTTGCTCCGCCATCAACGGTGAGAACGGTGCCTGTAATCCATTCCGACTCAATGGATGCCAGAAACAGTGCTGCTTTGGCAACGTCAAGTGGTGTTCCGGTTCTCTGCATGGGAATGGTAGCGGGGACCTCGTCGAGGATGGTATCGGGGTTTGGAAATGCAACGGCCGATGAGCGGTAGAGTTTCGTATCAATCGCGCCGGGAGCAATCATATTGATGCGAACCTCCGGTGCTGCATCCACTGCGGCTTGCCTCACCAACGACTCCACGGCACCTTTGGTGGCGCAGTAGGCAGCATGATTGGGAAATCCTTTCCGTGAAGCCAGTGAACCCGTTACGATAATCGAGCCTCCGCCATTCGCTTTCATCTCAGGAATGGCCACCCTTAACAGATAAAACAGTGAATGGATGTTTACCTCAAAGGTCTTGTGCCACTCATCTGCAGGTATATCCGCCAGCGATCCCAGACCCAGAATACCTGCATTGGCAACAATAATGTCGGGGGTGCCAACATACTCTTTGGATGCCTGATACAGCTTTTCGTTATCACTTTGGCGTGAAACATCTGCAGCTATAAACAGCGCTTCTCCTCCTTTTTCTTTGATCGTCTGTACCGTATCTGAACCCTCCTCTTCACTTCGTCCGCTTATAACAACGATTGCGCCTTCCTCTGCAAAATACTCAGCTATTCCGCGTCCAATTCCCCTGGTTGATCCCGTAATGATCGCTGTCTTTTTATTCAGTCGTTTCATACTCAATTGTGCTGCATTTTTCGTTTCTGAAATGTACCTCCATTTGCTTCAACCATCAACGGGTCATCGTTGGTTTGGGTATACCCCGGTAAACTGTCCAGTCATCCACTCTTTTTCCATTTTTTTCAACCAGTATAGAAACCAATCTACCATGGATGCTTCTAACGTTATATTTCACATCTAAAGTTTCTTTTTTGTTTTCAAAATTTGCCATTCTTTTACCCCCATATTCAAACAAAAAGATTGATTTCAAAAAATTTATTGTCAATTATTTTAATCATTATTTTGTTCATTTTAGTATATCGATAAACGCCAGAATAACGATTCGATAAAACATAGCTATTGAACCGTTAAAGCTTCGTTTTAAATTTATATGAGAGGCTTTTGAACAGACAAACCAATTTGTAACCTGATTTTTTATTTGATAAAGGGGGATCAAAGGTATTGTTCGAAATCAACGGATTAAGAGTTTAATATTTTGTAATTTTTATTATATCATAGAAGAATATTTAACTTATTTATTTATATACTAATTAATATATAATGGCAGCGATAACAGTTAATAATCTGTATAAAATTTTCGGCAAAAATCCCGAAAAAGCCATACCCATGCTTAAAGACGGGAAAAGTAAAAGCGATATTCTTGATGAAACCGGCTTAACAGTAGCCATTGATAATGCATCTTTTGAAGTAAAAGAGAAGGAAATATTTGTCATTATGGGATTGTCCGGTAGCGGCAAGTCTACCGTTCTTCGTTGTCTCAATCGACTTATTGAACCTACAGCCGGCGAAATATACCTTGAGAGCGAGCAGATGAACATCATGGATATTAAACGTGATAAACTGCTTAAAGTACGACGGCAGAGCATGTCGATGGTATTCCAGAATTTTGGCCTTTTCCCTCACAGGTCTGTGCTTAACAATGTAGCCTATGGCCTTGAAATTGGCGGTATGGAGAAAGAAGAACGCCATAAGAAAGCCCGCAAAGCCATCAGTTTAGTGGGGCTGAAAGGATATGAAGACAAACGCCCCAATGAATTAAGCGGCGGCATGCAGCAGCGAGTTGGCCTGGCACGTGCGCTGGCCAACGATCCTGAAATCCTGTTGATGGACGAGGCCTTTAGTGCGCTCGACCCGCTCATTCGCACCGATATGCAGGATGAACTCCTGGAACTTCAGTCGGAAATGAGCAAAACCATTGTGTTTATCACACACGATCTTGATGAAGCCCTGAAACTTGGCGACCGGATCGCCATCATGAAGGAGGGAAAAGTTGTGCAGATAGGAACCCCTGAAACCATCTTAACAGAGCCATCTGACGATTATGTTCGCGCATTTGTACAGAATGTGGACCGAACAAAAATCATCACTGCAAAATCGATCATGCGTAAAGCACCCACCGTAGACCTCAAAAAAGACGGACCGGGAGTGGCTTCACGTAAAATGGAGAAAGCGGGTGTCTCCACCGTTTACGTGCTTGGAGAACAGCGTAAATTTAAAGGTGTGGTTACTATTGATGACGCTAACCGACTTAAAAATGAAAATGTAAAATCGCTGGATGATATCATCAGAAATGATGCCTACAAAACTCTGCCTGATACACCTATCAAACAGCTCCTCTCAGAGGCCATTGGCAGCACGGTTCCCATAGCCGTAATTGATTCAAATGACAAATTTCTCGGTGTTGTAGACCGGGCCTCTATCATTAATGAAGTGAAGCTAAACAGTTCAGAAAACGGGGCTGTATCGAACCAACAAGAATCTGAAAATATTGAAGAAATTAACACATAATACATTATGGTTGACATACCTGTAGGACAATTTTTTGAATTTATTATTCGATGGATGCAGGACAACTGGGATGGTTTTTTTGAAGCCATTACGGTAACTGTAAAGACAACCCTGGATGCGTTTGAGGGAGTACTGATGCTGCCCCACCCACTCATTATGATAGCGATTTTAACCGTTCTTGCCTGGTTCGTTTCGGGAAAAGGCGTGGCTGCTTTTACCGTCGCAGGACTTTTTGTGATCGAGGGGATGGGGCTTTGGGCTGAAACCATGGACACTATGGCACTGATCTTTACAGCTGTTCTTATAGCCCTTTTGATCGGTATTCCTGTTGGTATTTGGGCATCAAAAAATGACCTGGTTGAAAAACTGGTGCGCCCCATATTGGATTTTATGCAGACCATGCCGGCATTTGTATATCTGATACCGGCGGTACTGTTTTTCCAGCTGGGAAAAGTCCCGGGTGTAGTGGCAACACTGGTTTTTGCAACTCCCCCGGCCGTTCGGCTCACAAACCTTGGAATACGCCAGGTACCCGACGAGGTGAAAGAAGCGGCACTCGCTTTTGGTTCCAACTCACGGCAAATGCTTTTTAAAGTTGAGCTGCCTGTTGCGCTTCCAACCATTCTTGCCGGCGTTAACCAAACCATTATGCTTGCACTATCAATGGTGGTTATAGCCTCACTGATTGGAGCAGGCGGTTTGGGCCAGCCCGTGTTGGTTGGAATACAACAACTCAATATCGGCCTCGGTTTTGAGGGTGGCATCGCTATTGTAATCCTCGCCATCTTTTTAGACAGAATTACACAATCCATGGGTACGGCTTCTCAGCAGGGGGCCTGAGCCTTATCCAACGTATCTTTCATTAAATCTGTTACTTATAAAAATGACTCAACTATTAATCTTAAACAAAAAAGGCAAATTATGATTACTTCAAATAACGACTATTGGGCACTAAAAATCGTGTCTGCTCTTCTGCTATTTACCTTTGTAGCTGCAGGGTGTCAGTCCGAAGAGCAAACAAATAAAACTGCAGACCTTGTCTATGTTAACTGGGCTGAAGGAATCGCCTACACCAACCTGGCAAAAAATGTACTCGAACAGAAAATGGGATATGAGGTAACAATTACCTCTGCGGATGTAGGGCCGGCATATACCGCTATTGCAAATGGAGACAGAGACGCTTTTATGGAAACATGGCTTCCGGTACTCCACAGAAACTATATGGATCAGTTTGAGGACGACATTGTTGATCTTGGATATGTGTATGAAGGCACCCAGAGCGGACTTGTGGTTCCAGAGTATGTAGAGGTCGACAGCATTTCGAACCTCAATAATTATGTGGAAGAGTTTGATGGCCAGATTACCGGGATTGATGCGGGAGCCGGTGTAATGCAAACCACACAGGAAGTGATTGACGAGTATGGACTTAACTATGAACTAATGACCTCAAGCGGGCCGGCCATGACGGCAGCCCTTAGTAATGCCATTGAAAATGAAGAGTGGATTATTGTAACAGGCTGGCAGCCACACTGGAAGTTTGGTCGCTGGGACCTCAAATTCCTGAAACAGGATGATGATAATGTTCTTTGGGAGACCGGAAATATTCATATTATGGGGCGCCAAAACCTCAAAGAAGACAAACCGGAACTGGCCGCATTTCTCAGCAATATGAAGTTCAATGAGGAGCAGCTTGCCGACCTGATGGTGAAAGTAAACGAATCGGATGAAGATGTAGCTGATGTAACTGAACAGTGGATGAACGAACATGAAGAACTTGTTGAAAGCTGGATACCTGAGGGAGCCATGGAAGAAACAACCTCATCGATGTAAGAAATAACAGACCTAACTATTTCAGGCTTTCGGTTCAAAACCCGGAAGCCTTTTCTTTTAGCATAAAGCATTTCGTTACGAATGCTTAAAAACTCATAACTGTTTATAGTTATATAATTTTAAATCAAACGGAGAAGATACAATGGCAGGAAAAAAATTATTGATGATCGCAGGAGATTATGGAGAAGATTTAGAAACCATGGTGCCGTTTCAGGCTCTGCAAATGGTCGGCCACACGGTTCATGCCGTTTGTCCCGGTAAAAATGAGGGGGATCAGTGCCCAACAGCCGTGCATGATTTCGTGGGTGATCAAACGTATAAAGAACTTACCGGTCACAATTTTACGCTGAACTACTCTTTTGACGATGTGGATGTTGAATCGTACGACGGCCTGGTGATTCCCGGCGGACGCGCACCTGAATATCTGCGGTTAAACAGTGACGTCATTGATATGGTTAGCCATTTTATTGGAAACGATAAACCGATTGCAGCAATTTGCCACGGACTACAGATTATGGCAGCGGCTGGCGGTATTGAGGGTAAAACCCTGACGGCCTACCCCGCATGCGGGCCTGAAATGAAACTGGCCGGAGCCGACTACAAAGACGTTCAGCCAACCGAAGTTGTGCGCGACGGCAATCTGGTAACTACACCCGCATGGCCGGGCCATCAAAAATGGCTGGCCGAATTTATGGATGTGCTTGGAACAAAAATCAGCCATAGCTGATCGCTGATTTGTGAGAACAACTTCTGAACCCTGCTGTGAAAAAAAGCGGGGTTTTTTATTATGGTCAGGAATCAAGCGCCTCTAAAAATTGAATGGGGCTCAAAACAGGAAGTTCTGACTCTTGGAAATCACTTCTGTTAAGAGTGACTATAGCGTCGCAATCGGATGCCAATGCAGCATGATAATGGATAGCATCTTCAAAGTCTTTCCATCTTAACTTCAGAGCCCTGTCTATAATATGCTGTGTTACGGGAACAACTCCGAACACAGATCTGAGTTCCTCAATAAGAGCATACCTTTTACTAATTGAAAACTCTTTTCTCAACACATAAAAAATCGTGCCTAATGAGTGTGCTGAAATTTTCACTTCAATTTCACCGCTATCAGATAGATTAA
>DATGBT010000223.1:0-13957 GCA_035312505.1 Balneolaceae bacterium | reverse complement strand
TCGGCAACAGCAGAGAACTTCGGAGTCCAGACTCTTACATCACCAAATGCATCCATGAACGATGTGGAATCAGTTTCCATAATTTCAATTTTTTGTGCAAGGAGGTGAGTGGTGTCGGCCTCCGACTCGCTAACTTCCATCAGCCAGGTATCATCCACAAGTTCTCTGTATCCTGTCGAATCAGAGTAAAGATACTCGCCGGTAAAGATTACACCATCTTCATAATCTTCAGCATAAACCTGTCCAAACAGCTCATAAAGCTCTTTTGAGCGGTTCATAAACAGCGAGTCGGCTTCGAGATATTGAGAGCTGTCTGCAAGCTGAACATTTCCGCGAAACACCGCACTGTCTGCGGCCTGGTAGTAGAGCCCGTTATCGGCGATAAGGGTACCATCTTCATCTTCAAATCGAACAGGCACATTGAAAATAGCAAGATCCCTTTGCTGGTCAACATCTATTGAGTCGCTGAAAACTGTATTTTGCTCCGATTGTACGATCACTTTACCACGCATGCGGCTAAACTCGGTCTCGGTATTATGGTAGAGCGTATCTGCCCAAATCATTTCATTCTCTGTCTCGATTTGTGAGTTGAACGCGACCAGGAGATTACGGTTTACATACTGATACACACTGTCGGTCTCCATAATCATCTCTTCGGTCTGAAGAATTACATCTCCAAGAATTTTCCTGATCGTCTCACCGTCAACAATACCGCCATCAAGTCGATCGGCCTGAATAATGATGACGCTATTCTGGGCTAAAAGGGGGCTAAAAGCTCCAATCATCATCAAAAAAAATATCAGAAAAAAGGACGCTGATGATTTTATGTTCATTCTACCATCCATCGCCCTCTGGGTTCAATAATGGTGTACGATGAAAGATCGGTAACCCCTTCAAATCCGCGCCCCGAAATACTGTCGGTGGGTGTTATGATGGTCACAAAATTAGGCGAGGTTATTTCATCGGTATTTTGCGTCCATCTGAGAAACTCGGTGTATAAACGGCGATTATCGATGGTTCGGACACGAACGGAGTCATAAAGCTCAAATTCTGCCTCTTGCTCCAGATATACAGCGCGTTTACTCCACGCTTCCGACTCAATTGCACCGGTAGAGTCGTAAATCTGAACATAAACCGGCCCCGAAATCTTGGTTCGTTTCTCTTCTTCCTCCTGGTAGTTGATGGCGTAGGAGCCCTCAATGTAGATTCGCTTTTGCCCGTCCTGGGTGAGAACCATTTCCACATCCCAGCTTTCAGTAGTGGTAATCAAAGAGTCGTTGATTACAGTTTGGATTTGCTGCGCATCGTACTCGGAAAGTTCGGTACAGGAGAGAATAGTTAAGGCGATAACGAGTATCGGAAGGATCAGAACGGGTTTTAATTGTAGAGCGAATGAAATAAAAGGAGGCTGCTTATGTGGTTCCAAAATAACGGTCTCCTGCATCGCCGAGTCCCGGTACGATAAATGCGTCTGAATTAAGTTTTTCATCAACAGCAGCGGTTATGATAGAAATATCAGGGTGTTTTTTCGTGATTCGCTCAAGCCCCTCCGGCGCCGAGATTAAAGAAATAAACCGAATATTGGATGCTCCTTTTTCTTTCAGAAAGTGGATGGCATCATCGGCACTTCCACCCGTGGCCAACATCGGATCTACCAGCAAAACGGTTGCCGTTTCCAGTTTATTGGGAAGGTTGGAATAGTAATCAACGGGAGTGTGGGTGTTTTCATCGCGGTACATCCCAAGGTGACCAACACTTGCATCGGGTATAAAATCGATCAGAGCATCTACCAGGCTCAGTCCGGCTCTTAAAATGGGTACGATAATAATATTGGTGTCGATATTAAATCCACTGGCTCTGGTAACGGGGGTTTCGATTTCCACTACTTTAAGCGGGAGTTCCTTTAGTGCATGATAAGCAAGAATTGTGGCAATTCTTCCCATTGCAAGCCTGAAATCGGCAGTGTTAGTGTGCTTGTTGCGCAAAATAGTCAGATCCCGGTCAACTACCGGATGGCTGATTTCCGTTATATTTTTGTGCAATTCTCCCAACGTTTAAACCTCAGTATTTTCGAAATATTTGCGGGTAACTTTTACAATAACGCCAGAAAGGGCAAACAGTGCAATAATGTTAAAGAACGCCATAAGGCCGAGCATAACATCACCAAACATCCAGATGGTGGTCAGCGAAACGACCGAGCCAAAAAAGTGCATACCCACAAAAGCGATTCTGTACCAGAAAATCGATTTGAACCCAAAAAGATATTGAGCCGCCCGGTCTCCATAATAGCTCCAACTAATGGATGTGGAGATTGCAAAAAGGAGAACGGCAAATGTCACGATAAAGCCGCCGCCCGGGAACAGTGGGCCAAGCCCAATTTCAAAAGCGCGTGATGTGAGGGGAGCACCGTTCTCAATAACGCCGCCATAAAGGCTGGCAAGGCTCGATCCATCCTCAGAAACGATAGTGGGCTCATTTTTAACGTTGTTAATTTGTCCTGTAAATGGAATCGTCATCGCTTCGTCTGCATACATAGTATCAACAGGAATTTCGTATCGGAGAAGAGCACCATTCGAAGGGATACCGTTTTCGAAAATAAGAGAATTGTTACCAGTCTCATTCAACTCGTATGACACAACCCCTTCAGCAGGGTTGACGCTCGTTGTATGGTACATATCCCACGCTCCGGTCGAAACAATGACAAGCCCGGTAATGGAACAGACAATCAACGTATCGATCAACGGCTCAAGGAGTGCCACAACACCCTCGCGGACCGGCTGATCGGTTTTTGCAGCGGAGTGTGCGATAGGAGCAGAACCCTGACCGGCTTCGTTTGAGAAAAGACCTCGCTGAACACCGTAGCTCAGTGTAAAAATCAACGTTCCGGAACCAACACCCAACGCTCCTGCCTGTGGGTTAAAAGCACTCGAAACAATCACCCAGAGTGAAGGGAGGACCTGGTCGTAGTTTACCAGCAGAATAATTAATCCTGTAGCAACATATAAAATTCCCATAAAGGGCACGAGACGCGCGGTTACATATCCAATTCGCTTTATACCGCCTAAAATAACGGCACCAACCAATGTTGCTGTGATCAGGCCGGTAAGAGCTTTTGGTACTTCAAAGTCACTGTTCATCACGTCGGCAACGGTATTGGCCTGTACCGCATTTCCGGTTAAAAACGCACAGATGGCTGCTGCTATAGAGAATGCGATCGCAAGCCATTTCCAGTTCGGCCCAAGGCCTTTCTCTATGTAGTACATAGGCCCGCCGGATACCGAACCGTCTTCATTTGTAATTCTGTATTTTTGAGCGAGAGTCACCTCAGTAAATTTAATTGCCATACCCAGAATGGCAGTAATCCACATCCAGAAGAGTGCTCCTGGCCCTCCGTAATGAATAGCGAGTGCAACCCCTGCAATGTTTCCAATCCCCACTGTGGCAGAAAGTGCGGTACTCAGCGCCTGAAAGTGGTTGATGTCGCCATCATCATCAGGATCGTCGTATTTACCCGATACGACCTTTAAACCGTGCTTTAATCCGGTTAATTGAATAAAGCCAAGCCTTATCGTTATGAATAATCCAAACGCAAGAAGCAGAAGCACCATAGCTGGCATCGCCTCCGGAGTGTTCCAGATTAAATTTTCGAGCCAGGAGATGACAAGTTCAAATGTTTCCATGTAGGGGGTTACTAATCATTAAGTGATTCATTTAGGCTCGAATGTATAAAACATTTAGCAAAATTTTTGATAAAATTTGACTCTAGATGAACGATAACGCTTCAGTTTTACTTTTTAGGGTCAGTAATTTTAAAAAAAACCAGATAAGCAGTAAAAACTAAAAAGTTAATTGACAGCAAAGGCTTAGCATTATGACGAAAGCAGATATAGTAGATATTATATCATCATCAACAGGACTGACGAAAGTAGAAACAGAAGCTGTTGTAAAAGGATTTATGGATACGGTTATTGACGCTATGAAACGTGGTGAAACAATAGAGCTTCGGGGCTTTGGAAGCTTTAAGGTTGTAAAACGCGCTCAAAGAGTGGCCAGAAACCCGAAAACAAACGAAGAAGTAATTGTGCCCGAGCAGTATGTTCCCATGCTCAAAGTGTCGAAAGATTTCAAAAATCAGGTGAACGAAGCTAACAGCTAAATCGGCTTTTCATGTCGGTTTTTCATCATTCATGTTTATCTTTAACCTTAACAGGTAAACATGATATCTATGCTGTTCAAGACATTTTGGTTTTTAGTACTCTCTATTTTTTCTACATTTGCAGGCTGCTACCCGGTCCCCGAGTCTGATATTTATGAGACGGAAGGCGTAGCATCCATGTCGGTGGAAAATGCTGTTCCCGACGACAAGTGGGAGAGAGTCAATCACTATTCATCTACTCCTTTACTGTTGGGTAGTTCGGAAGCCTCCGGTATTATATTTCAGATTTATATTCAATCACCCGGCAACTACTCTCTTTGGATGCTTTCCGCAATGAAGGAACGTTTTCCTGAAAATGAACCGGTTTTTATTGCTATATCCGATAGTAAAGGTTTTCTTCAATATCAGGGCAGAATCCTGCCAAATAAAACTGAATATCTCACCTGGAGCCAGAAAGATCACGAATCGACCCCGATCGAATTTGAACAGGCGGGATTCTATCAACTAGAGTTACAATTCCGAGATCATTCAGGATTTCTCTTCGAAAAGCTTCACCTCACCAAAGATAATGTAAAGCCACCGGCCGGCTTTGGGCTGCCGGAAACCACAGCACCCGACCTTGATCCCGTTTTGATGAAGCGACAACAGCCGGTTATGCTGCCTCCGGCCTGGGCGTTTGGGCTGATGGTTTGGGCAGAAGATGACGAAGAGGCTGTTATTGATTCTCTTTTGTCTGAAGAAATTTGGGTTGATGCTGTTTTACATCGTTCGGATGGTATTCAGACACAGATACAACGGCCATCAAGATTGAACGGGCAGGAGCAGGTATTTACTGCAAATATCGTTGATATCAGTGGAGAGGAGTTTATTCCTGATGACATTGAATTTTCTGAAAAGCGGCACTTCATGCTTTCGGGGATGCAGAATATCGATAATCCTGACTTTAAGAGACTTCCTGCAAAATGGGTAAATTTTTTACCGGAGCCCTCATCAGGTATAAGCGCTTCAGAGGTATTAAAACAGCGCATTGAAATGGTGTCTGATCCAGCGCGAGCTACAACCGAAGCTCCCTTTATATCGAGCGGAACAGATGATCGAGTCACAAATGTATTAAATGGAGATATGTCGGATGAGATCCTTATACGATGGGTCCAGTTTTCAGCACTCACGGGAATGATGCATCTCAATATACCGCCAAACAACAGTTCTAAGAAGTTTTCCGCTGGTGTAATACAAGAAATTCGTAAAGTGACGCAGCTGCGCAGCCGGTTATTTCCCTATCTCTACAGCCTGGCGCACCTTGTGCGGGCGAGGGCCGAAAACCCGGTTCGGGGTGACGGAGACCATAAAACACAGTTTCAGCTGGGAGAAGCGTTTCTGGTTGCACCTGTTTTTCGGGAAGGAGATGACAGCAGATCCGTTTGGTTTCCGGAAGGAGCCTGGTACGATTACTGGTCTGGAGAGCGCTTTGAGGGCGGCCAAACCTGGCTGGTTGATGTGTCTGCAAATGAAATTCCCCTGTTTGTGAAAGCGGGATCCATTATACCCTATCGCAGCCTTGCGGGACAAATCATGGAAAGATCCAACAGGGAACTTACCATAGAAATTTATACGGGTGGTGTGGGCACCTTTCGCCTGTATGAAGATGACGGAATGACCAACCGATATCGAAATGGGGAGGTCGCTACCACAGGTTTTCGCTACTTTGAAACAGAAGAGTACGCTACGTTTACGATTGGACGAACTGCAGGCGAATACGAAGATCTGCCGGAAAAGAGATCGCTTTCTCTTAAGTTTCTAAATATAAATGAAAAACCGGACCAGGTGATCGCAAATTCAAACAATTTGGAAATAGGCGATCAAGATGGTGAATGGACATATGATGAAAGGGGGCAGGTTCTCACGATCGAGTGGAATCAGCTTACCGAGCTGAAAACAGATTTTGAGATACGGTTTTAGATTTCCAATCACCGTATATAGTTACGAAGTTAGTTTTTTTAAAATTTTATTTATTCAGCCGCATTATTTCCCAAAAATTTTTCTATGAATCAAGTTTTTTTGTTCTCAATTCACTATCTATAAATAAAAATAACAGACAATTGAAGTTATGGAAGGAGACCTGCTAACCTGGATATTTATGATTGGGGGCGTGCTCTTGATTTTTCTGGAAGCGATCGTTCCCGGGGGTATTGCATTTCTGCTTGGGCTGAGCGGCCTGGGAGTTGGGGTTATTCGTTACTTTGGGTTTCTGGACGATCCACTAACAGCAGTCGTTGTATGGCTGCTTTCATCGACTGTTATGACAATTGCTATTCGTCCGTTCATCAATAAATACTTTAAGGGCGAAAGCTCATATAAATTTGCCGATGAAGATTATGAAGCGATGGATCAGATTGTTGAAGTAACAGAGCCCGTGAACGATATGAATAACGAAGGCCGTATCCGGTTTCAGGGAATTTCCTGGCAGGCGCGTTCGGTAGAGGGAAAAATTCCTGCTGGATCGCAGGTTCGTATTAAATACAGAGATAACACAACATGGATTGTTGAGGAAGTAGATCCATTGGATTCTCCCGGCATTCAATTAAAAACCCGAAATAAGAACTGATATGTGGACAACATTCTTAATATTCATTGTTTTATCATACTTCGTACTCACCCGGCTTTTTCAGATTGTAGAATTTCGGGAAGAAGTAATCCAGGAGCGGCTCGGGAAGTATAAGAAAACCCTCAAACCCGGCTTTCATTTCCTCATACCGTTTGTTGATCGCCCTGCTTACAGCCAGGAAATGCGGGAACAGGTGCTCGATGTGCCCAGCCAAACCTGTATCACTAAAGATAATATTGAGGTCTCGGTTGATGGGCTGGTATATCTGAAAGTGATGGATTCGTACAAGGCCAGCTACGGTATATCAAATTACAGGGCCGCTGCAGTGAATCTTGCGCAAACAACGATGCGTTCAGAAATTGGAAAAATGACGCTGGACGACACCTTTTCAGAAAGGGAAACCATGAACGAGAATATTGTTCGGGAAATTGATAAGGCTGCAGATCCGTGGGGAATTAAAGTGATGAGGTATGAGCTGAAAAACATCAGCCCGTCGATGGAAATTATAGATACGATGGAGCGCCAGATGGAGGCCGAGCGCGAAAAGCGAGCTGAGATCACAAATTCGGAAGGACACCGACAGGCGCGAATATTTGAATCGGAAGGCGAGCAGCAGAGTAAAGTTCTTGTATCGGAAGCAGAGCGCCAGAAGAGGATTAACGAGGCCAAAGGCCGCGCAAAAGAGATTGAACTGGTTGCAACGGCAACGGCAAAAGGGATAAATCGTGTGGCAGAGGCTATATCAAAGCCGGGTGGTGATCTGGCTGTAAAAACAAAGCTGGTAGAGCAGTATATCAAACAGTTTGGAAATATTATTCAAAACTCAAATGTATCGGTACTGCCGACAGAAACAGCGAACCTGAAAACGTTTTTTGAAGGGGTGAGCACTATCAGCGATCATACAAAGAGTCCGTCAGGTAAAACAACATCATCAAACAGAAGGGGCCAATAATCATGGAAATATTTGAAACAGTAAGTAAAGTTCTACTAGCCCTTTTTCTGCTCTATGTAATGTATCACTTTGTACGCTCCTTACGGCTTGTTCCAAACCAGTTTGCATTTATTGTAGAGCGCCTTGGAAACTACCACAAAACGCTGGGGCCGGGTTTTCATGCGCTTATACCGTTTATTGATAAAGTTGTGTACAAAAAAGATCTGCGCGAAGAGACGATCGAAGTTGAGCCCCAGGAGTGCTTCACCAAAGATAATGTAAAAGTTGAGGTAGACGGAGTGATCTACCTGAGTGTGATGGACCCCGTGAACGCAAGTTATGGTATTACCAATTACCGGTATGCCGCGGTTCAGCTTGCGCAAACAACCACACGATCTGTATTGGGGAATATGGAACTGGATCAGACCTTTGAGGAGCGCGCCGCAATGAGTAAAGAGGTAGTGAAAGTGCTGAGCGAGGTTGAGCAGGTTTGGGGTATAAAGGTACACCGCTACGAGATTAAGAATATTGTCACTCCCAGAACGGTCCAGAAAGCGATGGAGCGTCAGATGACAGCCGAGCGGGACCGTCGTGCCATTATTGCAAAATCAGAAGGTGTTAAAGGGTCCAGGATTAATGATGCGGAAGGTGTTAGAACAGAAATTATTAATATTTCGGAGGCCGAGATGCAGCGGCGTATCAATGAGGCCGAGGGGTATGCGGAAGAGATATTATCGATCGCCGAGGCCACAGCCAAATCTATTGAAGAGGTGGCTGAAGCGCTTTCCGGGCCAAATGGTGTGGATGCTATGAAGCTGCAACTTTCAGAGAAATACCTGGGTGTGCTTTCGGGACTTGGCAGAAGCGAAAACAGCATTATTCTGCCAAAAGATATTTCCAACTATGATGCACTAATGGAAGGGCTGTCACTTGGGGATATTACTGAAAATCCCAAGCCAAAATCTTAGATATTCACTCGGAAAATTAAAAAAAAGAACCAGCGCGTACCCCAGGTGCTATTTAATGAGGACGCGCTTTTCTGTTATTCCTTCTGATAAACCCGCACATAGTCCACAACCAGAGATTGTGGAAAAGGGGTGGTTTCGTCGGGATTATCTAAGAAATCACCGCCTACGGCCAGGTTTAAAATGATATAAAACGGTGTGGAGAATGGATTGAACTCTGCTTTTACATCGTTGAGCTCTATTGTCATGAATTCGGTATCGTCCAGGTACCATACAAGCTCATCTTCGGTCCATTCGAGTGCGTAAATATGAAAGCTATCGGTAAGGTTTGTACCGGGTTGCGTAATAGAATCGGTGATGTATTTTCTGCACTCCACTGAACTGCCTTCGCATCCTTCACGATAGAAATGAATGGCACCGGTTGTAGTGTAGGGTTCATTTCCCCTAAACTCCATAATATCAATTTCACCGCCGCGTGGCCACCCGATATCGCGAATGGGCATAAGCCAGAATGCAGGCCAGAATCCTTTTCCGTCCGGCATCTGTATTTTTGCCTCAAATCGACCATGTTTCCACCCAATGGATGTACTATCTGTAGATATACGGGCTGATGTGTAGTCCATTCCTTCGTAATCTTCTTTCTGAGCCCTGATGTGGAGCTTGCCATCTTCAATAAAAATATTTTCCGGACGATCTGTGTAGTATTGCAGTTCGTTATTGTAGGCTGTTCCTTCCCAAAAATTCCAGACTGTGGTATCAATAGAGCTGTTGTTGAACTCGTCACTCCATACCAGTGAATATTCTGTAGCCTTGTTTTTAGTTTCTGTTTCTTGTGAAGGGTTGAGGTTTGAATTGCTTTGCGCCTGCACGGAAGCTGTGGCGATGATAAAAGAGATAATAATGGTTAGATCAAAAATGCGTCTCATGATAATATTTTTATTTTTAGAAATTCTTTAGCGTTTCTGAATGTAAAGATAAAAAAAATAGCCGAAGCGTGAGCATCGGCTATCCGGAAAAAATGATTATTTAAAAGCGACGATCAGAAATCAATTCCAATTGAGAAATAGTGAATCGGATCTCCCTGGAAACCATCGCGTCCATATGGCCAGCCTATATCGTATCGGAAAGGCAGGCCCAAAAGAATGGTGCGAAGACCAAACCCAGCCCCGATGAGTATATCACCATCTACAAAACGTACGGGAATGTCTCCTTCCAGTGCGGGACCGTCACGCAGCTGTCCGGTATTTGGATTTAAAAACTCTTCTCGCTTTGTTCCTACTTTAAAATCGAGTTCCGATTCATTTCTAAAGTAGACAATCGGGTTGCCCTGTCCGTCATTAAATCGGGCGTAAGGTACGTCGAAGCCCCACGCGGCACCCGCATCCACAAAAGCTACGCCGGTTAAGTTATAAAGAGGAAGAATAGGGATTGGCCCCGGTAGTATTGCCGCAAAAAGCGGAAATCGGAATTCAGCGTTAATGAGAGAGAATCGATCCCCGAACAAGGTATTGAATTCGTGGCCTCGAAGTGGCGTAGCCGGAACTGTAAAGAATGTGTCGGCAAGCCGCTCAAAAGGAATTTCTGCATCCGACCAGCGCTGGTTAATCCAGCCAAGCATACCGCCCATAAAGAAGGTTTGTGAGTCGCGCCCGTATGAGACAGCCCCTGAACCCCTGAATGATAAGGAATATCGTGAGCCGAGATTTATGTACTGCCGGTAATCTCCAAAAATAGTTGCAAACTGAGGAGTATCTGAGCCAAGTGGGGGGCTTGCAGACAAACGTACGGAGTATCGGTTACCGCCCGATGGAGTAATGAAACCGGGAACTGTATAATCTCCGGTAAAGGTTACTTCCGGGTACAGGAACCAAACGTTTTCGTTGCTTACGTTTTGACCGCCAAAACCTCGTACAGTGCTAAAGTCTCGGGCAATTCCAATTGCAGAAACTCCATAATCGATTCTCTGAAAACGGTTTAGCGGATATTGAAAGTTAACTCCTGCGCCAAATTGACGAAATCTGAGAAGCTCTCCGAAAAAGGTTTGGAAATTTCTCGATTGGTGGAAAAATGAAGCCGAGAAATTGGTCCTTCCTCCTAAATAGGAATACTGGAAGGTGTAGTCACTGTTTCGGAGATCAAAGACAAGGTTAGAGCCAAAAGAGAGCTCGTGGTCGCCAAACAAGTCCGAAAGTGTTACAAATGCAAAAGCAGACGATCCGTAAGCAGTACTTAACTGACCCGCAGCATAGCTAAAGTTTGGGGAAAAAGTGAGACGGTAGTCTTTGGGCTGATAGAGACCGTCTTCAGTAACATTGCCTTCCGGCTCAAATAAGCTGGGATCGTCTTCCAGCGTGATCGTAGTATCGTTAATAACCGCATCCCCAAACTCATAATTTCGGAAATCGATTCTGTTGTTATCTTCCTGGGACTCTTCCTGAGCTAATCCGGATTCATCTTCAGCACTATCATTTTGCCCGGATGTTTCATCTTCCACAACGGGGGGCTGAAGCCGCGTAGGTACGTAATTACCGCTCGTTCTGGCAGAAATCATCTGTTTGATGTAATCTGTCGCCGGAACTCTGTTATACTGATTTATCTGCTCGCGTTCCTGAGCCCAGGTATTCGGCTCGAGCTGTGTGCTTTTTCGCTGCGACAATGGCGACCTCATCATGAATAAATCCGGAACACCACTATTAAGCGAATTAAATGCGAGACGGGTTCCGTCTCTGGAGACAGAAATTTGCATCACACCTGATTGTAAGTCAGTTATTGGAAAAACTTCTCTGCTGGATGTGTCATATTCATAAATGTTGGGAATTCCATTCTGATCAGATACAAAAAGAAGCTCACCGTTGCCTGTGAGTGTAGGCTGGGTTTCAGACCAGTTTGGCGTGTTTGTAAGTCGCTCAATTCTGTTGGTTCCCACTCTGGAGCTATACAGATCAGACTGATAAAAAGAGTCGTGCTGCATGGCAGAATATCCTGCAAGAGCTCTGTTCGGCTGGGTAATTTCTCCTCTGTTAGATACAAAATAGACTACATTGGAATTTGGCCCCCAGGCCGGTTCTTTATCCGTGAATACATCATTGGTCATGTTAATAAATTCCTGCGACTCAAGGTTGTACACAAAAATATCCTGGTATGGCCCTATATTGCCATCAAACGCAATTTTATTACCATCGGGTGACCATGCTACAGAGTTTATTCCATCGAGCTGAGGAAATTTGATGGTTCTTGTCTTGAGAGTTTCATAATCAACAATTGCGAGATTATACGATCCCTGCGACTTACTGGAGAGCGCTATCTGTGAACCATCGGGCGACCAGGTAAGATTTGGATTTAAAATATTCAATTCTTCAAACATCGGATTGTCTGCACCACTCACAATGGTTTTTATACGCTCACCGGTATTTGCATCTATTACAACTACATCAAACACGCCTCTGCGGTTTGTTATCATAGCAACGCGGTCGCCCCGGGGCGATATAGTCGGGCTCGTATCATATGTTCTCCGGCGCTCGTTACCAGATAGCTGGGTAGCAATAGAGGTAAGAGTCTGGCGATTTTCAACTTCAGGAAAGTACCGTTGTTTCCAGTATTCCATCCAGCGTTCGGAAAGTTCATCGAGCTGAAGGCCAAGTGACTGCATAAGTGATTGCTGAATATTACGTGTGGTTTTAATACGCTGCATAATTTCAGTAATCTTTGGTCGTCCATACTGGTCGGCAATAAAATACCAGAAAGACTGCCCGCCACGGTATGCGAAAAATCCGCTAAGCTGAGGAATGGGAGGCAGATAATTGTTGAGTACAGCATCCCGCATAAACATATCGGTTTGGGTATCCCATCCCAGTGCAAGGTACTCGGCCAGGCCCTCTTCAAACCAGAGCGGAAAAACCAGCTGTATATTGTTCGACATAATTGACTGAACCGAACCTCCATAGTACACATCATTAATATATGCATGGAGAAGTTCGTGCTGAATGGTTCTTCTGAAATCTGCATAGTCACCCATAAATGGCTGCGTCATCCTGTTTTTGAACTTATCCGTTACACCGCCAATTCCCTGAGCATCAACAGGGAGCCGCACCACGTTAGTTTGCGAAAAGTCGCTATGTGAATCATAAATAATAACAGGAATTCTGTCCGTAAGCTGAGACCCCAGATCATCGGTTAGCTGCTTAAGTCCGGATTCCACAGATTCAGCCGTAAATTGAGCTAAATGATAATTCTTCGAATCGTAATAGTATATATCGAAATGGTCGGTTTCGATGTAGCGCCAATCGAAATTCTCATATTGAACACGGTTTTTTCCGAAATAGAAAAACTGAGCAAATAACTCTTGTGTACCAGCCGAAGCAAAGAGTATGGTTAAAAGAGAAATGAGAAAGAATTTATTAAGCAACTTCATAGTAGTCTGGGTTAAGAACCTGAAACGGTCAGATCAATATGTCGTCTGTCCAGGTCTGTGTTTGTAACTTTTACATTTATACTGTCTCCAAGGCGATACTTCTTACCTTTTGAACGTCCGATTAAACAGTGCAGTTTAGGATGATACACGTAATAATCATCATTCAAATCGCTAACGCGAATCATACCCTCACAGTATATATTATCTAAGAGAACATATAATCCGTTTTCTGTAACACCGCTGATGGTACCCTGAAAAGATTCTCCAAGCCGGTTTGATAAGAACTCAACCTGTTTCAGTTTTACAGAGTCACGCTCAGCTTCCACAGCATAACGCTCACGCTCGCTGCAGTGTTCACCGGCCTCTTCAAGCTGAGTATATGTATATTCGGTAACGCCCGAATTATACTTCTTGAGCAGCCTGTGAACAATTACATCGGGATAACGCCGAATGGGACTTGTAAAGTGTGCGTAGTTTGAAAAACCCAGTCCAAAGTGACCAATATTTTTTGGAGAATAGACCGCTTTGGCCATCGACCGGAGCATTAACCCGTTAATAATGTCTTCCAGAGAGGTTCCTTCTACTTGTTTCAGCAGGCTATTAATTTTTGAAGCGGTAACCTTACCGTCCAGGTTAAAATTAATCCCTACCGGTTTGGCTGTTTCCCGAATATTATTCAGTTTCTCCAGATCGGGCTCTCCATGTACTCTGTACAAGAATGGGTGATCGTTTTTTGCGGCTTTCTTCTGGGACTTTCGAAGCGTACTCACATGATAGGCCACCGTTTTGTTGGCCATAAGCATACATTCTTCAATAAGTTTATGGGCAAACAGCCGCTCTTTTACAATCACATCTACCGGCTTTCCATTTTCATCTAAAACAAACTTTG
>DATGBT010000222.1:0-7190 GCA_035312505.1 Balneolaceae bacterium | reverse complement strand
CTCTTCAGCCGAATCCCTCTCAGCCTGAACCATTTCCACATTTGTAAACTTTGTGTTGTCTTTGGTCATGGCGAATGCAGACTGTTCCGTTGCCACCAGGGTTCCGCCGGCCTCAACCCAGTTTTTCAGGATTTCCTGTTCCCTTTCATTCAGTGGGGAAGAACCGCCATAAAAACCGGGAAGTATCAGTACATCGTATTCACTGAGGTCGAGTGAAGCAAGTCTCCATGATCGTAACCGTGAAATGCCAAACTCAACGTTTTGGTCGAATTGAAACCAGATCTGTCCGGCAGTGTAAGAGTTAAACGGACGGTCAACAATCAGGGCAGTTTTGGGTTGATGCAAAACGTTGCTGCTTCGGGATGCAAGATCCATTCCCGAATCCATCCGGCCGGTGTTAAAACCGTGGACAACCACACCGGCCATCTCTGCAATTTCTTTCATATCGTCGCTTAGCTGAGAGCGCTTTTCAAGGTTTCTGCCTGCCAGAACTATCAGGGTTCCCCGGGAAAATGAGAGTGCACCTTTTGAGAATATTTTTTCGGCAGATCGTACATTGTAGTCCTTCTCCCAGAGTTTTGCCAGAGCTCTCGGTGCTCCGGGCTGAGCCCAGTCTATCACAAACGCATAGGTTGCTGAAGAATTCACTACGCCGGATCTCCTTTCAGGAGCCTCTTCAAGTAGAGTTGCTGATACGGAGGGTGCCTCCTCGGAATAGTAAGCATTCAGGTTGTATGCCATTGGTACCGACCATACAGACATATCGTACATCACAGAGTCTTCGATTGCCATTTCGGGCTCAAAAAGGGTAGAAATAAAGAGATGTTTGGGCTGATCCTTTTTGATAATAAAATCACCGGCGCTTAGTGACCGGTTTGATGTGGATCTTGTGCGGTAGTCGGTGCCGTTTCTGAGCGTGAAATTTTCATCGGCGCGCTCCACGGCAATATCATGTTTCAGTAATAGATCAATGACTTCGTAGGTGTGATCGGTTTGGTCGTTGGGCAGGACATACACCTCTGTATCCACTTTTGAGTTATCGGGATCTAGCGCTTCTGCAAAGTAGCTCAACAGTTCCTGACGATTGGCAACAGCGGTGCGTACGGTGGAAATACTGTTTTTATAGTGATCAAAAATACGCTGTTGCAGTGTCAATATGTAACCATCTTCAGTTTTAACAGCTCTTCCGCCGCGGCTGTGTCCGCCCTGCTCAGCTAGCATGCCAATGGCTCCCATCAGGCTTGGGTATGAGGATCCATAACCCGGGTAGAAAAAGTCGAACGCTTCGGTAGTGGCATAGTTAATATTGTGTTTGTCAAATTCTTCGATAACTCCCAGGCCAAATTGGTTGCTCCACTCTTCGTAATCATCAGGCAGCTGCAGGTTTCGTGGAGTGGTGCCCGGCATGGTAAAGTAATTTTCGTTAAAACCCTGCTCATGGAGGTCAAGGTGAACCTGTGGTAACCATTGATTGTATTGGGATATACGTCCGCGCGATTCAGGATGTACAAGCCAGGTCCAGTCGCGATTCAGGTCAAACCAATAGTGATTGGTACGTCCGCCAGGCCAGATTTCGTCGTGCTCAAGATCGCTGGCATCGGCATTCAAGACGTTTGCCTGCGATGATTTGTACCAGGTTACATAGCGTTCCCGCCCGTCGGGGTTTAACACAGGATCAATAATGGTAACGGCTTCGCTACGCATTAGTGCCGTCTCTTCGTCTTCTCCGGCAGCGAGGCGGTAGGCTGTTTGCAGAGCCGATTCGGCGCTGGATGCTTCATTGCCGTGAACACCATAACTTAGCCAGACAATGGCCGGATTATTTTCGATGATTGCAGCATGATCGGCATCCGAGTCAGATAAAAGCAGGTTATTTTCTCGAATCTCATCAAGGCGGGCATGGTTCTCTTCACTTGTAATGAAGGCGAGCCATAAATCCCGTCCCTCATATGTCTCTCCATAGGTAATAACGGTTACGCGTTCGCTCTCTTCAGCCAGGTTTTTCAAATACGCTCCCAGCTGGTAGTGGTGGGAATACTCCTCACCAAGCGGGTAGCCAAGAAAATCTTCGGGCGAGGTAATGGCTTCGTTGTATTCAATATCCGAATCAAAGTCGAATCGATCATTCAGCAGCTGTGCATCAGCATGTTTTAG
This sequence comes from Balneolaceae bacterium, assembly GCA_035312505.1. Lineage (GTDB taxonomy): Bacteria > Bacteroidota > Rhodothermia > Balneolales > Balneolaceae > Rhodohalobacter. The sequence continues at coordinate 5,036 of DATGBT010000222.1, read as the reverse complement.
CGGAATTAGAAAAAGAAGTGTGAGCAATATTGTTAAAGTTCGAAGCATCAGAGAAACATTTGGTTTAGTTGTTAAGCCAACAGAATAGCAAAAAATAGCACCTAAATCTAAACCTGAGCAATCAAATCGTTATCTTTTTTGTACAATTGTGATAAACATAATTTCATACATTCAATTGTGGAACATCTGCCGCATTTGAGAATGAAACAGTGAGCAATCATAAACAAAAGTTTATAGAAAAATGTTTTTTCCATGAATCAGCAAGTTGTATTAGTTGCGTTTGGTGGCGCTTCGCCCGAGCACGAAGTGTCTGTCATAACCGCCCATCAGGCAATAGCGGCACTGCAGGAAGAGTCAACTCATGTAAAACCTCTCTACGTATCGAAAAGCGGGGAGTGGTTTACGGGAGATGTTTTACTGGACCTTAAAAACTTTGAAAACCTGAAGACTCTTGAGCAGAAAGCAGTGCCGTGCAGTTTTTCGTTCAACAGAGTGGGGCAAGGCGTGCTGAAGGAAGATGGGAAAAAGATGGGTTTTCTTCCGGATGTAAAAGAGACCACCGTACGGGCTGTTCTTACTGCCTTTCATGGGGCAGCCGGCGAAAACGGATCGTTTCAGGGAGTGTGTGAAATGTACAACCTGCCCTATACCGGCAGCGGTGTTTCCGGATCTTCTGTGGGAATGGATAAAGTTCTCACTAAATCGCTATGTAAGAGTCAAAACCTGCCTGTGGTTCCTGGAATTGACTTTTCAGAAGAAGAGTGGGTTGAAGCCAAGAGGGATATCCTGGAGAAGGCTTCCTCACTGGGCTTCCCGCTGATTGTAAAGCCTGTAAGACTTGGCAGCAGTATTGGCGTTGTGAAAGCAGCAGATCAATCGTCATTATCCGAAGCCGTTGAAGGGTCATTCAGGTACGACTATCGCCTGTTGGTTGAAAAAGTAGTGCAGCCACTGATGGAGATCAATTGCTCGGTGCTTGGCCATGGAAGTGACCTGCAGGCGAGCGTTTGTGAAAGGCCAGTTGGAAAAGAGGAGCTGCTATCGTTTTCGGATAAGTATATGAGCGATGAAGCAAACAAAGGAATGGCTTCTGCCGATCGTATTATTCCGGCGGATATCAGTGAAGAGCTATCGGATAAAGTTCAGGAGCTGTCAAAAACGGTATTTCGTACATTGGGATGCAGCGGATTAGCCAGACTCGATTTTTTGGTAAATTCAGAAACAAACGATATCTATTTCAATGAGATCAACACCATTCCGGGTTCCTTTTCGTTCTATCTCTGGAAAGAGAGCGGTCTCTCCTTCAGTGCTTTATTACATAGACTGATCGATCTGGCTCAACTCAAACATCATCAAAAAAACAGGCTTGTTCAGACCTATGAAACAAACTTACTGAGCACAAAAGCTGTTAAAGGCATCAAAGGACTTAAAAATAAAAATAAATGATCCGTCAATTCCTACACCCGCGATTTGTAATAATTCTACTTGCTGTTTTTCTGGCATCCTGTGGCTCATCCGACGAAATAATTGTCGTAGAGCAAGGCCCAACAATTGAACCTTCACAAACAGAGGAGTCCGCTGCTGAAAATGAAGAGGAGGATCCATATAGGGAAATAACCATCGGGCTTGTTGATCCGGTGTTGAATTTTGATCCGCTCTTTGCGCGAAATTTAAGCTCACAGCGAGTGATCACACTGATCTATGAAACGTTGCTCACTCTCGATAAAAACGGTGAGCCTGTGCCTGAACTCGCAAAAGAGGTGAATATATCTGAGGAAGGAACGGTATATACAATTACCCTAGACCGCGATCGGTTTTATCACGACAGTGGGGTATTCCCTGCCGGTGTGGGGAGGAGAATTCATGCAAGGGATGTAAAGTGGGCTTTTGAACGCTCAGCACGAACGGGAGTTCCCGAATCGGCGTCAGACCTTCTCATGAATGTAAACGGATATGAAAACTATTTTCTGGAACAGAGGACGCTCTACGACGATACCCGCAGAGTGCTTGATGGAGTTAACGGTATACAGATAGCGGATGCCGCAACTGTTCTGATTGAATTAAATGAGCCTGATTCGCTTTTCCTGCAAAAACTTGCATCACCCTACCTTTCTGTTTATCCGGAGGAAAGTGTAGTAAATAATGAGGAAGGACTCGCGAAGAATCCTGTGGGGTCGGGGCCGTACGAAATTGCACGTGCGGAAGATGGCGTGCGAATTGTCTTAACAGCCTATGAAAGTTCAGATGAGCAGAGTGAACGGGAAGTTGCAAAAATTGACCGGTTGGAATTTGTTTATCTCGAATCGGAAGCAGAGATGTTTCAGCAGTTTGCCAATAGCGAAATAGACTGGATACCGGAAGTCAGCCCGGGAGTTCAGCGACAGGTTCTCACCGAAACAAATGAATTAAACCCGGTCTATGCAGAAGACTTTACTGCTGTTCGGATGAACGCAGAGCGAATTACGGCTTTTTATCTGAATAAACGGGCTAGAGTGAGTCAAGAGTGGTTACGCAGCAGGCTTGCTATGCTAACAGCAGAGGATTTTTATTCCCAAAGAGAGGTTACCCTGCAAACGGATGGCTTTGCGATGAGTGAAACTGCCGAACCGGAGGAGCAGTATTACGTTATGCTTACCGATAATATGTTTGCAAAAAATGCGCTAAACGAGCTGCATAACCTTGTTTTTAGGCCTGAGTCTGCTCTGGTGTTTATAGATATTCGAGTTCCTACCAGAGTTACATCTATTTATACCCGGGTTAACGATTCATTGCACAGCAGCTGGAACCCGATCGAAACGGGGTATTGGTTGCGTATGGACTCGAAAATTGTGAGCTTACATGGTTCGAGGGTATCAAATATTGAACCGTCAGTTGTGCCCTGGCTTTTGCATCTGGATGATGTGGAAGTAAATGTAAATGAATAATCCCAACGGCGGATGAAATTCTGCATCATTGCAAACCCTGAAAAATACACCATTCAAGAGCCTTTAAAACAGGTAGTTCAATGGTGTGAAAAGCATAATAAACAACTTCTTGTTGCTGAAGAGCTGTACAGACACTATTCTGATCAGATTGATGGAAGGGTTCTTATCGTTAAGAAAACAGAACAGGAAGCCATTGGCAGTGCAGATGTTGTAATTGCCCTGGGCGGTGACGGAACCATGCTCTATGCTGCACATCTTGTTAAAGGCACGGATACACCCATGCTGGGAATTAATTCCGGAAAACTGGGTTTTATGGCCAATGTACAGCCAAAGCAGATTGAGCGGGCGCTTACGGGAATACTAAAAAACGACTATACCATTGATAAGCGCTATATGCTGCAGGCGCGATCTTCTGATGGAAACTCTCACTTCGCTCTCAACGAGTTTCTGTTTTCGAAAAAAGATACGTCGTCTATGATTCGACTGGAGGCTGAATACGACGGGCAATACCTGAATCACTACTGGGCAGACGGATTGATTATTTCCTCACCGACGGGATCAACGGCTTATAATTTATCAGCTGGCGGCCCTATCATCATGCCCGGCACGGAAGTAATGGTTTTAACACCTATCAACCCGCATACATTAACCACACGCCCGATGGTGCTCCCAAGCAATAAATCCCTGAAAATCAAAGCTTCAGATACAGAGGGACATATCCTTTTTTCGAACGACGGAAGAATGATTCCCTATCATCAAAAACTTGACATCGATATCAGACAGAGCGATTTTACTATAAGCTTGATACAGTTTCCGGAATACACATATTTCGAAACATTGAGAAACAAATTAATGTGGGGTCTGGACAAGAGAAAAGTGTAATAAAAATGAAAATAACAGCTGTGAATATTCACAGCGAACATTCATACAAATCAAAAAATAAAATATAAATAATCATGAAGATAACAGTTGTAGGAGCAGGCGGTAACGTTGGATCGACCGTAGCGTTTGCCGTAGCTCAAAGAGATTTTGCCAAAGAAGTTGTAATGGTAGACATTGAAAAAAAAGATGGAGATAAAACTTTTTACCCTTCAAAAGGACGGGCTCTCGACCAATGGGAAACCTCCCCGATTGCCGGTTTCGATACCAAATTGAATGGAACCGTTGACTATGCCGATACAAAAGGATCGGATGTTTGCGTAATTACCGCTGGTGTTCCGCGAAAGCCCGGCATGAGCCGCGACGATCTGCTCGAAATTAACAGCAATATTGTTGAGGAAGTCAGCAAAAAGTTGGTTGAGTACTCCCCTGATACGATCATCATTGTGGTGTCGAACCCTCTTGATGTTATGACCTACGTGGCCCATGCAGCCAGCAACCTCGATTCGAAAAAAGTAATGGGTATGGCCGGTATTCTGGACACAGCCCGATATCGTGCTTTCCTGGCCGAAGAGCTGAACGTATCACCTAAAGATATCCAGGCACTGCTGATGGGCGGCCATGGAGATACCATGGTTCCGTTGCCCCGCTATACAACAGTAGCTGGAATTCCCGTTACACAGCTTATTGACGAAGATAAACTGAACGCAATCGTAGACCGCACCAAAAAAGGCGGCGGAGAAATCGTTGGCCTGATGGGAACGTCCGCCTGGTACGCTCCGGGCGCTGCTGCAGCACAAATGGTAGAAGCTATTATGCTCGATCAAAACCGCATTTTTCCGTGTGCCGTGCAGCTTAATGGCGAGTACGGAATTGAGGACCTGTTTTTAGGTGTTCCCGTTAAACTGGGCCATGGTGGAATCAAAGAGATAATCGAGGTTGATTTAAACGACGAAGAACGAGAACTTTTAGATGCCTCAGAAAAAGCAGTCCGTTCTACAATGGATGCTTTTAAAGAACTGATGGCAAATAAATAAACCGCAAAAAAACGAAGACATAAGGCTCTTCACTACTTGCACTTTAAACCCCGTCTCGGTTTCCGATTCGGGGTTTTTTATTATAAAGCTGAATTCGTTTTGACTATTGAGCATCGAAAGTCTCCCCTGGAGGGGAGTACGGCGGAGCCGGGAGGGGTGTAAGATCCCCGGTTTTGCCAACAGCATTCTGGATCAC
>DATGBT010000221.1:0-2036 GCA_035312505.1 Balneolaceae bacterium | reverse complement strand
AGAGAGCCTCAATATCAAAAGCGCAACGATTCACCTGTTTTGGGATGCCATGGCCTCGCTGGCCGTCATCATTGGCGGTATTCTCATCCTCTTTTACGATCTTTTTATTGTTGATCCGATTTTAACCATCGCCATTGCGCTCTACATCATGTACACAAGCTATGGGTTACTGAAACAGACGCTATCCATCCTGATGGAGGCCACTCCATCGGATATCGATGTGAATGCCATAAAAAAAGAATTGGAGCAGATTCGGATTGTGCAGGATGTGCACCACATACACGTTTGGAAAATGGATGAACATGAGACCATGATGGAGTGCCACGTTCTCATACCGGAATCCGATAGCAGCAGTCTTGAATCGATCAAATCAGAAATTAAACAGCGGCTATCTGATTCATTTGGTATTACGCACTCCGCCATAGAGTTTGAATTGCAGCCCTGTGAGGAACCGGCTCATGAATGAAAATGAAGTTAAAGAAGTGTGCTGGCATTTTGGAGTATTATTGCCACAGAGCACTGAGAAACACTAAGGGAGATGAAAAGTTTACATCTTCCCCTACTCAATCACTACTCTCAGCTTTCAGACATTTAAACGCTATTAAAATCTTGTGCTCATCAGAGCCTCTGTGGCAACTATAAATTAAGTCTTAAACTCAGCATTGATTAACAAAGCTTCATTCAGCCGCCTTTTATACTCTTGGGGCGAAATTTCGATGCAGCCAAATTGAGACAGATGTTCAGTGTAGAACTGGGTGTCCCAAAGAGTAAATCCGTTTTTTTTGAGAATTCGATGACAGTGCCAGAGAGCAATTTTATCGGCCTCTTTTTCATTTTTAAACATCGACTCACCAAAAAAAGCTCCGCCTAAAGATACTCCATAAAGTCCACCGGCTAGCTGCCCATCTTTGTTAAACATCTCAACGGAGTGAGCGTGTCCGCTTTGGTGGAGTACCTCAAACGAATGTATGATCAACTCTGAAATCCATGTGGTTTTCCGGCTGGCACACTCTTTCATCACCTCGCTGAAACAGGTATTAATCCTGCATTCAAATCTTCCCTGCCGTACGATTCGTCTTACATTTTTTGAAACGTGAAAATCGCTCATTGGAATAATTCCTCGCTTAAGTGCAGAGTACCAGTTTACGGTGTCATCATCACGTGATTCACTCATCGGGAAAATGCCATTGCTGTATCCCTCAAGGAGAACATCAGGCGGGATGATTCGTTTTCCTGAATTGTGATTATGCATATGATCTCTTTAATCTTTTGGCGGTGGACTTTTGTTTTTCAATCCGATTTCTAAACGATACGGATGCTCTTTTTGGTTGATTTCCTCAGAAAGGAAGCGCAACTTGTGAAATATGCTGCTTTGATTTGTACGCAAAAATTACTTATTGACCATCAAAAATATCCATGCCAGACAGAAATCAAAAATCTGAAGCTCAAAAAAATTCCGGACTTTCTTCAGACGCCATCAACCCTGAGTACAGATCCAAAAAACAGGATCTGAGCTCGAAAGAGGAGTATATTGAAGGAATAAAATTGGGGGATCGGGCCACCCTTTCCAGGGCCATCACTCTCATCGAGAGCAGCCGCAGCGATTATCTTTCACTTGGCCAGGAGATTGTTGAGAGCCTCTTACCCTACTCGGGAAACTCTGTTCGACTTGGTATCACTGGTGTCCCCGGAGTGGGTAAAAGCACGTTTATTGATGCCATTGGTAAAATGCTGGTAAGCAGGGGGCTGTCCATTGCGGTATTAACGGTAGACCCGAGCAGCAGCCGTTCGGGGGGGAGTATTTTAGGCGATAAAACACGAATGGAATTTTTGTCCTCGCACCCAAGCGCCTATATACGGCCCTCTCCTACATCAGGAACGCTTGGTGGCGTGGCCCGTAAAACGAGAGAAGCGATGCTGCTTTGCGAGGCAGCCGGCTTTGATATTGTTTGCATCGAAACGGTGGGAGTGGGTCAGTCGGAAACGGTTGTGAAGTCGATGGTTGATTTTTTTCTGCTGCTGATGCTGGCAGGTGC
>DATGBT010000220.1:0-2793 GCA_035312505.1 Balneolaceae bacterium | reverse complement strand
CCCTCGAGAGAGGTTCTGTTTACGCTTGCCTCTTTAGTGATTCACGACAGGCTTTCAACGGCTGAGATGGCCATGTCGCTTCACCAGCCGGAGGTGCAGAGCAGGCTGATGATTACACGGCTAAAATCGAAAGGAATGGTTGTGGAAAAAGATAACTCCTATTCACTGAATCAGATGGTTTACCGGCAGGTGATACGTCTGCTAAAACGAAGAAATATAATTCACTGAGGATGAAAATGAACAGGATTTTGATCAATAAAATATCTCTGATTCTTTTCTGTTTTGTAGTTATAGCTGTCCCCGCGGGTGCTGTGCAAATGCAGCAACAGGTTCAGGATTCAGCTGATGTGCAGAGCGGGACGCTAAGCGTCGGTGAAGCCAATAAGACTACACAGGTATCGGAACAGTCTGATGGGCAGGAGAGTATAAATACCGGAGAAACAGCTGATAGTGAACCATCAGCAACTGCAAGTGAAAATAGTAATGCAGTGAGCGAGGTTCAGCAGATACAGGAGCTGATATCGTTAAACAAGATTTTTTACTCTCTTCTGATCTTGGTCATCACCTATTTCTTTAATAAATATTTCTCCATAATTCTGGACAACATTGCGGAGAAGGCTACGAATTACCGTCTTTTTGTAAAACGGCTCGCACCCATCAGCCGTATTGTGATCTGGTCGTTTGCCATTTATGTAGTGATCGCCGGAATCATTGATCCGCCCTTCGAAACCATTGTGGCCATCGGGGCATCTGTAGGTATAGCGGTGGGCTTTGCTTCCCAGGATATTCTCAAAAATATCTTTGGCGGGGTGATGATTATCCTGGACAGGCCGTTCCAGGTTGGCGATAAAATCGGTGTGAGTGAGCATTACGGTGAGGTACTGAGTATAGGGCTGAGGTCGAGCCGTGTTGTAACACCCGATGATTCCATTGTTTCGATTCCGAACGCAGAACTGATGAATAAGGCTGTGAGTAACTCCAACTCCAGCGCATTGGATTGCCAGGTTGTTGCCGAAATTTACCTGCCTGCCACAGTAAATGTAAGCAGTGTGAAACAACTTGCCAGGAAGGCGGTTTATGCATCACCCTACACCTATTTAAATAAACCGGTGGATGTTATTGTACTGAACGAAATTCACGAAAAGCAATTTGTTATAAAACTCAGGGTGAAAGCGTATGTGCTTGACATCAGGTACGAATTTCAGTTTAAAAGTGATATGACCGAAATGATTATTGAGGAGTGCAACCGGCTGGGATATATTCCCGGACCAGACAGCTCTTCACCCCAACCTATAAATGAAACTGTTCACTAACTTCTCAGCGGACAGAACACGAATCAAACCAAACAGATACCTACGATTATGAAGAACAGCTTGTTATTACTACTGGCACTTTTGTTGTTCACTGCCTGCACAACGATAGAAATTTCGGAAGGGGATGCCTTCGATGCTCATCGCACAATTACACCTGCAACATTTAATATTACTCCCTTTACGTTAAATGAAATTGAACTGGAAACGAGCGATGATGAGACTCTCAACGGGTGGTATCTGACCCGCGAAGATGCGAAGGCCACAGTCGTATATTTCGGCGGTAACGGTTTTTTGATGGTGAAATCGCGTCCGCTGATACAGGCATATGCAAATATGAATGTGAATTTGTTACTATTTGATTACAGAGGATATGGACTGAGCAGCGGAGATCCTACAGTTGAAGGGGTAAAGACGGATGCGAGAAGTGCCTATGATTTTGCAATGAGCCGATTGAGCCCGGGTGGACAGAAAATTATTGTGCACGGACACTCCATGGGTGCCTTTCTGTCGTCGTATATTACCGGGCAGAATCGTGTGGATGGGTACATTATGGAGAGTCCTGTTTCGGAAGTTAAACAGTGGACTAAAAAGCTTGTACCGTGGATACTCCGACCTTTTGTGCGTTTTGATATCGCCGAAGAGATTTCTGCACAAAGTAATCTGGATAATGTTTCTGGTGTGGATGCACCGCTTTTAATAATAGGTGGCTCAGCTGATGATGTTACCCCGTTTTCAATGGCTGAAGAAGTATATGAAGCATCGGCCTCTCCAAGTAAACAACTGGTTGAAATTGAGGGAGGCACTCATAACAATTTACCGGAATTTTCGAAATACAGAGACGAGTTAAAGAGTTTCCTGGATACAATTTATTAGCAGGAGTTACTTTTTCTTTCTCCCGCTTTTCCGAAGTATGCTCCAGGCCAGGGCTCCCAGCCAACCTGCGGCAGAGCCGGTTAAGAGGGCAATTAACAGAAATAGCTCAAAACGGGTCTGTACATAGTTGGAGACAAGCACTCCCGATATAAAGTGAATGACAATGGCGATTACGTAACCGATTGCGAAGCTTCCTACAATATCAGACATTCGCAGGTTTACGATAAATTGACACACAAAAGAGGCAACGGCACCCATGAAGAGCCAAAGCAGAAGAAAAGAGAGATCCGTAAAATCGATCTGCCTTGAATTTTGAGTCCATACCATTAAACCGGCAGCAAGAGTAGAAATCGCAATGGCGATAAGCCGGTAGTTGTGTCGTTTTGATTCAATCATTCGCGCTTATATAAGTTGATAGTGGAATATGAAGATAGGAATATTTGTAAACCTGAGCTCGATTAATAAGGGGCTTTTTGGAGTCATAAATGTCCCCTCCTTTTTCCCCAACGGGATCCCTTCGGGATAAGGAGGGGATTTCCCCGAAGGGATCCGCCAGCTGGCGTGAAGGGGTGGTTATGCCTTGGGCATCCCGTTGGGGAAACGGCTT
>DATGBT010000219.1:0-13859 GCA_035312505.1 Balneolaceae bacterium | reverse complement strand
CAGCCCAAAATCTATCCACATTACGTCAGGGAACATCCCTTTTTTTTATTGACCATTTTGATGAGGTGATAATTGCGCGAAGGACCCACCCGTTCCCATTCCGAACACGGCCGTTAAGCTTCGCAGCGCCGATGGTACTGCCCAGCGCGGTAGAGTAGGTCGTCGCCTCATCTTTATATTCCACGCCCCTCAGCGCACTGCGCTCAGGGGCTTTTTTTTGTTTCATACTATCTTAAATGAAATGAGGTGCTTAGATTCTTTTCTCTACCTCTTCCATCATACCAGAATACCAGCCTGAAAAACTTCCATCTTCTATACGTGTCCGAATCTCATCCATCAGCCACAAATAAAAGGTAAGGTTATGCTTGGAAGCCAGTTCCAGGCCAAGAAGCTCGTTTGTCCGAATCAAATGATGGAGATAGCTCATGTTATAGCGCTGGCAGACTTCAGATGGGAAGTCTGGATCAAGTGGTTGATGATGATGCTTCCATTTGGCATTTCTAATGTTGATGGTGCCGTTTCGTGTAAACAGCATCCCGTTGCGCGCATTACGGGTCGGCATCACACAATCAAACATATCAATCCCCAAAGCTACACACTGAAGTAGATTCCCCGGTGTCCCCACTCCCATTAAATAGCGTGGTTTTTCTTCGGGCAAAAAATCGGTATTAAAGTCAGCGATTTCGTACATCAGATCGGAAGGCTCCCCTACGCTCAACCCTCCAATAGCAAGTCCTTCGAAATCCTGCTCAGCCATAAACTCCGACGACTCTTTCCGTAAATCTTTGTACGTGCCTCCCTGTACAATGCCAAACTGAAACTGCTGATGGCCGTAGAGTGGCTCTGTATTTAAAAACTGTTCCCGTCCGCGTTTAGCCCATCGATGAGTTAACCCCATGGAGTCTTTAACATAGTCGTATTCTGCAGGATAGGGCGGGCATTCATCCAAAATCATCATAATATCTGAACCAAGAATACGCTGAGTATCCACAACATTTTCTGGGGTAAAAAGATGCTTGGATCCGTCAATGTGGCTTTGGAATTTTGCACCTCGTTCAGACAGATCCCGTATATCGGAAAGAGAAAATATCTGGTAACCACCTGAGTCTGTTAAGATCGGTTTATCCCAGCCCATGAACTGATGAAGCCCCCCGGCGGCTTTCATAATGTCGTTTCCGGGTCGTAAATAGAGGTGATAGGTGTTACCAAGAATAATCTGAGCTTTTACTTTCTCCGTCAATTCATCCTGCGTTACCGCCTTAACTGTCCCCAAAGTACCTACCGGCATAAATATGGGCGTTTCAATCTCGCCGTGATCAGTTTTTAAAACTCCAAGCCTGGCTTTGGTACCGGTATCCGTTTTTAAATGTGTAAACAATATTCTAATAATTAATTGAAATAGATTATTTTGGATGAAACTACAATAAATCCTTTTTATAATCATTATCGCAATCAAAAGGGACAATCGTAATTAACATTTGAACAGTTCGGTTTCATATAAAATCATAATGAGATCTCTTCTTTCGCAGTATTTATGTCTGACTCCTTAGTTGTCATACCCACATTTAACGAATCGCATAACATCGGTAAGCTCATTGAAATATTAATGAGCCTCGAAGAATCGGTACATCTGCTTGTGATTGATGACGGTTCACCTGACGGGACTGCAGATATTGTAAAAAATTATAGTGATACTTATAATGGCAGAATATTTTTGATTGAGCGCGAAGGAAAGCTTGGGCTGGGTACAGCTTACGTAGAAGGGTTTCGGTATGCCCTGAAAAACGATTATCAATACATTTGCGAGATGGATGCCGATTTTTCTCATAATCCTGAGGATATTCCACGTTTAATTGAGGCTGTGAAAAACGGAGATGCGGATGTTGCCATTGGATCCCGTTATTCAAATGGGATCAGTATTGTGAACTGGCCGCTTTCCCGGCTAATTCTTTCCTATGGTGCAAATGTTTACGCACGTTGGATAACCGGTTTACCCATTAAAGACACAACGGCTGGTTTCAAATGCATACACCGTGATGTACTCGAAGCGATCGACCTGAATAAAATCCGCTCAAACGGCTACGCTTTTCAAATTGAAATTCATTTCAGAGCCTGGAAAGCCGGTTTTAAACTTCGCGAAATATCCATCATATTTCGGGAGCGGGAAGAGGGGGTGTCCAAAATGTCGAAAGCGATTGTACGTGAGGCCGTCTGGCGTGTTTGGGGGCTTAAATTGCGTAGCCTAACGGGCTCACTGTAAATTACGAGTATAGCAGAGAACCAAAACTTACTGCGCTCTCCCGTTCGGTTTCATCCCACCAGTAATAGTTAATCTCCTCACCTTTTATATCGGGAAACATATTTAAGTAGGTATATAGCGGCGAAAATCCACAAATCCGGGTCTTGTCATACTCTCTGCCCATCAGTTTCTGGATCAAACCGGGGTCGGCTTTTTTAGCTACGTCCAAAAATTCATGATCGAAGTTCTGCACACTGCTTTTCATTTCACTTGCCGCCTGCTGATCGCCAAATTTGCGTCCCACATGGGAAAGGTCTCCGCTAATCAGCACGAATGTATCATCATCAATTTGAGCACGCAGCGCTTTTGTGAATGAGTTAATATTAGAAGCCATCTCTCCTGCCGGATGATATAAAATCTCATCAAACCCGGAAACCAAAATCGGCACAATAGAAAAATTATGTTTCCAGATTTGAGAAAGAAATACCAGGTGTGTTTCAATACTGTGCTCCACCCGGTGAGCCCTGTCCTGAAGGGAAAACCCAAAGCCTGATTTCGCTTCCTGATCTTCAAGATAATCCAAAACAGCCGAATCGGGTTTAAACTCCCTGCCCGGTATTTTGAACGTTTTATCAGAGCCAATAAAAAGATGTTGCTCATACAGCGGATAGTAGAGGCCGGCGTAGTGAGAGGTTCCCAAAATGATCACACGTTTCGGCTTTACTCCTGCAAGAGCTGAGAACGCCTCCGCATACTGATCTTTTCCTATCGACATATCGATGTGAGGGGCGTATAAAGCACGAATGTCTGTTCGCGCTTTGTTCTCTTTTGGCTGATGGGTTTCGAACATCTGGTCTAGAAACGCTTGAAATTCGGCTTCATCTCCAGGATAGCTGCGGTCGGACAGGAACGGCTCTCTGACGTTGCTCTCCTCAAACTCTTGTTCCACCTTTTCACGATAGAGTCTGAATCGTGCTGAGTCCAAGACGTTGTTTTTGTCGAGAAGCTGAATAAAGTGCAGAAACTCCTGCTTATCGATATTCAGGTTTGCCTGTTTCAGCAATTCATCGATACTGAAAAACCCGCGCAAGAGAGATAAAAATGGTTCTGCAGAGGCATCAAGAGCAAAATTATCGGGCATATATCCCATAGAATCATAGAAAAAAAGGAGCGAACGTCCGTTCTCCTCTATGGGAATCAGATCAATGTCTCTTCTGATGGACGGCAGTTTTTGTGTATATGAATTAAAAATCAATGTATCCTATTTTTTGGTTTGGCCGCGCATTTTCCAGCATTCGCATTTTTTTCCGTATTTCACACAGAGAGGGTGATCAGGCGGTTCGGAAATGCGTGCTTTACAGGCATTTCTTCCGTGATGTATCATAAGATGTGAAATATCCGTCCAGGTTTCCCGGGGTAACAATGCCATGAGATCGCGCTCAATTTTATCAGTGTTTTTTTTCTCTTTTGTAAGCCCGAAGCGGTTTGAAATTCGCTTAACGTGTGTATCTACCACTACGCCTTCATTTTTATTGAATGCATTTCCCAAAACTACATTTGCCGTTTTTCTGGCGGCTCCTCTCAGCGTTAGAAGCTCTTTCATGGTGTCGGGAACCTTACCATTAAAATCCTCAACGAGCGTTGATGACGCTTCTTTCAGTGACTTTGCTTTGTTCCTGTAGAACCCTGTGGATTTAACCAGCTCTTCAAGATTCTCCAACGGTGCTTCAGCCATCAGTTCGGGTGTAGGGTAGGCTTCGAACAGTGCCGGTGTTGTCTTATTCACTCTTACATCGGTGCACTGCGCACTTAAGATCGTGGCAATTAAAAGCTCAAACGGATTTCTGTGATTGAGCTCACAGTGCGGATTGGGATAATGCTCCAGAAGCTCGTGGTAGATCTGAAGTGCCCGCTCTTTCTGTTTTTTTGTTTTTTTTGGAAGTTTTGGCACGCTGCTGGTAATTACTTTTCAAATTGATATTCGTCATAAGGTCGCTATTGGCGTTGGTTCAGTCAACTACGCATATCCGATTTAATAAACCAAGTTTTTGAACTGAAACGTTTCTGCCGGAGTGTTCTCTTTTTACGGGCAGAATAAATCCGTAAACTATCGCCGGAGATAACCGGCTTCAGTAAAAAAGACCATGCGAAGACGTACACTTTATATAACCGTTTTATTATTTACGCTGATCTATATCATCAGTTTTGTTGACAGGCAGATTATTGCAGTACTGGGAGTTCAAATTCGCGATACGCTGTCGCTGTCGAATTTACAGCTTGGCCTGCTGTATGGTCCGGTATTTTCTTTTATCTATGCGTTTAGCGGTATTCCCATGGGCAGACTGGCAGATCGGGTTTCAAGAAAAGGGATGATCTGCGCGGGTTTGTTTGTATGGAGCGCCATGACCGTGGTTAGCGGTTTTGCCAACACATTTTTGTTGCTCATTGTTGCCAGGCTTTTTGTGGGAGTCAGCCAGTCGATGCTGAGTCCTGCGGTTTACTCCTACCTTGCAGACGCATTTACCCCTGAAAAGCGAGCTACGGTTTTTTCAGTATACGCGAGTGGAATTTTTATCGGTATTGGCCTCTCTTTTCTGGTTGGCGGAACTGTATCGCTACAATACAACTGGAATACCGCATTAGTCGTTGTGGGCCTTCCGGGGGTGTTGCTGGCCCCTCTGGTGTGGGTTAGTTTAAAAGAGCCTGCAAGAGGAGATAACCCGGTTTATGAGAATGAATCGACTATGTTTTCGGATATTTTGGAAATTGTTGGCAAAAAAGCAGTACGATGGCATTTGATTGGCTTCAGCAGCCTTGCCTGCCTGGGATATACCATACTGGGTTTTGCTGGAAATGTATTTTCTGATGTGTTCTCTGCTCCGGAATATATCCCAGCATTTGGTTGGTTTATGTTTGGTGTGGGAGGCACGGTTATTCTGAGCGGCAAAATTTCGGATTTGCTGGCTCGAAAAAATCCGGCAAGGCGGTTCTGGATGCCAATTTTTGCAGCAGTAGGAGGTATCCCTTTTTATGCCGTGGGGTTGTTTGCTGAAACAGCTTTTACAGCTTTCCTGTTTACCGGCCTGGGGGTTCTCATTTCGTCGTCCTACAATGGCGTGGCTGCGGCACTTCTGCAGTATTTTGTTACATCACAACAGCGTGCACTTGCAGGAGGTCTCTACCTGTTCGTAATAAGTATTGCAGGATTTGGTATTGGGCCACCATTAACCGGCTGGCTTACAGATACGATATTTGAAGGCCGCTATAGCGTGAGCTATGCGATATTTTCAGTAATAATTGTCTGTGGAATTATCTCCGTATTTTCGTTTCTTCAGGCAATCAGAAATTACCATGCTGATGCAGTAAAGGTTCCAGAATAGAACAACGATGTAAAATGAATCAAAAAAAGAAGAAAAACACCACCTATCAAAAAGATAAAACTTCCTGGGCTGAAGCTCCATTTCTGATGATTAAGGGCTTTTTGATGGGATCTGCTGATATTGTGCCCGGGGTAAGTGGTGGAACAATGGCGTTGATTACAGGTATTTATGACCGTTTAATCGGCGCCATTCGCAGTTTTGATACAAAATCGATCACCTATGGCCTTACGTTCAACATAAGAAAGCTATTTGAGTACATTCACTGGAGATTCCTGTTTTTACTGCTTTCGGGTATTTTTATGGCGGTGCTGTTTTTCACGCGTATTGTACCTCTTCAGATCTATATGTTCACACACCCGGAGTTAATATATGGTCTCTTTTTTGGGCTGATTATTGGCTCCATTGTGCTCTTGATTTTTGAAATAGATCCGCAGGAGAGAACGAAAAAAATTATCCTGCCACTTGCAGCCGGTACACTTATCGGTTTCTGGGTCGTTACGCTTGTGCCCACGGATACATCGGAGTCTTTTTTCTTTGTGTTTTTATCGGGTGCCATTGCTATTACTGCGATGATTTTGCCTGGGATTTCCGGGTCGTATCTGCTTCTGATCTTAAGAAAGTACGACTATATTCTGTCGCAACTTGGTGCTTTGGGAGGAAGTGAAACAGTTGAAGCATTCTTGAATCTACTGCCTTTTGGGTTGGGGGCTATAGCGGGCCTCATGATTTTTTCACGAATATTATCGTGGCTGCTCAAAAATTACAATACGATAACGATTGCCGTTCTCATTGGTTTTTTGATTGGATCGCTATACGTCATTTGGCCGTTTCAGAATCGGGAATATCAAACCATCATAAAAGAGACTGAAGAGGTTAACACAAGCAGTGAGATTGTACAAGAGCTGCTGGATCGTGACAGCGAGCCCTTTCTTCCCGAATACCGCCGACTGGCAGAAGGGACAGATGAATCATCGGAAAGTTTGGTAACTGTAGAAACGGTTGAACGGAAAATGATAAAAAGCGAACCATTTGTCCCAGGAATTTCTGAGCAGAGTGAATCAGAAATAAATCTTTACGAGGGGATAGGAGGCATGGGAGTCGGTTTAATTTTAATTTTCGTGATTTCTTATCTCAGAAAACATGATTAATCATTTTTCTGAGATACAGATTCTCTAACCGCTTAAGAAATAAGTCCAAAATTCGTATACTAATAGTATAAAACTCTAATAAAAATTGAGGAGGGAAACCCCATGTTTGAAATAAAAAAAATATTAGTGCCTACCGATTTTTCAAAGGGGTCAGAGTCGGCCTATCCTGTTGCACAGAATCTGGCAAGTACGTTTGGTTCCACTGTCGATTTTATACACATTATTCCCACGCTTAAATATTTCAATGAGAGTTTAAAAAGACTTGGCGTTCCTCTTGATATGAATGAAGACGTATATCCGCAAATAATGGATGAGTCTGAGCTGAAGCTTGAAAAGGCGATGGATCAATATCTCAAGGATATTAATAAGGGAGAGAAAATTGTAAAGGTTGAGAGAAAGCCATCCGAAGCTATCGTTAAGTACGCCACGGAACACGGGTACGATATGATCGTAATGGGAGCACGGGGAAAAGATGAGTCGAAACTGATTCGTGGCGGCGTAACCGAGCGGGTGATCCGTAAGTCAAGAATTCCTGTGTTTTCTGTTGATAATCGGTTTGATAATAGTAAGGTAAACAACGTTGTGATGACTACAGATTCATCCGAACTATCCATTTCCGCCTTTCCGCTGGCTGCAGCCATGGCAGATACCTACAACGCCAGTCTTACACTATTCCACGTTATAGAACTTTATGGCAGTGGTGTGGACGATATTCCGCGAAATCCGGCCAAAGGTGAATCCGTTTCCATTTACGAGGGAATTATAGACCGCATCAACTCCTACCTGGAAAAACGTAAACTCGAAAACATTTACGTTCAAAAAACGGGCGTTACTTATGAGGATGAAATCATCATTACCGAGGGCGAAGATAGCCGGACCATACCGCTGTTTACAAAAATCGAAAAGGGTGTATCCGCTCATTATGAGATTGAAAATTTTACGTCGGAACATGCCGATCTATTGATTATGGCAACCCATGGACATAGCGGGTTTGCACACTTGATTTTAGGTTCAACTGCCGAGAAAGTAGCGCAGTATGTTAAGCAGCCTGTAATCACAATTCGGCCGGATGAGTCTGATTTTGAAAATGGAATTTAACCATCTGGTTGTGGCCTGATACTTTTATTTTCGGTACAGATGGCCCGTAAAGGCCTGCCAAAGGGGTCTTGGTGCAAAGTTCCCGTTAAAAAATATATTTATGCTCTTTGTAGTTGTTTTTTAACATCCAAAATTGCATTTTTTTCCCGTTCATCAAGATTTTCTATTCAAGGACAATATCTTTATCCATGTTCTCTCACGATTGAAAATAAATCCAAAACTATTAATTAGAACAATTATGGTACACACAAAACTGCGGTTTGTGCTGGCACTGTTTGCCCTGCTACTGCTACCGGCATCACTGTTTGCACAAAATCTTGACACATTTGAAGAGAACGTTACCGAGTTTACTCTTGATAACGGACTCCATTTTATAGTAGTTGAGCGACCCGTTGCCCCTGTTGCGAGCTTCGTTACGTTTGTAGATGTTGGAGCCGTTAACGAACCGGCAGGGCATACAGGTATTGCTCATATTTTTGAGCACATGGTATTTAAGGGTTCCAAAACCGTTGGTACAACCAATTGGGAAGAGGAGCAGGCATATATTGATAAAATGGATGAGGCCTATAATGCATGGGTCGAAGAAAAATATAAGCCTAACCCGGATGAAGAATTAATGGCTGAGCACTGGCAGAAATTTGAAGAATACCAGGAGAAGGCGAACTCTTATGTAGTGACAAATGAGTTTGATGAGATTATCAGCCGTGAAGGTGCCACTGGCTTAAATGCCAGGACAGGGTACGATTTTACAGATTATTTTTACAGCCTTCCAGAGAATAAAGCTGAACTTTGGTTTAGCCTTGAATCAGACAGATTTCAGAATCCGGTTTTCCGGGAGTTTTACGAGGAAAAAGACGTAATCATGGAGGAGCGGCGCATGAGTGTTGACTCAGATCCGTTTGGCCGCATGCGCGAAGAGTTTTTGAGCATTGCTTACACGGCTCACCCTTACGGAAGGACTATTTTAGGGTGGCCCTCGGATATTACTGCTACAACCATTGAAGATACGCAGAGCTTTTTTGAAACGTACTACACCAATGATAACTTTACATTTGCCATCGTGGGTGATGTAGACCCCGCTGAGATGAAAGAACTAGCAGAAACCTATTTTGGGGATATTCAGTCATCGAATGATGCGCCCATCTTAAACACCCTAGAACCTGAACAACGCGGGGAGAGACGTTTTACGATCGAAGAGGAGAGCCAGCCTATCTTTTTTGCCGGCTATCATACAGTAGGTCAGATACATGAGGATTACCCGGCTTTGGAGATGTTAGCCTCTATCCTTTCAGGAGGCAGAACCTCACGAATGTACAAAACACTTGTACAGGATGAACAAATAGCTCTTGCTGCTCAAACGGCCGTAGGTTTTCCGGGGTCAAAATATCAATCACTGTTTATAGCGTTTGGGTTGCCGAACCAGGGAGTCTCAGTGGATACTCTTGAAACAGCTATTTACGATGAGATTGAAAAGGTAAAAAGCGAAGGAGTTACTCAACAAGAGCTCGACCGCGCTATAACAAATGCAAAAGCCAATTTAGTGAGAGGGTTGAATTCAAACATGGGCCTTGCCATGAGTTTGGCACGAACTCACGGACAGCAAGGGGACTGGAGAAGATTATTTACCAGAATCAATGATTTAGAAAATGTGACAGTTGAAGATATCCAGCGGGTGGCAAACCTCTACCTGGATAAACAAAACCGCACAGTTGGTAAGATTGTCAATAAATCTTCTGAAAGTGAAGTCACCGAAAATCAATCAGGAAATTAAGAGGAAACAGTTATGCAAACGATATTAAAAAGTTTACTATTGATATTTTTTACCACTTTACTGGCGATACCGGCTTTTGCTCAGAAGAGTTGGGATGAAATTGAGTATCCGGAGCTCAACAGCTTTGAAAAACCGGATGTAGAATTTTTTGAACTGGAAAATGGAATAAGGTTCTACCTGGTAGAAGATGATGAACTACCGCTGATTAATCTGCGTGCCCTGGTGAGAACGGGCGGTGTGCTTATCCCAAAAGAAAAAGCGGGATTACAATCCATAGCAGGAACGGTAATACGTTCCGGTGGAACAACTTCGATTACCGGAGATGAATTGAACGAACTTCTTGAAGACCGGGCAGCCCGTATGGAGACCGGTATTGGACTCACATCAGGATCGGCATCTATGAACGTTCTGAAAGAAGATTTTGAAGATCTACTACCTGTTTATATAGACTTATTGCAAAATCCTGCTTTTCCGGAAGACAGAATAGAACTGGCTAAAACACAACAAAAAACAGCCATTTCCCGGAGAAATGATGAAACACTGCCAATTGGAATCAGAGAGTTTCAAAAACTGATATATGGGCCGGAATCTGTTTATGCCAGAACCACAGAGTACGAGACCATTGATAATATCACCCGCGAAGACCTCGTGGATTTTCACGAGAAATCCTTTGTAGGCGAAAACATGATGATTGGCGTGATTGGAGATTTTGAGATGGAAGAGATGAAACAGATGCTTTCAAACGCATTTGAGGACATTCCGGCCGGCAATGAGCTTGAACTAACGTTTCCCGATATAAATTACGAGTTTGTAAATACCATCAACTTTGTTGATAAAAGTGATGTAAATCAAAGCTTTGTAATGATGGGGCATATTGGTGGTTTGAGAGAAAATCCTGACTACGCAAAAATACAGGTGTTGAATCGGGTGTTAAGTGATGGATTCTCCGGAAGACTGATGCAGGTAGTTCGCAGCCAGATGGGATTGGCATATTCGGTTTTTGGCCAATACGGAAGCGGTAATTTTTTCCCGGGTATGTTCTATGCCGGCGTAATGACACAAAGCGAAACCACAGCTGAGGCTATCAATGCTATTATTGGTCAGATCGAACGCCTTCAAAATGAGCCGATAACCGAGAAGGAACTCAGCGACACAAAAGACAGATTCTTGAATTCGTTGGTATTTGAATACGACAGCCGCGCAAGTGTACTTAATGAGCAAATGAGTTTTGATTATGCCGGATTACCTGATGACACCTTCGAGAGACTGGTTGAAGAAATTCAGCAGGTAACGATTGAAGATGTACAGCAAGCTGCCCAGCAATACATGCAACCAGAGAATCTTCAGATATTGGTTGTGGGTAACGGAGAAGAAATCGGAGATCAGCTTGATCAATTTGGTGATGTAAATGAAATCGATATTACCATACCGCAGCCGGGTGATGATGAAGAAGTTGTTGCCGGTGATCGGGCTTCAGGTACAGAGTGGATGGAGAGAATGGCGACGGCTGTTCTTCCAGCCGGTGGTATTGATGGCGAATTTATATTCGAAGCTGCCAATGAAGTGAACACTCCGCAGGGTGCAATGACGCTGAATATAAAACAGACGGCTGATTTTGCAAACGAAACGCTGGTTTCTGAGGTGCAAACACCAATGGCGAACGTAACCATGATTATTGAAGATGGTGAAGGCACGATGGTAATGGGAGGCAATGAGATGCCAATGCCACCCGCACAGCGCGACCAGGTGCTTGCAGAGTTTTACAGAAGTCACATCTATCTCGCTATAAACCGGGAATCTCTGGATGCGGAGTATATGGGAATGGCAGATATGGATGGCGAATCGTATGCTCACGTCCGGATCAATGATGAAACGATTCTAAACCTCTATCTTGATCCTGAAACCGGACTACCCGAGGTAACAACCTACAGACAGTTTAACCCTCAGATAGGTGGAAACTCTACCATAAAATTGGTTTCTACAAACTGGACAGAAGCAGACGGTGTTATGGTTCCTTACGAAACAACAGTATACACTGATGATGAAGTGACCAGCGTAACAACGATATCTACGCACTCGATAGAATAAGGGGCACACCAATTCCTAAAAAAGAATTACGTAAAAAGGCTCTGATTTTTTCAGAGCCTTTTTTGTATCATGAACATAAAAATAATGGAAATAGGCAGCAGCGAGTTCGGCAGTTATTATAGCAGGTATGTTGATTTAGTGAATGGAATTCCGATAAAGAATTTATGGGACAGTGGATTGAAAGATGTTCTGACGCTGATGAACAACCTTACTGACGATGAAGCCCTCACCCGGTATCAGCCTGGTAAATGGTCGCTAAAAGAGGTTTTTGGCCATATGATGGACACGGAGAGGATTTTTTGTTACCGGGCATTGGCCGTGGCAAGGGGAGAGGAAGTTATAAAAGGGTACGACCACAATATTTATTTGGAAAACGCCGGCTTTGACCGGTTCAGCCTTAGCAGCCTCAAAAACCAGTACAATATTACAAGAGAGTATAGTAAATCACTGTTTGAAAGTTTTAATGAAAAAGAGTCACAAAGAGCCGGTACGGTAAACAACTCAACGTTTTCCGTACGAGCAATGGCCTATGTAGCCGCAGGACACGAGCAGCATCACTTGCATACTATCGCTGAAAAATATTTGCCGGTTATCACTCAAAATGATTCGTAAACTGGCTGTGTTGGCGAATTCTTTCTACCGGCGTATTTCATAATTATATTCAGAAGATTTTCTGTGTCGGTAATGTCCGTTAATTTGCGAACATTTGCTGTATGTAACCACTCTTCTAATCTATTTGAAAACTCCTCTGTTACTTTAGAAACAACGCTAATTCCCATCTGTTGCAGTGCGGCAGCATTACAGAGCTGTTCATACTGGTTTTGAATGGGAAGAACCATCAGCTTTTTTCTCAAATACATTGCCTCGGCACAAGTTTCAAAGCCGCCACTTGTAAGAACTCCCCGGCAGGTTTCAAGACTATTTAAAAATCCGGCATTGTTAACAGGGTTCACCAAGATATTGGTATCCTCTAAATTTCTGCTGCAGGATGGAGAAAAGATGTGCCAGTCTGTAGTTTTTAATTTTTTAAGATGTGGAATTAGTTTTCATGATGAAAAGCGGGAAGGTATACCGTTACATGATTCCCCGATTCCGGGTTCAGATTGAGAATCTCTGAACGAATAATTGGCGGCTCTACAAAACTGTCGTATCTGCGAAAGTGAAAACCTAATGCGGATTTACACGGAGCAAAATTCTTCAAAACCTGTTCAGCAAATATTGACCGCCGGTCTGGGCGTGGACTAAACTCAGAAATAAATGAAGCCTGATGACTTAGTGCCAGTGAAGGAACACCCGCTCTGTATGCTGCCCAGGCCGAAACAGGCTCAAAATCAGAAATCACCATGTCGTAAGAGTGCGGTTGTAGCTGTTTCACATCGTTAAGAAAGGTGATTGGTTTCAGATTTCTGATTGTCTTCATAAGAGAAACGCGGCCAGTGTTACTATAGGCAAGGCTGATTCCGCGTTTTTTCATCACACGAACGTTCTCAAGCGACATTTTGCAGTTATAGCCACTTAAAAGAACATCTACTTCTGCATTATTTGATAATAGCGGAAGGATTTCGCGAGCGCGGCTGATATGACCATGCCCGGTTCCCTGTATACCGTAAAGTATTCTCATTAAGTGCGCACTTTAAGGTTTTTTCGGCTTTTACCAATTATTTTTTCGATCCTTTCACCGGCTACGAAATCTTCATCGCTGTATTTATACATCGACCACTCCTCACCATCATACTCAAGGGCAGTTAGGTTTTCGACCCAGTCTCCTGAATTCATATAAATCACAGATCCTTTACTATTTTCGTAACCCCGAATTTTTGGCTGATGAATGTGCCCGCAAATTACGTAGTCGTATCCCTGGTCTATGGCGATGTTCATGGCAGTTGTCTCGAAATCCTCTATGAAGCGAACCGCTTTTTTTACACTGTCTTTGATCTGTTTGGAGAGTGATATTTTGTTTTTTCCAATGCTTAGTAACATTTTATTGATGGCTCGGTTCAGCATAATAAGCAGGTCGTAGCCTTTTCCTCCCATTTTGGCGATCCACTTGCTGTGTTTCATCGTTATATCAAAAATATCACCGTGAAAAATCCAGACTTTTTCTCCATTTAGCGTGAGAACCAGCTTATCTCTTA
>DATGBT010000218.1:0-4984 GCA_035312505.1 Balneolaceae bacterium | reverse complement strand
CGATTATTCCGGCACACAAGCCTGCCGGTCTTTGAAGGAAGAGGGATACGAAGTTGTGTTAATTAACTCGAATCCGGCAACTATTATGACGGACCCGATGATGGCAGATGCCATCTACCTGAAACCGCTGACCACCGAATCGATTAAAGAGATTGTGGAAAAGGAGAAACCCGATGCGGTTCTGCCGACTATGGGCGGACAAACAGCGCTCAATCTTGCCAGGGACCTTCAGCACGAAGGATTTTTCAAAGATAACGGTATTAAAATTATTGGCGTAAACATGGATGCGGTTGACATTACCGAAGATCGCCAGCTTTTCCGTGACTTAATGGAGGAGATCGGGATTGAACAGTGCCGCAGCCGAACAGCCAACTCCATGCTCGATGCCAAAGAAATTACGGAAGAACTGGGCGGACTGCCCATCGTGATCCGACCGTCGTTTACTTTGGGAGGTACCGGCGGCGGAATTGTCTGGAATGAGGATGAATTCGAACGCAAGGTTATGCGCGGACTTGAGATGAGCCCCGTGCACCAGGTGCTCATTGAAGAGAGTATTTTTGGCTGGAAAGAGTTCGAGCTGGAACTGCTCCGCGACGACAACGACAACGTGGTAATTGTCTGCCCGATTGAGAATCTCGACCCAATGGGCGTACACACAGGCGACTCGGTAACCGTTGCCCCAACACAAACACTCACCGACAAGCAGTACCAGATGATGCGTGATGCCGCTATCAAAATGATGCGTTCCATCGGCGAATTTGCAGGCGGATGTAATGTGCAGTTTGCTATAGAGCCGGGCAGTGATCGACTGGTAGCCATCGAAATTAATCCCAGAGTGAGTCGTTCGTCGGCGCTTGCATCAAAAGCAACAGGATATCCCATTGCAAAAATTGCGACGAAACTGGCGGTAGGGTATACGCTGGATGAGCTGCCAAATCCAATTACCCAGGTTTCTTCAGCCTGTTTTGAACCCTCAATTGATTATGTGGTTGTAAAGATTCCGCGGTTTAATTTTGACAAATTCACAAATGTAGATGAAGAGCTTACCACGCAGATGAAAGCCGTTGGAGAAGTGATGTCGATAGGGAGAACCTTTCCCGAAGCATTGAATAAAGCGTGGCAATCACTGGAGATCGGCCGTTCGGGGCTCGGCGCCGATGGCTATGCCGACCCTGACCGAAAGACTGTACGGGAGCGATTGATAAAACCTTACTGGGACCGCACACTGCATATTCGGAACGCTTTTAAGTTAGGTGCATCCGTCGAAGAAATTGCCGATATAACAAAAGTGGATCCCTGGTTTTTGCAGCAGATCCGCTACATGGTGAGCCTCGAAAACCGAACAGAAGGCGAAACACTGGACTCGCTGACCAAAGAGCATTTTTATGAAATTAAACGTGCCGGTTTTTCTGATGTTCAAATTGCGTGGCTGCTGAGCAAGAGTGGGGAAAAAGTAACTGAAGACGATGTGCGCAACAAGAGACTGGGAATAGGTCTCAAACCGAGTTTTAAACTTGTGGATACCTGTGCGGCAGAGTTTCCTGCAGAAACTCCCTACTACTACTCTTCATATGAAAATGAAAATGAGAGCGAGGTTACCGACCGCAAGAGCATAATGATTCTCGGAAGCGGGCCTAACAGAATTGGCCAGGGAATTGAGTTCGACTACTCCTGTGTACACGCAGTACTTGCCGTACAGGAGATGGGGTACGAAGCGATAATGGTTAACTGTAATCCCGAAACCGTATCCACCGATTTCGATATTGCCGACAAGCTCTATTTCGAACCGGTATTCTGGGAACGTGTACTCGATATTTACGAACACGAAAAACCGGAAGGGGTAATTCTGCAGGTTGGCGGACAAACAGCGCTTAAACTGGGTAAACGATTTGTTGAGTCCGGCATCAATATCTTTGGCACCGACTTCGAAATGATTGATTTTGCAGAAGACAGGGGGGAATTTTCGAAATTTCTGAAGAGGATGGATATCCCATTTCCCGCTTATGGAACGGCCAGAAATGTGGATGATGCGCTGGACATTGCAGACAGGATCGGCTACCCTGTTCTCATTAGACCCAGCTATGTACTGGGAGGACAGGGTATGAGAATTGCGATTAAACGTGATGAATTAAAATCGTTCGTAGAGAAAATTCTTGAAACTCACCCCGAGAACGACTTTTTGATTGATAAATACCTCGACAACGCGATTGAGGTGGATGTAGACTCGGTTTATGACGGGGAACAGCTCCACATTGCCGGTATTATGCAGCATATCGAACCGGCAGGAGTTCACTCCGGAGATTCTACGGCCGTTCTTCCTCCGTATAGCTTGAGTGATGAGGTGATCAAAACGATTAAAGAGTACCAGGAAAAAATTGCCTCAAATATGGGCATCTTAGGATTTCTGAATGTTCAGTACGCTGTTAAGGATGAGGTCGTGTATGTACTGGAAGCGAATCCGCGTACCACTCGTACAATACCCTTTTTAGCCAAGGCCACTCAGCGTCCCGAAGCGAAAATCGGCGTAAAAGTAATGCTTGGAGCCAAGCTCAAAGATTTTGACCTGGAATCAAAACTGACTTGCTGGGCAATTAAAGAGCCGGTTTTTCCTTTTGATAAATTTCCTGAAGTGAAAAAGGAACTTGGCCCCGAAATGAAATCAACCGGTGAGAGCATCTACTTTATGGAAGATTTCAATGACGATCACTTCAAAAAGCCTTACGAGTTTAAGAATCTCTATTTAACTAAATAATCAACCACTAAGCGAGACTCATTTATCAGCAGTCATCGGTTGAATGGCAGGGTGAGTTTTGTTTCAGTATCAAATTATGGAATCTATACTCTCAAACTTTTCCTCGCCGGTTGTATTGGCCTTTGTACTTGGGATTGCATCGAAATTTGTAAAAAGCGACCTTGAATTTCCAAGGCCTCTTTACCAGTCTATCTCAATTTACCTGTTGCTCGCCATTGGGTTAAAAGGTGGAGTTGAGCTGAGTAAAACCACATTTTCTGTATTCCTGCTTCCGGCAACTGCCACACTTGCTCTGGGAATCATCACCCCGCTCACCGCATTTGTTATTATCCGCTACATCCGAAAACTTGATATGAGCAACTCGGCAGGCTTGGCAGCGCACTACGGTTCAGTATCCATGGTGACCTTTCTTGTAGCCATCAGCTTTATGGAAGATAAGGGCATGCAGCCCGAAGGCTATATGCCCACGCTTCTTGCACTTCTCGAAATTCCCGGAATTATTGTCGCTCTCATGATTCCCATTGCAGTAAGTAAAAACGTTGCCTCTCTGGGTAAAGCACTCCATGAAGTTGTAACGGGCAGCAGTATCTTCCTGCTGATTGGCGGTGTTATTATTGGATATATTGCAGGTCCGGAAAAATTTGGGCCTGTATCACCCTTTTTTGTAAGTGGTTTTCAGGGAGCTCTGTTTCTGTTTCTTTTAGAACTTGGAATGACGACTGCAAGCCGGTTTCGGGACCTTAAAAAAGTAGGCGCTTTTATCATATTTTTCGGGGTTTTTGTGCCCATCCTCCACGCTGTTCTTGCTATCTATTTTGGTTATTGGGCGGGCCTCAGTACAGCAGGTATTACGGTACTGGCGACAATGACCTCAAGCGCTTCCTACATCGCCGCCCCGGCCGCTGTGCGAATTGCACTTCCTAAAGCTAGCCCATCTATTTATCTTACTGCATCACTAGGTATTACATTTCCCTTTAACATTACATTGGGAATTCCATTATACTACTATTTAACTGTACTCATCACGGGGTAATTATGGAACTTGTAGAGCTTCAAAATGTGACCATTATTTCAGAACGTTTTCTGAAAGATGATATCATCGACATCATCAAAAAAAACAGTGCCAAAGGATATACTCTGACGGACGTTTCAGGGGAAGGATCAAGAGGAATCAGGGCAAGTGAATGGGAAGGGAAAAACGTGAAGATTGAAACAGTGGTCAGTTCATCGTCAGCCGATCGTATTATTCAGGCGATTTCAGATCACTATTTCGAGAATTACGCTGTTATCGCCTATACCCAGACAGTTAATGTAGTACGGGGAGATAAATATATATAGCACCATTTTAAATGGCAGAATAGATTGTTATGTCAATAAAAAAGCCCGATCTCTTATTAAACTTCAACAAATCCTGGGCCGATAGAGTCAAGTCTGAGGAACCCTCTTTTTTTAATGAACTCTCCCGCGACCAGCACCCCGATTATTTATGGATTGGATGTTCCGACAGCAGAGTGCCCGAGACCATGGTTGTAAAACAAAATCCCGGCGATATTTTTGTACATCGAAATATTGCAAATCTGGTACTTCACTCCGATTTAAACTGCCAGTCTGTTTTGCAGTATGCTGTTGAAATTTTGAAAGTTAAACACATTATTGTGTGTGGCCACTATGGCTGTGGTGGTATAAACGCAGCTCTAACCCACGACAGACTTGGACTCATAGATAACTGGCTCAATAATATTCGCGAGCTGGCACAGCTGCACCAAAAAGAACTTGACAAAGCTAAAACACAGCTTGAAAAAGCCAACCTGCTCTCAGAGCTTAATGTAATGCAGCAGGTGCATCACGTTTGTGATAACCCTTTTGTTCAGAGTGAGTGGTCAACGGGCCGCGATCTTTTTGTTCACGGATGGATGTACGATCTTGAAACCGGCGTTATAAAGGATCTGGATATCTCGGCCGATAAAGATACCTCTCTTCATCATTAAAGTTATCTTTTCGCTGATAAATCAGTTCGGTTCAGTGAAGAAAACATCGGAATCTGCATCCAATAGCCTGGAATAGTTACACTCCCTGCACAACCATGCTTCTTGTCCGCCTACTGTTTTACCACCTAGCTTAAAGCTTTCCGATTTCATGACGGGCGACCAAGTCCGGGCATCGCATTGCGGACAATAAGCAGTAAGCCGGCGTTTCAGCTTTCTGATTAAATTTCCGGTATTCCAAAGCATT
>DATGBT010000217.1:0-4158 GCA_035312505.1 Balneolaceae bacterium | reverse complement strand
AGATTCTTTTATACAATTAAGCGTTTTTTTACGTTGGATAATTAGTTCTAAAAAAGGTATACTTCACAACGTATTCACAATAAGCTAAATCAATACTCCATGATTGAACGTAAAAAACCCGATGCGGATTTAAGAAATTATCACACAGTATTTCTTGAAATCGGCCTTTTAATCACTCTAGTAATCTTAATTGTTGCCGTACGGCTTGATCTTACTTCCCAGGGACCGGAAGAAGTAGTGCTGGATGAGCAAGAAGTTGTCGAAATGGAAGAAATTATCCAGACCCGGCAAATTGAAACGCCTCCACCGCCACCAAAGCAACCGGTACCGGTTGAAGTTCCCAATGATGAAATAATTGAAGACGTGGATATTGATATTGGCGGCGATTTGGATTTAGGTGGTACTTTGGACATGCCACCCCCACCACCTCCGGCTGAGGAAGAAGAGGAAGAAGACTTTTTCGTAGTTGTTGAGGAAATGCCTGAACTTATTGGAGGTCTCGGAGAGCTTCAAAGTAAAATACGATATCCTGAAATGGCACGAAGAGCTGGTATCGAAGGTCGTGTATTTATTCAGTTTATTGTGAATGAGCAGGGTCAGGTCGAAAATCCCCGTGTTATGCGTGGTATTGGCGGAGGAGCTGACGAAGAGGCACTTCGGGTTGTAAGTCAGGCTCAGTTCAAGCCAGGAATGCAGCGTGGTCGCCCTGTAAGAGTACAGTATAGTCTGCCGATCTTTTTCAGGCTGCAAAATTAATTGCAACTACTCTTAGAAAGTAATTCCATTAAAAGCGTAACCTCACTAAAGGTTACGCTTTTTTTATGCCAACCTGTCTTTTAGAGCAGCTATTACATCTTTCAGATTCTCATACCCAAGTAATTCACTGCTGCTGTCTATCTCTCTCCAGATCAGCTCAGTAATTCCTTCCTCCGTTTGGGGTGTTAATACCTGTTTCTGGATATCTTCTCCATTCATTAAATACCAATAGGTAGTTTTTCCTATCAGTTTACCATCTTCTTTATACTCATGATACGTTTCACAAAGTGAAGAAATGATTTTCAGGTCTTTCAACCCTGTCTCTTCCTCCACTTCACGAACAGCACATTCGGGAATCGACTCTCCCTCTTCCAGTTTTCCTTTGGGCAGATCCCAAACGCCATTTCTTTTAATGAGTAATATCGTACCGGCGTCGCTGTTTAGCACAACGCCGCCGGCTGCAATACAGGGCTCGGGAGAACTACTCACTTTTGTCTGATTTATCCTGAGACTCTTTTTTCTTCTCATCAGCATAATTTAAACGCAGTGTGTTCAGCGTCTGCTGCAGGTAACCCGATAATTCTTTTGGTAAATTTCCAGCCGTGAATTTTTCCAGCATCACAAGCGTATCGATTGCATACTTTGCTGATTTTAAATCTCGCTCTATTTTATCGTTTGCAGGATTTTTTTGCTTGCCAAGCCCCATCATAGCGATCTGTTCGTGCTGCTGAATTAGCATCATAAAAAGAAGCTGTTGCTGCTGATCCTCATTAAACTTTCCGCTGTTTGATGATTCATTATTTGCCATAGGTTTCCGAAATTTTAAATGTTGATTTCATTACAATGAAAAGCAAAAGAGTTTGTATACTTAAGCTTACGAACTATAAAATAAGCAAACGAACACACTTTTTTAATGGCAACCATTCATCCATTCAAAGGCTGGCTACCTAAAGCAGAAAAAGCTGATGAAGTATCCTGCCCGCCCTACGATGTTATCAGTACAGCAGAAGCAAAAGAGCTGGCAAAAGGTAAACCAAACAGTTTTCTGCATGTAATAAGGCCGGAAATCGATCTTCCCGAAAACACGCCGTTCTACGCAGACGAGGTTTACGAAAAAGGAACTGAAAACCTTAAAAAACTGCTAAAATCAGGCATATTTGTGCAGGACGAGAAACCTGCCATTTATATCTACCAGCTCGAAACTCAAAATCATCTTCAAACCGGTGTTTTTACATGTGCCTCGGTCGAAGACTACGATAATGATGTGATTTTAAAACACGAGTTGACACGTCCGGATAAGGAAGACGACAGAACCCGCCACATCATTACCCAGCAGGCGCATGCCGAACCTGTTATGCTTACGTTTGACGATTCGGTGGATATCGCGTTTTTAATTGAAAAAACAACGCTTACGCAGCCACCAACCATTGAACATACAAGTGAATCGGGTGTAATTCACAGGATTTGGAAGACCTACTCAACCGCTGATTTTGTCGAAGGCTTCGCTAACATTCCAAATTTTTATGTAGCTGACGGGCACCACCGCTGTAAAAGTGCATCTCGGGTGGCAGAGCAGATGAGAAAACTGAACAGCAGTTTTCCCGGTGAGTCGGAGTTTGATTACTTTCCGGTGGTTCTGTTTCCAATGAATCAGATGAAAATTTTACCCTACAATCGGGTTATAAAGTCCGTTACAGAAGAGAATATCATCGCTCTGGAAGAACTTGGACTTACACCAACCGATCAAAAATCCCCTGAGGAAAAAGGAGATATCTCCATCTATTATGATGGCCAATGGTGGACACTTGGGCTGCCGAAACCAGAAAACAGTGACGTGGTTTCGGGTTTGGATGTGGCCAGGCTTCAGAATCACATATTAAAACCCATTTTTGGAATTGAAAATCCCAGAACCGACAAACGAATTAATTTTGTTGGAGGTATTCGGGGTACTGAAGAGCTTGAAAAACTTGTTAAGAACGGTGACTATGAACTAGCGATAAGCATGTATCCCACCAGCATACAAGAACTAGTTGATGTATCGGATGAAGGGGAACTCATGCCGCCCAAATCAACATGGTTCGAACCTAAAATAAAATCCGGATTTATCATTCACACATTTTAAACATTATGAAAAGAGTACATAATTTTAGTGCAGGACCCGCAACACTTCCGCTCAGCGTTTTAGAAAAAGCTCAGAAAGAGCTTACCAACTACAATAATAAAGGCGCTTCAATTATAGAGATGAGCCACCGAAGTGCCGAATACAAGAAAATTAATGAGCAGGCCGTGAACCGGCTAAAAGATATCACCGGTGCCGGTGATGACTGGGAAGTTTTGTTTTTGCAGGGAGGCGCAAGCAGCCAGTTTATGATGGTACCCCAAAACTTCTTGTCCGAGGGGCAGCCTGCAGACTATATAGATACCGGAGCATGGTCTGCAAAAGCCATTAAAGAAGCAAAACTCTTTGGAAATGTTCATGTCCCATTTTCAAGCAAAGACGAGGATTACGCACGAATTCCCGCTGCCGACGAACTTCAGTTTTCGGGAAACGCTGTTTATACCCACATAACCAGCAATAACACTATTTTTGGGACACAATTTCCCTCAGAGCCCGAAACAGGAGGTTCTCTGCTTGTTTGTGATGCATCATCAGACTTTCTTTCGCGACCCATCGATCTCGATAAATATGGATTGATTTATGCAGGGGCACAGAAAAACCTCGGCCCTGCCGGTGTAACCGTTGTGATGATCAGGACTTCGTTTATGAAAAATCAAAAACGGACCCCAATTCCAACCATTTTGAATTATAAAACACATCTCGAGAAGGTATTTAATACCCCTCCTGTATTTGCCGTTTACTTTGTGAACTATGTTTTAGAATGGATTCAGGAAAAAGGCGGCCTAAGCTATTTCGAATCTTTTAATACCGAAAAAGCAAATCTGCTCTACTCAGAAATTGACAAAGATGATTTTTATCGCGGTACAGTTGATAAAGGCTCCAGGTCTAAAATGAACGTTACGTTCAGATTGCAATCTGAGGAACTTGAAACTGAATTTCTTGCCAAAGCCGCAGAAAATGACCTTGTTAATCTGAAAGGCCACCGAAGTGTTGGCGGCATAAGAGCGAGCATTTATAATGCCTGTGAATTGGAAAGTGTAAAAGCACTCGCATCATTTATGAAGCAGTTCAGAGCTGATAACGGCTGATCACTTTCTAAAATCGTAATATTTAATTCAGGCCCGTTCAAAAACTTGAACGGTTTTTTTTACATCAGCCCAAAAATTGTGAGGATATGATCGATACTATTGGGCACAAATAAAATCATATACAATATGCCCCAGGCTGCACCGGTAATGTGGGCAGTGTGATTGATATTTCCCCCTCCCCTTTTACTTTCAAAA
>DATGBT010000216.1:0-27828 GCA_035312505.1 Balneolaceae bacterium | reverse complement strand
GGTTTTAACTTCCAGGCCGCATGGACAAACGGTATGCTCGCAGCAGAAGCCATTGCCGAATCAAGCCTGTAAAGCAGGGTGGAGTTCGTTGATTAGCGTTAATAAGTTTATAAAAACGTTACCGTTTCAGAGGAGTGGATTTGCTACCATAAAAAAAGGCATTAAAACCAACCCACTTATGCAATCTGATCCTCAGAAGCCATATTACTTCTCATCCTTAGCTTTGATGCTATTGGTTTTCAACTTTGCCGCATGCAGCTCATCTACGTCCAGTTCCAACAGAGATATAAATATTCTTGACGGAGAACTTACCTGGCTCATAGCTGAGCATGAAATTATTGACGGCGGGCCCGGTCAGGACGGCATTCCCTCTATTGATGATCCAGTCTATATACCTGCAAGTGAGGCAGACTATCTGTCTGACGAGAGAAGGGTTTTGGGTGTTAAAATATTCGATGAGATTTTTGCCTATCCTATACAAATTATGGACTGGCATGAGGTGGTGAACGATGATGTAGATGGTCGAACATTTTCTGTAACGTATTGTCCACTTACGGCAACGGGTATCGTCTGGGACAGCCGGAGTGAGTTTGGCACATCGGGGCTGCTCTACAGAAACAATCTTGTAGCTTACGACCGGAATACGGAAAGCTTATGGTCTCAAATGCTGATGCGCTCTGTAAACGGGGAGCGAATAGGCGAGAGTACCCGGCTCATAGATCAGGTAGTGGAAGTTGCATGGAAGACGTGGAAGGAGATCTATCCGCAGTCAAAAGTACTTTCGACTAATACCGGATTTGACCGGGATTATAACTCGTGGGCCTATGGAAAAGAGTATGAGGAGAAGCATGATATTTTCATTTTCCCACCTAAAAACCGTCTTGATACAAGATTACAGTCAAAATCGAGAGTTCACGCTCTGTTTCCAGAGGGAAATCTGGACGAAAATTCTGATATCCGTGTTTATGAGCTCAAACAATTTGATGAGGATTTGGAACTTGTAGAAGATACCTTCGATGGGAAAGAGATCATTATTGCAGGCAGCCGTGATGATCTGTTTGCGGTGAGTTTTGAGGCTGCACACGACCGGGGCTTTAAAGCAGTGAAAAGCGGGTTGCCTGTGATTCTTGAAACGCCCGACGGCACACGCTGGGATCTCTTTGGAGAGGCCGTTTCGGGACCTTTAACAGGAGAAAAACTGGATGGTATGCGATCGTATACAGGCTACTGGTTTGGGCTTCGGGATATTTTTTCTGAGCCTGAAATCTACATTTTTGAGTAAGCAAATAATGGCTAATCTTTTATACAGCGCACCGGTCTTCCAAAGGCTTTATTGCTGGCAAAGGTACTGCTTGCATCTTCAAAGCCAAGAACTTCGCCTCTCTTCGGATCAAACTGATCGCTGGCCCAGTATCGGCCCCTCTCGCCTCGGAAACGCAGTTCCCCGTCAAAGGTCTGGAGCTCTCCTGCGGCATGTAGCCTTAATTCTGAGTTAAATGCAGATGTACGATTACCTTCCCCCATTCCACCATCTGAGGTAGGTGCTTCGCGAAATGCCCGCAATTCTTCAATTGTAGGAAGCCTCCACGTTTCTCCGAGCAGTATTCGGCAGGGATCATTCCTGAGTTCCCACGATCCATCTTCTTCAATGGCCTGAAGCCGCCATTGCGGTGTCAAAATCTCACCATTATGGTGAAACGCCTGTTTTCTGTTGAACTGAAAGTACCATCCCGCGCTTGAAGGGGAATCATCGACGGAGGTTTCGGGACGGGTGGTTGCTCCAAGATTTACACCCAGCCAGAATTTATTACCGCCGGGTCCGGGCCAGTCGGCCTTTATGATAGGATATGAACGCTCCGAAAATATAGATGCGTTTGCAGGTGTTACCCCCTGAACAAATCCATGTGTTACTGTATCCGGTTCCACCGACGTTAAAAAATAGCTGCAGGATCCCGCAAAAAGTAATAGCAGCAGACCCGAAAAAATAAATGACAGACGCTTCATAGTACCTTAAATCTGAACTTGTTTACAGATTGTTAAGATAGGCAGAACCGTGAATAATTAATAACCTCCATTCATTCGCTTTTTTGAATTACTTTAATGTGCTTTTTAACGTCAAAGGAGAATATCATCAAAAAGAAAGCTATTAGAATACCTGAAAAATGATATTTTGAAGTACAGAGTGCGTGTAGATATCTGAGAAATTAAAAATTACATGTTCCAAATAGTTCTTTTTTAAATTGAAAATGATTGCAATTTATAAGTTCCAGAGAGAGAAAATTTTTTAACAAAACGAGAACCTTACCATACTAAATAATCGGTTAAAGTTTACTACCTTTCTGCCGAAATTTTGAATTAAAAATGATGTCGATATTATGATTATTGGAGTGCCAAAAGAGATCAAAACACATGAGAACAGAGTTTCACTGCAACCGGGCGGCGTACTACAGCTAAAACGGAATGGACATGAGGTGCATATCCAAAAAGGAGCGGGTCTTGGAAGCGGTTTTACAGACGATATGTATGAATCGAACGGTGCCGTGATAGTAGATGATGTTGAAGAGGTATGGGCGAATGCCGAAATGATTATGAAGGTAAAAGAGCCTATTGCTGAGGAGTATTCCCGGATGCGCGAAGGGCAGATCATTTTCACGTATTTTCACTTTGCAGCCAGTCGTGAACTTACCGAGGCAGTCATTGAGTCGAAATGTATTGCGATAGCCTACGAAACGGTGGAGAAAAAAGACCATTCACTCCCGCTATTAACGCCAATGAGTGAAGTGGCCGGGCGTATGGCAGCTCAGGAAGGTGCCAAATATCTTGAAAAGGCTACTGGTGGCAGAGGTGTATTAATGGGAGGGATTCCCGGCGTGCCACCTGCAAATGTTATTGTGCTTGGTGGAGGAGTTGTGGGTGTGAACGCTGCAAAAATAGCGGCAGGAATGGGTGCCAATACAACCATACTCGACCTTAGTCTGCCCAGGCTGCGCCACTTGGATGACGTTATGCCCAAAAACGTTACAACACTCTTCTCAAATGAAGACGCGATCAGAAATCTGTTACCCACAACGGATCTTGTTATTGGTGCCGTCCTTATTCCCGGGGCAAAAGCACCAAAACTAATCAGAAAAGATATGCTCTCGCTGATGCGTCCGGGAACGGTAATGGTTGATGTAGCCATTGATCAGGGTGGTTGTTTTGAAACATCGAAAGCCACTACACATGCTGACCCGATTTATGTGATTGACGATGTTGTACACTATTGTGTGGCCAATATGCCTGGTGCAGTACCCTACACATCAACTCTTGGGCTCACTAACGTAACCACACCCTATGCAGTTGATATTGCGAATAAAGGCTGGAAACAGGCACTCAAAGAGGATGAAGAGCTGCAAAAAGGCCTGAATATTGCTGACGGTATGGTTGTTTACAAAGACGTAGCCAACGCCTTCGATTTTGAATTCACACCTGTTGAAGAAGTGCTTTGAAATCAGACCGATAAAATGAGGATAAGTATGACCGATAGTAGAAATCGATCTTTAACATTTTGTATTGGATTAGGGTTAGGGATTGGCGCGGGGATAGGTACATCCTTGGGCGTAAGTATCGGTGCTGCTTTTGACATGATAAAACAAGGCCTAGTTTACGGCCCAACCCTTGGAGCTTCAGTAGGACTCATTTCAGGAATAGTTGTTTACTATACCATAATCTCTGATTCTGAATATTAGAGCACTTCCTTAATCATATAAAACAGCCTCCTGTGTTTTTCGCACAGGAGGCTGTTTTATTATTTTTTTGTAGTTAAATGGCGATCAACTCATCACAGCCATCTCTTCCTTGCTGTCTTTTCCGTCACTATTGGTTACCTGTCTTTTATGAGATTCCGGGACACTGAAAAACTGTGCCGGATCTTCAACGGCTTTGTCTTCGAGGATCAGATCGAGTATGGGTTCCATACGCTCCAGGTACTCTACATTTAGATTACCGATAACATCCTGGTCGATTTCTGCCACGTCTTTTTCATTTTTCTTGGGTAGAAACACCTTTTCAATACCGGCACGCTTGGCAGCAAGTACTTTCTCCTTGATGCCGCCAACAGGCAGAACAAGTCCTCGCAAGGTAATTTCTCCTGTCATGGCAAGTGTGCCTTTCACTTTACGTTGAGTAAAAATTGAGGCTACGGCAGACAGAAGCGCAACCCCGGCGGAGGGTCCGTCTTTTGGAACTGCTCCCTGTGGCACATGAATGTGGAGGTCCCAATATTTAAACGCTTCCTCAGGAATATTTAATTCTTTGTAGCGGGCCCGCAGATAGCTTATTGCGAGCATAGCCGACTCTTTCATGACGTCGCCCAATTGTCCGGTGATGTGTAGTTTACCGGTTCCCCTGGAGACACTGGCCTCAATAAAGAGGATGTCGCCTCCGTAGGGTGTCCATGCCAGACCTGTTGCCACTCCGGGAACGGTTGTGCGTTCAGCTACGTCAGAGAAAAATTTTCGTTTTCCAAGGATGTCGTCAAGGTCATTTACACCAACACTCATTTTTTCAACATCATCACTGGCGATTTTGGAAGCCACACTACGGCATACGCTTCCAATCTCCCGTTCCAGATTTCGAACGCCGGATTCCCGGGTGTATTGGTCAATAATTTTTTCAACGGCAGCTTGTGAAATTTTTATCTGTTTTTTGCTAAGACCGTTTTCCTCAATTTGCTTCGGAATCAGGTATTTTTTAGCAATTTGAACTTTTTCTTCCTGAGTATATCCGCTGATATTAATAATTTCCATTCGATCACGAAGCGGTGCGGGAATGGTATCAAGGCTGTTTGCCGTAGCGATAAACATCACTTTAGACAGGTCGTACTCCAGTTCAAGATAGTTATCCGTAAAGGAGTCGTTCTGCTCGGGGTCAAGAACTTCGAGCAGGGCAGAGGTTGGATCTCCTCTGAAATCGGATCCAACTTTGTCAATTTCGTCGAGCATCATAACGGGATTACCCTTGCCGGCTTTCTTCATGGAACGAAGAATACGCCCAGGGAGTGCACCGATATAGGTACGCCTATGACCGCGAATTTCTGCTTCATCATGTATGCCGCCAAGACTAAACCGTTCAAACTTGCGGTTAAGAGCCCTGGCAATAGATTTACCCAAAGATGTTTTACCTACGCCCGGAGGGCCGTAAAAGCAGAGAATAGGAGCTTTCATATCGCTTTTAAGCTTCAATACGGCGAGATATTCAATAATGCGTTTTTTAACTTTTTCCAGGCCGTAATGGTCCTCGTCGAGGATTTTCCGGGCTCGTTTAAGGTCGAGTTTATCTTCGGAATATTCGCCCCACGGCAGATCCAAAATCCACTCAACATAACTGTGAATTATTCCGTAATTGGGTGAAGAGTTCGGGGTCATCTCCAGCCGTTGTATCTCTTTTTCGGCCTCATTTTGAGCCTCTTCCGGTATCCCTTTTTTGGTTTTAAGACGTTCTCTTAATTTTGCTATATCCTGCTGTTCGCTATCTTCTCCAAGTGCTTCCTGTATTGCCTTCATCTGCTGACGGAGGTAGAAATCTCTCTGCTGGTCGTCGATATCCGTTTTAACTTTGGTACGGATCTCTTCACTCAGGTTTAAAACCTGAAGCTCTTTATTCAGATGTTCCATCACCCGTTCAAGGCGGTCGGAGAATTTAGTGATTTCAAGGATCTCCTGTTTATCTGAAATCGAAACCTGAAGGTTTGAAGAGATAAAATTCAGAAGAAAAGAGGGGCTCGAAATATTGTTTATTGCGATGGACGCTTCAGAAGGAATATTAGGCGATAAGTTTACAATCTTGGAGGCTGTTTCCTTTACAGAACGGATGGAAGCATCGAGTTCTACACCGGTAATATCCATGGCTTGTTTTACAGGATCAACATCTGCACGGAAATAAGGATCTGTTTGGGTAAACTCATTGATAGAGAAAACACTTTTACCCTGTATAACAATACTTTTACTGCCATCCGGCATTTTTATAAGCTTTAGAATCTGGGCAACAGTTCCGAGCTTATAAAGATCACTCTCTTCCGGATTTTCAACCGTTTCGTCTTTTTGAGCAACAACCCCAATGGTTTTTGTGCTCTCATAAGCTTCCTTTACCAGTGCAAGTGACTGATCTCGGCCTACCGTTATAGGGACGACCACTCCGGGGAAGAGAACCGTATTTTTAAGCGGAAGTATAGGTAGGTTATCCGGTATTTCTGATTCGGTAAGCTTTTTTTCCTCCTCTTCACTCATTAAAGGGATAGCTTGTTCAAAATCATCAAAACCATCGTCCTGATCATCAAATGCCGTCTGGAATCTAAATCGTTGATCAATCATGTATATCTATTAAAAATTAAACCTTTTTTTCTTTCAGGTGCATATCTACAAACCTTCAGCCAAAAATAAGGAAGCGTTCATAACGTCAGGATCCGAATCTTAAACCTGCCAAATTGCAATATTTACTCCCAACCCTGACAGTTGGGCATATTTACACACATTCCTTAGAAATAAAATGAAATTCCAAGCGCAGACATTCCAAGTAATTCATTTTCGAAGCCTGTTCCGCGGTTTCTTATCATCACAGAGCCGTGAAGATGAATAAAATCTGTTTCTATTCCTGCACCAAAACTGAAATAGCCTGGCATATCTTTCGCAAATCTCGTTCCGGCTCTTAACGGAAGATAGGCAAGCGGGCGCAGTTCCAACCCTGTATATACAGCCAAACCGGGTGGAGTGAAAGCACTTTCCATAATCGAATAGCTGATATCTCCAACGGCTTTAAACCGATTGTATTGAAATACGGCTCCGGCCTGCATAGAGGTTGGCAAACCCACTTTAAAACCTGATTCTCTCTTTTCAGTAACACGCAGATCTGCGAAATCATCGAACTGTGCAAGAAAGGAATAGTGCTCTTCCGGAATCCCTTCATAAATGAAATCTGAAACAGGTGGTGATTCCGGAAGTTCAATATTGTCTGGTTCTGATTCATATTGCAGGGCATCTCTGTTATAAATTACAAATCCAAGGTCGGTAATGGATAGTGAAAGCCTGAGTGATTTCTCAGTTGGGTTATTATCATCTCGCAGTACAGACAAATCATCACCCAGCGTCATCAAATAGGTAATGCCCGCATCAAGCCCAAAACCGATCCCTTGAGGACGCAGGAGATCACTGAGAAGAGGTGGCGATTGACTATCAAGGACTGTTCCGGGACTGTTAAAAAAAGAATCGGCCGTTTCTGAAAATGATCCGGTCGATATCTGTTTGAAGGCCCTGATACTCTCCCAATTACCGCCTTCCGGCTCAAAGCTGAAGTCTCTGTCGTATTCAACATCCTGATAAGATCCGGGTATTACCACTTTTGGTGCAATTCCTATTATGAATTCTGATAAACCGGGATATTGTCCGTTCAGGTAGGTAAAGGATTCACCAAAACCGAAGGAAATTTCGTGTAGTGCCTGAGTTGTGTGTGAAAAAAATTGATTGCGTGAAATCGTGCTTCCTTCATCAAAAGATGATGTGGTAAAAAGCCCTCTTCCTACTTCAAACTTGTTAGCGAATCGGGTACGGGCAGCAATGGCATAGGTTCTTTCGGGCCTTACCCATTTTAGCCCAAACCAGTGAAGATCTCCCTGATGGATCACTGTTTTAGTCTGTTGCCGTTCACCAAAATTTCCTTCAATCAAATTATCCGATATGTTGCTTGTTAACGGGCGACGTTCGACACTGGAAGAGTTTAACTGATTGATATCGAAAAAGCGTGTAAACCGATCAAGACCGAATGTCTCCGGAAAGAGTTCATCATAATACAGCCCTCCGTTTAGCAGCGTCAACCGAACTCCGTAAGCATTTTCTCTGATTCTGAGGTTTGCAGGATTAACAAAAAGTGCTTCAGGACCCGTTACGTATGCCGTTCCTCCTCCGCCCAGGCCCATATTTTGCGGAGTAAGAATAATCT
Source organism: Balneolaceae bacterium (assembly GCA_035312505.1). GTDB lineage: Bacteria > Bacteroidota > Rhodothermia > Balneolales > Balneolaceae > Rhodohalobacter. The sequence continues at coordinate 19,857 of DATGBT010000216.1, read as the reverse complement.
GAGCGGATATTCTTTCTGCAGAAAAAGAGATGACACATAGCAGAAGAGTGCAGAATATATATCTGATCGGTTTCAAATGGTGGGTTGTTAATGTATTGGCTTTAATTTGGCAGCGCGAAGCATCAGGGTTTTTTGTCCCCGGTTCTTAAAAAATACAACGACTCGGGTATCTTTGCCTGATCCATTTCGCTGTATAATCTTTCCGGGGCCAAAAGTAGGGTGCAGTACCTGAACACCGGCATGAAAGGGATCGTCATCGTACTCGTAAGTGTAAGAGCTTGCCTGATTGGATGGTTTTTTCGAATGGACGGGTGTTTTCCAGTCGTAATCAACCTGGTAATCACCATTTATAGATGCAGAATCATCATTCTTTTGAGATATGGTTGCACCGGCTTCGGTTCGTACAACTCCCGGATCAACTTCATTTAAGAATCTGGACCGTGCCTGGCGCTGTTCTTCGCCAAATTTATATCGCATCTTACTGTGGCTGAAAAAGAGGTGTTTTTCTGCCCTGGTTATGGCTACATAGAACAGCCGGCGTTCCTCTTCAATATTAGGATCTTCCCCATTTCTGGCTCCCATTGGAAACAGATTTTCTTCGAGCCCCACGATAAAAACAACCGGAAATTCCAGGCCTTTGGATGCGTGAACAGTCATAAGTGTAACCGCAGGCTTCGATTCATCATATTTATCTGTGTCGGTTATGAGCGTAATTTCCTGTAGAAAAGTGGATAGCTTGGGGTTCTTGTTACTCTGTTGGTAGTATGCAATTGCATTTTGAAGTTCTAAAACGTTATCTCTGCGCGTAAGTGACTGTGCGCTGTTCTCCTCTATCAGTGATTTTAAGTAGCCGCTTCTTTTTAGCAGCTGTTTTGTTACTTCGAGAAGAGACGCTCCGCCTTCAAGATCTCGTTTAAGGCCGTATATCATATCCACAAATTCCGCAATTCTTGATTTTGCGGGTTTGTAGAGCTCTGCAGTTTCAACATTTTCAAGAATATTCCATACCCGTTTGTTCTCATTCCGGGCTTTTTTAAGAATATCATTCAGCGTTTTATTCCCAATTCCCCGGCTCGGCTCATTAATAATTCGAAGCAGGGCCTGCTCATCTTCGGGGTTTACAAGCAGTGTTAAGTAAGCAAGCACATCTTTCACCTCTTTTCGCTGATAGAAGGAGAGGCCGCCAACAAGCTGATAGGCAATATTTTTGCGTCTCAGCGATTCTTCAAAAATTCTGCTTTGGTAGTTTGTTCTGTAAAGAATGGCAAAGTCATTGTTTTGATAGCCATACCGCATTTTCAGGTTATTGATGTGATTAACTACCCGGTTTGCCTCGTCGCGCTCATCAAAGTTATCAAGTACGGTTATTGTGTCACCGGGGTCATTATCAGTCCAGAGGGTTTTTTCGAGCTGCTTTGTATTCTTTTTGATAATGGAGTCGGCACACTGCAAAATCATTTGGGTTGAGCGATAATTTTGCTCCAGAGGAACCTGTGTGGCACTGTCGTAATCCGACTTAAAGTTAAGGATATTGGAAATATCAGCTCCTCTGAACGAATAGATGCTTTGGGCATCGTCTCCGACAACACACAGATTCTGATATTTTTCAGCTAGCATAGACGTTACTTTATACTGTGCATGATTTGTATCCTGGTACTCATCAATCAAAATGTACCGGAATTTATCCTGATATTTATCAAGTACATCCGGATGTTCGCTAAACAGCTCAACAGGTTTAATCAAAAGATCATCAAAATCCATGGAGTTGGTCTGCTTAAGTCTCAGCTGATACCGCTGGTAAACCTGGGCCGTAATATCATCAAGTGTGCTGTTTACAAACCTGTTTTGATACATTTCGGGCATGATCAGCTGATTTTTTGCATCGCTGATTTTTCTCTGTATGGTGCGTGGTTTAATCTCTTTTGGGTCAAAATTGAGTTCTTTCAAAATTAACTTCACCGCATTTTCCGAATCGCTTGAGTCGTAGATCGAAAAGTTGGAGGAAAAACCAATTTTGTCTGCTTCAAACCGAAGAATTTTTGAAAAAATTGAGTGAAACGTGCCCATCCACAAGCCGGTAGCTTTGTCTCCAATCAGGTTTCTGATGCGCTCCTGCATTTCCCTGGCAGCTTTATTTGTAAATGTTAGAGCCAGGATATTTTGTGGCAGGGCATGATGCTGCTGCAGGAGATAGGCAATGCGGTAGGTAAGAACACGGGTTTTTCCACTGCCGGCCCCCGCTACAATCAACAACGGGCCGTTTACATGACTAACGGCAGCCCTTTGTTGCTCGTTAAGTTCTTTTAGAAAATTTGGAGCACTTTTTTTGGATGATGAGTCGCTTTGTAGGGTGAATTTCTGCATGTAGTTGTTGAATCTGTATGCCGTTTATGGGAACTGCTTATAAGAGTTTGATAAAATAGGGATGCGCCTGAGTGAAAACCAAACTGCATAATAAAGAAAAAGCCCTGTAAGTGTACCTTGCAGGGCTTTATCAAAAGATAAGAAAAGTTTGGTTATTTATCGTTCTTCAACCGGAACCCAGTCAAGATTCTTTTCCCCGACGTAGAGTGCGCGCGGACGAATAAGTCGATTGTTCTCTTTCTGCTCAAAATAGTGTGCGGTCCAGCCAGAGATACGGCTCATTGTAAATATACAGGTAAACAGATCGGGTGATATACCGATCGAGTAGTATACCGTTGCCGAGAAGAAGTCTACGTTTGGATCAATATTTTTTTCATCTTTCATTGTTTTCATAATCGCTTCAGACCATTCGTAGAGATACTCATGTCCGGTTTCTTCGGATAGCTCTTTCGACATTTTTCTTAAGTGTCGTGCTCGCGGATCAAATACTTTGTATACACGGTGTCCAAAACCCATCATTTTTTCTTTGCGTTCTAGCTTTGTTTTTGTGAATGCAACAGGATCGGCATCTTTACCCTTGTCTTCTTCAAGTGAGAGAAGCGTGTTCATTACAGCAGTGTTAGCGCCACCGTGCAGCGGGCCTTTTAATGCACCTATGGCACCGGTTACGGCTGAGTAGATATCCGACTCTGTTGCACAAATAGTTCTGCTTGTAAAGGTAGATGCATTCATTCCATGTTCAGCGTGAATAACCAGGCAAAGGTCCATAGTTTTTTCAGCAGCCTGTCCCGGTTTTTCATCATTCAGCATGTATAGAAAGTTAAATGCTGTACTTCCTTCTTCCAGAGGTTCAACAATGTTTTGACCTTTACGAGTACGATCAAAAGCGGCAACAATGGTTGGTATTTTTGCCGTAATATTTACAGCGTCTTCTCTTGTATCGCGCGAACCATCTGTGAAATCTGCCAGCATCGAAACCGCCGTTCTGAGCACAGACATAGGCTCGGCCTTTTTATTGGTGCTTTTGATGTATTGCAGAACTGTATCCGGTAGTGTTCTGTTTTTTCTGAATGTCTCCTGAAGCTCATCGAGTTCGCTCTTGTTAGGCAAACGATCGTTCCAAAGCAAAAAACATACTTCTTCAAACGTAGCATTCTCTGCGAGTGTGTCAATGTGATACCCTGCATAAATCAGGTCTCCGGATTTACCGTCAATAAAGCTCTTGGTTGTTGAAAAAGCAACAATGCCATCAAGGCCTCTGTTGATGTGCGGATACTCGCTTAAATCGATGTTCTGTAGATTCTGGTCAGCCATTTCTTTCTTTTTTAGTTTCAGTTTCTTGCCGGGTGCCATTTCTCATGAGAATTGATTGCTCTTCAAAACAGTTCAATTTTTGTACAAGTGGCACCCTGTATTTTTTTATGCTAATAAAATACAAAACAGTGGTCGATAATAGAAGCTTGCAGACGCTTTAAAAAAGCCCTTTTAATATCATTTATGTAAAACTTTTGAAACAAGCATGGGATCTAATTTATTTGCGATGCTCAAATTGGATTCTAGTGACAACAGGATTTTAAATGAGGGATCCGCAGAGATTATTCCTGGTTCTTTGCTTCGTTCCAGTAAAAATCCATCTCATCAAGTGATGATTCTGTAATTGGCTTCTCTCTTTCCCTTAGCCGGTTTTCTATGTATCGGAAACGCTGATCAAACTTTTTATTGGTTCCCCTTAAAGCCTCTTCTGCATGGAAACCGAGTAATCGTCCCACGTTTACAAAGCTAAATAATATGTCGCCGAACTCATCTTGCTGTTCTTCTCTTATTTGTTTTTTGAGCGACTGTTTCCACTCTTCAATTTCTTCTTCAAGTTTCTTCCAGGCAAGTTCCCACTCTTGCCAGTCAAACCCAACATTTGAAGCCTTCTCCTGCATTCGCTGCGCTTTGATCAGGGCGGGGAGGTGTTTTGGCACGCCATCCAATACGGAGTTTCTTCCTTCGCTTAATTTAATGGATTCCCAATTTTTTGCAACGGTTTTGTCCGATTCCACATTGGTATCTTCAAATACATGAGGGTGACGTCGGATCAGTTTATCAGAGATATTGTAGATTACATCCTGAATAGTAAAACTCTCGTGCTCTGATGCGATTTTACTCTGAAATACAATGTGCAGCATCAAATCTCCCAGTTCTCTGGATAGCTCATCATAATCCTGTTCATCAATTGCTTCTACAGCTTCATACGCCTCTTCAATGAGATTATCTTTGATGGAGTCGTGAGTCTGTTTGCGGTCCCATGGGCACTCTTTTCGCAATATGGCGATGAGGTCGACTAAGTCTTCAAATTTATCAGATGGTTTCATTAAATAATGCTGTTAAAAGTTGGTTCTTTCCGGAGAATTATCGCTTAATTATGATAATATCTGTTCCATATGACACTATTTGAGTTAATACAAAAAGCTTGAGTTAATACAAAAAGCGTCATCAGATAAAAATCAGGTCTGTTTTTTCTTTTTCTCAGCAGCGGGGAATAAAATATTGTTGAGAATAAGCCTGTAACCGGGACTGTTGGTATGCAGGCTAAGATCTGTAGGGGGGTCTCCAACCCTGTGAGTATAGTCTTCGGGATCGTGGCCTGCATAAAATGTAAATGTTCCGCGACCAATATTTCCATGTATATATTTCACTTTCTCGAGACCGGGAGATTCGCCAAGTACCACCACATTATTCTTGATTTTGTTCTTTTGAAATGCAGTGGCTTGTCCGTAAAAACCCCTGATACTATTCACATGGTTTTGTGTTAGCATGGTTGGCACGGGGTCCCATTTGGCTGAAAAGTTAAAAAGAGTGAAATAATCCAGACTTTCGGAAATCCGGTCAATATCTACCTCTACATCGATGTTGGAGTGTTCGTAAATATATGGATCGGTGATCACTGAAAAGTCGCTGAATGCAAATGTATTGTTGAAATTTAAAAGGTCGTTTACATTTGGGTCCACAGGATCTCCGTCGAGTTCACTAGGAACGATATCAAGTGCTGTGGCGGCAAGAGAAATGTCGAAGGTGTCGGTAGCAGAACACATGGCAAACATGAACCCTCCATTACTTACAAATTCACGTATTTCGAGAACGACAGCATTTTTCAGCTCACTCACTTTTTGATACCCCAGCCTGTTTGCCAGTTCGGTTTTCTCTTTTACACGTGAGATGTACCAGGGTGCACTTCGGTACATTGCCCAGAATTTTCCAAACTGTCCGGTAAAGTCTTCATGGTGAAGGTGAAGCCAGTCATAATCTGATAGTCCGCCGGTCAGCACCTCTTCATCATATACCTTGTCGAATGGAATTTCGGCATACTCCAGCGCAAGTGTTACGGCATCATCCCAGGGAGGGGTTCCCGGAGGAGTGTAAACCGCAATGTTGGGAACTTTTTCCAGATTAATAGCCGACATGTTTGTATTAGGTTGCTCAATATCGGAAAGAATTCGGGCTGCTTCCGATTCGGAGATCACATTTACAGTTACATTCTTAATTCTGGAAGTTCTGACAATATCGGCACTGTTTGTGGTGAGAAAACTTCCCCCCTTATAGTTTAGGAGCCACATCCCGCTTTCTCCCTTGGCCACATGGTTAAAAATAACGCCATATGCTTTCAGATGATTGCTTTGTGTTCCATCCATGGGTATGAGAACACGCTGTTGTGCATAAGTCTCAAGCGACAAGCTCATCACAAATATTGATAGTAGCAGCACAGTAGTTTTCTGCATAGATAGAGATTTTTAAATTGATACCTGTTGGTTGGAGTTGAGCCTTTGCCTCACGTATGGTGCATAAAACCCGGACGGAAACTGGATTAGAAAATCTTCGTATAGCTTAAGTAAATCATCTTTTTCCAGATTGAATTCTTCCATGTTATCGGTGAACGACATATCCAGGCTCACGAAATCAGCATTCCTGTTTCTCAGCAGATATTCCGATAGATTTATTTTATTCCAGTAAAGGCGCTCTCTGAGAGGACTTGATGCAGAATTATTGAGGATACGATTATTCAAAGCATACAGGTGGCGGTAAAATTCCACAGGTAATTCATTAATGAGTTCAACAACGAGATCGTCTGCAAACATACTTGCGGAAGCTGCGAACAGCGGTTCTAAAATACGGAGGGTTTCCTCATAACGCCCCAGTTCAAGACTATAAAGACCGTTGCCTACCGTATCAAGTATTGCGCCTGTGGAATCGGCACGCAGCCCCTGATTTATCCACATCTCGAGCTTTATGGCATTGTTCGCATAGTAGGATGTATACCTTCGTGAGAGGCTTTTAAGCTGAATTTGTGCAAATTCATAATCGCCCGAGTAAAAGTCGGACAGGCTCAGGTAATATCTTGCTTTTTCAGATAGATTGGAGTCATCAGTTGCTCTGTCCGCCCGTGTTAATTGTTGACGAGCAATCACATGATCTCCTGCGAAGAGAGCTTTCCTGCCCTCTGCATAGTGAAGGTACGGGGACTCCATCTCCGGTGTAATTTCCCTCAGTTTGGATATCCAACGATCGGCAAGGCGATTGTCTTTGTAATGATCAAAGGAAAGATCAATCATTGAAGCCAGCACACGCTGCTGATTACTGTTTTGAGAAGCTTCTTCGATAATCGTAGTATAAATTTCGTATGCGCGAGAGTAAAGAGAATCGGATTTTGCCAGGCTTGCGGATCGATTTCGATCAATATAATCGCCCCATTGAACGTAGGTGTTGCCAAGTTCCTCCATTGCACGATACTTCAGTGTTTCTCCGCTTTCATTTGTATAGTGTTGAAAGGATTGTGCGGCCAGCTCGTACTCTTTGGAAGAGCGGAGTTGCCGGCCAAGTGAGAAGAGTGAATAGATAGGGAAAGGTGTATCTGTTTCGAATCGTTTTGCAACAACAAATGCCCTTTGATACTGCTCCGTTTCTATCAGAAGCCAAGATAACAACTGGTATAGGGTTGAATAAGCCTGGTTGTTATAATCGAGCTGAAGTAATGTATCTTCAAGCTCAATGGCTGCGACAGTATAGAGCTCATCATCCCGCATTCGCAAAAAACGCTGCTGCACCAGACTCATTTGATCAGGTGACTGAATAATCAGCTGAAAGTATACACGTACGGCTTCTTCAAAATTACCTGCGCGCATTTGGGTGTTGGCAATTTCACCAAGAAACAGAGAGCCATCATTCAGTGCATCCTGAGCAATTTTATAGACATCTGTTGCGGTATCATATTCCATTCGGTTCACTAGGGAGTTACCAATGGAGTAAATAGCCTGAATATTTGTTCGGTAGGCTCTTGCTTCCTCTAGCCAAAGGTTAATGGCTTGATCACGCTCACCTTTAAGGTGCTGAATTTCTGCAAGTTTCAGAGATGCCTGCAGGTCAAAACGATTTTGCCCAATCTGTTCCCGGGCAACAGATTCAGCTTTCTCAAACATTTTAAGCCCAATGAGGCTTTCTGTATAGCGATTAAAAAATACCAGAGATCTTGGGTTTTCCCTGTACAGCTGCTCAAAAATTGGCAGTGCTTCTTCAAAATTCTCTTGTTCGAAGTAGAGATTTGCCTGCCTGTACTCATCAATCTGTGCCGCCGACCGGAGAGGCAGAGCAAGAAAAACTGACAGTATTAAAAATAGCGTTTTAATGATGTTCATTATTAAAATATCTCAAAAAATCTGGTTGATTACTTCAGGAAATGTTGATACAAGAGACCGGTAAAATTTGTATAGCGGAAATCCAACAACATTATTGTAGTCACCATCAATCCGTTCAACAAAAAGACAGCCAAGGTCATCCTGAATACCATAGCTGCCGGCTTTATCATAAGGTGTCTCTTTGTCAATATATTTAAATATTTCTTCGTCCGTTAACGCACCAAACGTAACGATAGTTTTTTCAAACATTGTAAAAGAATTTACAATACCGTTATCATTAGTTTTAACTGTATAAACACCCGTATAAACAGCATGAGAATTCCCACTTAATTTTTTAAGCATCTGATATGCTTCATCCCGGTTAGCGGGTTTTCCAAGAATCTGATTATTAAAAAAGACAATGGTGTCAGCTGCAATAATCAATGAGTTGGGTTTGTTTTCCGCCACATCTCTGCCTTTTAGTTCAGCGAGATCCATCACAACTTGTTCAGGAAGCAGGGATTCATCAACAACTTCATCAATCGCAGAGGGGCAAACATCAAAAGAAAGGTTGATTTGTTCGAGCAAATATTTTCTTCTGGGGCTCGATGAAGCAAGAACTACATGCATGGCAGATTGTGTATAGAATGATTCTTTTTTTCAGTTAACCAATATTTGAATAAATTACGTTACTGTATTGTTAATTTAAAACGTTCCTATCTTTAAAGAGTAAAACCAAACAGAATGCCAAGAAAAAGCCGTAGCAAAAAAACTGATTATTCGAAACCAATGCTGTTTACAGGTATGAATTATAAGCTAATGGGGCTTGGTTTATTGCTTGTGATTATTGGTTTTGCTGCCATGCGTATTGAAAATGAAGTGTATGGTATTGTATCGCTCTATTTCTCACCAATTGTAATCCTTGCAGGCTATGCCGTGGTGGGCTACTCCATTTTAAAACGCGATCATAAGCTCGATAACCATTCACAAACAACGGCGAACTAGCGATTTTGTACCGGCTGATCAACTTTGCATTTATTTTTCTTACTGTATACCTGTTTATACTCGAAGGTAGTGCCGGTGACCACATCCGCATACTTTTGGCGCTGATTCTGGCTCTTTTTGCCTCCTTACTTTTTTTCATAGCAAGGTGGATAACACTTGATGCAATGAAAGCTGTTGTTGTTTTTGGAGTCATTGTTTTGGGCTTTGGAGGCTGGACGCTTGCATCAGCCGTTATTTTCTTTTTTGTTTCCTCAACTGCTTTAAGCTTACTAAATATCAGATATCATCTAAATGATAGTGAAGCCGCTGATATCGATAAGCACGCCTTTCGGAGAGACGGTTACCAGGTGTGGGCAAATGGCTTTTGGATAGCTGTTTTTTCGATGGTGTGGTTCCTCAATGGAAGCGTCGTTTTTTTAATGGCGGCTCTTGGCTCTCTTGCAGTGGCAACTGCCGATACCTGGGCAACTGAAATAGGAACCAAAAAACCGGGAAAGACTGTAAATATCCTGACATTGACCCCAGTGAAACCCGGCAAGGATGGCGGAATCAGCTTAAAGGGAACGACAGGAGCAATAACGGGGGCTTTTCTTCTGGCTCTATTTGTTTTTTTGGCACCTATATTAGCGCCATTAAAGGCATTTTTCATCATTTTAATTTCAGGTGTAGCAGGAATGTTTTTTGACTCGTTAGCTGGAGCTCTCTGTCTTAAATATGATTATACTTTCAGGCGCCCATCCGATTTTACCGGAGACCATTATCTTTATAATAATCATATTGTAAATTGGTTAGGAACCGGAATTGGCGGACTCATTGCACTCATAACTTCAATTATTGTTTTTGGATGAAGATGAAATGGTATAGAAAACTACACTGGCAAATAATTATCGGGCTCATACTTGGATTAATATGGGGTTTGTTCTCGAGCCTTGCGGGATTGAATGAATTTACGAGTGATTTTATTCGCCCATTTGGTGATATATTTATCACCCTCCTTAAACTGATTGCCATACCGCTTGTACTCGCATCATTAGTTGTGGGCGTTTCGAGCCTGAATGATATGACGAAGCTGTCGCGAATGGGAGGAAAAACTGTTGGGATATATATGATTACGACAGTTTTGGCAATTACGATCGGTCTTACGGCCGTGAATATTGTTCAGCCTGGGAAAATTTTACCTGAAGAAACACGCAATACGCTCATGGAAAGTTACAGTGAGGGTGTTGAAGGCCGTGGAGAAGCTGCTCAGGAAGTTCTAGACAGGAGTCCTATGCAGTTTTTAGTGGATATTGTTCCCGAAAACTTTTTTGAAGCAGCCAGTGAAAATTCCAATATGCTGCAAATCGTATTTGTGGCTGTTCTGCTTGGTATTGGGATCGTAAAAATACCACTGCAGAAAGCTCAGCCATTAATTAATGTCTTCGAGTCGCTCAATGATGTTGTTATAAAAATCGTGGATTTGGTGATGAAAATGGCCCCTATAGGCGTTTTCGCACTCATGGCTGTGGTCATAATTGATTTGGCCGGAGATGATTTATCACAAGCCCTCAGTTTGTTAAATGCCCTGGCCTGGTACTGTCTGGTTGTTGTAGGTGCTCTGTTTCTGCATGTATTTATTGTTTATTCCAGTCTGTTTAAGGTGTTTTCAAATATGAGGCTCCGGGATTTTTTCAAAGCTATTCAGCCTGCGATTTTGCTTGGCTTTAGCACCAGCTCCAGTGTGGCTACATTACCTGTCACCATGGACAGGGTGGAAAAAAATCTGGGAGTTGATGAAGAAATTGCCAGTTTCGTTTTGCCGGTAGGTGCTACGATCAACATGGATGGAACCAGTCTTTACCAGGCCGTAGCTGCCGTATTTATTGCACAGGCTCTTGGTCTTGATCTCTCAATAGCTCAGCAGTTAACAATCGTAATAACAGCCACGCTTGCGTCAATTGGGGCTGCGGGTGTGCCTGGTGCAGGTATTATTATGCTTGTAATCGTTCTTCAGGCGATTCAGGTTCCTGTAGAGGGTATCGCGCTCATTTTAGGAGTTGACCGAATTCTTGATATGGTTCGAACAGCAGTAAACGTTACAGGAGATGCTGCTGTTTCAGTAGCTGTAGCACACACTGAAGGCAAACTTGGCGCTATTCATTTCGACGATGATGCTGAGTAGAGCTGGAAGAAACATTTACCAAGAAATGGACTAAACAATTATTATTTGATAGCACGTTGTAAACTAGCTGTGTAATTGAGTTAAGAATTGTAGCTGCGCAGGTATTTTCAAGAAATTCTACGTTCCGATATATGTATAGAATCGTTTTTGTTCTTTTTGCAATAATTATTTTGTTCTCAAATCATCTTGTTGGTGCTGTGCCCGACAGTCTTGACAGCGAAAGGTTGGGTACACTAAATAAAAACCTTCTTGATGGGATTGAAGCCTACTATCAAACAGACTGGGGAGAGGCTAATCATTATTTTCAGAAAGTGAAGGAGGAGGACCCGTCAGACCCAAGGCCATATTTTTTTGAGGCAATGATGCCTTTTATGGAATACTTTTTTATTGAGCAGACCGAAACACTTGCAAATAGTTTTCTTGAGAAGTCGGAAAAAGCCGTTGAGCTAAGCAGTGATAGGCTTGAAGATTCGCCCAACGATACAACTATGGTTTTACTGCTGAGTGGTTTGCACGGGTACAGGGGCCTGGTAGCAGCCGACCAAAATAATCACAGGGTTGCTTTAAGCAGCGGTCTTACCGGATTTAACTACACAAGAAAACTTCTCTCCATAGATACCGAAAGGGCAGATGCAAGAATAGGCCGCGGCATGTTTTATTACATGGTAGGAAGTATTCCAAGCGGCATGAAGTGGGCTGCAAACATTGTGGGACTGAGTGCTGATATAGATGATGGATTTACCGAGTTAAAAAAAGCTGCTGACAGTAATACGTATATCCGAAATGATGCGTTAATGATGCTGATGTACCTGTATAGCAGGGAGGAACAGTTTGTAAATGCACTGCAGTATGCAGAAGAGCTAACCTCTACGCTGCCCAATAATGTTATTTTTCTGTATAAAAAAGCTGAAATTTATGAACAATTGGATGACAGAGAGCAAGCAGTTTCTACGTATAAGAAGATAGTAGCACTGGATAATGAGCATTTGCAAAGAGTAACAAGGATTAGCCGGGACCGAATAAAAAAAATTGAAAAAAAGATGTTTATCGGTAGCAAATAACGATAATATTTATAAATTTGAGTATTGATGTGGGATGTTGTAAATAGAGGGATGAACATATAGCCTATGCAAAATAAGCTACAATATTTAGCTAGATTTTTTACCGCTCTTCTTCTGCTATTCGTGATTAACGGATCTACGTCATTCCTATACTCTCAAATTGTGCTCAATGATAACCGAACGAAAGAGATCTTATTTACTGATCAGAATGAAAGAGAGACGCAATCAAGCATCATTATCTCATTAAAAAACTATTCCAAAATTCTTTCACCCGGACTTAAGATTGTGGATAATAATTGGGTTTTTGAGGATGATGTCCGCCAGCTATCCGCGTATCGGTACAGTAAGAACAGTTCGGGATTTGCTCTTCCCGGGGAAATACGTATTGATGGAATTGATGAAACCGTAGAAAGTGCATTCTCACTAAAAAATGCATCAAACGAAAATTTCGGAAAACTGAATATATCTACCGATTTTGTCGTTACAAATTCGATGAATTCAAATGAGATAAGCCTCGTTCTCAAAGTTGAAAATTCACAAGGGGCCTGGACAGAGGTGGGACGAGGAGTATTTTACCCGGATACAAACCAGAATGAACAAACTTTTTCGGTTCAGATAGCCATTTCTGACGTATTTATAGAGCAAAATGACATTGTGAATCTGATGTGGGTAAACAGGTCATCTGATGAAGAGTCCCACCAACTCTATACACATAGAATTGAAATAACGCCTCAATACTCAGATCTATATCCATACCAGAGGGGAGACTTGCTGATCACAGAACTAATGCCAATGGGTGATATTGATGGTTTTGAGTTTGAGTACCTTGAAGTGTTTAATCCGGATGGCGTAACAAAATCATTAAAGGGACTCTCAATTCAGTCGGATTATGGAGCACACACCATTCAAAATGACATTGAAATTCCACCTTATGGATATTACATATTTTCAAATGCTGATTTTTCAGATGTTCAAAATGTAGATCATAGTTATTTCTACTCGGGTAACCGGCTTTTTTCAAGTACAGAACCCAACGGAAGAGTAGAGATTTTGCAAAATGATGCAGTTATTGCGACAGCAGTTTATGAGTTGGCTGAACAAAATGTTTCATTCGAAATAGAGAGAATGTCGGAGTCTGTTGACGGATATACAGGATTGCAAAATCTAACCATATCGGCGGCCTCCTTTATGAATGATGTGAACGGCTCACCCGGTGTAAATGGATCTTCATTGCCTGTTTATCGTAAAACTTTTACTGATCCGGGTGTTTATTTGATTGCGCTCCCGGGGCAAATCTACAACAATATGTTACGCGTACAGGGAGCGTTATTTTATTCAGTTGAGGGTGATCTGATGCAGCTGACAGAGATAGAGCCTTTTGAGCCGGTATTTATGATTAAGAAAAGTAGTGATCAGATTAAAATCACTGTAGAAGGGGTTAGCACGGCCGGAAATAGTAAAATCAGGGTTTATGAAGATAACTCTCACCGGTATATTTCACCTGTAAAACCGGGATCTTACAGTTTAAGGGAACTACTGGATGAGAGAAATACACCTGTGCCGGCTGTGGTTGGCGTTTGGAATTTTGACCAAAAGAGGGTTGGGATGAGAAGTGCCGATCAAACATTTACGGAGATGTGGGAGCCTGTAATCAGCAGGGTAGAAGCTGGTGAAGCATCACAGAACCGGACAGCTCGGCAAGTTCCATTTAATGAAGAAAACACCTTCAGCTTTTCGCTGTATGAAACTGAAAATGATGATGAACTCTTTGTAGACGAGGTTTGGGTTGAGATAGATGATGCGAATATCACAGGTTCAGCTGAACAGATCTCATCCTTTTTTAAGGAGCCGTTATTTCACTTTTCAGAAGCAGACAGGGATCCTAAAAGAACACCTTCGGTTTTATACGGCAGTTACTCAGGAATTGAAAATTCGGGGCTGTCTTACTTTCTGATGCAAGCAGAAAAAAACAGTTATTCAGAGTTTTCACTTGGCATTTTCAATATGGATGTGAGTGAACAAAAAAACGGAGTTTTAAGATGGGATATACCGGAAAGTATTCCTGAAGATTGGCCCATAACTCTCATCGACAGGATAACTGGCCAGGAGATCGATATGCAGGTGGAAGATAACTACCCGTTCAGAGTCCAGGCGCAAGCTGAAAGAACCATCACTGATAATTCTGGACAAAAATTATTACAGCAGGTTGAAATTATTTCAAATGAGAAAGAGCGTTTCAGTGTACGTTTCGAACCACCGAATTTAACTGCAGAAAATGTTGAAGAGACAGAAACACCGGGCTCAATAGAACTTCGGCAAAATTATCCGAATCCATTTAACCCATCAACTAACATCACGTTCTTTCTGCCCGAAGACCGTCAGGTTCGGCTTGGTATCTTTAATATTGTTGGGCAGCAGGTAGCCACTTTAATTGACGATAACATGGGCGCAGGAGAGCATTCAGTTGTTTGGAATGCATCTAATAATCCAAGTGGGATATACATTGTTCAACTGGAAACAGGCAGTAGAATTCTTACGCGAAAAATTACGTTAGTTAAATAGATATCTTAAACAAATCGAAAAAATAAATTAATATTATTACAGTAACGCATGCAGTTTAAAAAAGCACAAGGTACCAAAGTGCCGGAAATTGGCCTGGGTACTTACAGACTATATGGAAGAGAGTGTAAAAAAACAGTTTCGAATGCATTAAATATCGGGTACAGGCACATTGATTCTGCCCAAATGTATAAGAATGAAAAAGAGGTGGGAGATGCCATTCATTCATCGACGATCGATCGTGAGGATATTTTCCTAACAACAAAAATCTGGCATACGAACCTTGAATATGATGATGTAATTCAGTCTGTTGAGGAGAGTCTGAAAGCGCTCAGAACCCCCTACGTTGATTCATTATTGATTCACTGGCCGAACGACAGGGTATCCCTTCAACAAACATTTGAAGCTATGTTACTGCTTCGGGACCAGGGAAAGGCCCTGCAGGTGGGTATTAGCAACTTTCCGCTCAAACTGACTCGTAAAGTTGTTGAAGAATTACGAATTCCTGTGTTTACCAATCAGGTTGAATTTCATCCATACCTGGACCAAATAGAGTTGCTGGATTATACATATGATAATGATTTCCTGATTACAGCTTACAGTCCGCTTGCACAGGGACAGGTTTTTGAAGATGAGACTCTTATAGAAATTGCAAACGAATATGGTAAAACTCCGGGACAGGTATCGCTCCGTTGGTTAATTGAGCAGGAAAATGTTATTGCCATTCCCAAGGCATCCAGTACGGAGCATCTTGAACAAAATATCGATATCTACGATTTTGAGCTGTCAGATGATCACTTTGAGCAAATAGATCAGATTGAAAAGCGTTCCAGATTGGTAAACCCTACCTTTGCCCCAAAATGGTAACATACAGGTTTAACACATTTTTTCTGCAAGATTAGTGGTCATCTTTGTACGGCTCGGAACGATATTATC
Source organism: Balneolaceae bacterium (assembly GCA_035312505.1). GTDB lineage: Bacteria > Bacteroidota > Rhodothermia > Balneolales > Balneolaceae > Rhodohalobacter. Next base: position 4,117 of record DATGBT010000216.1, on the reverse strand, counting down.
CTGATCTCTCTTATTTTGAGTGTATATCAATTATAAAAAAAGATTATAATTAATCGCTCAAATGCTTAAAAAATCAGATTATTTTATTCTAAGTGCAGCACTGTTCTCTATGATACTCTCAATTTACCTATGGTTTTTCGTAAATCAGGACGCGGGTGTATTCGTAGGGATTTGGGTGCCATCCATTTTGGGTTTTGGCTCGTATTTTAAAATTCTTAAATACAGGAGCCGTTCATGAATATTCCGTTTATTTTCACATCTGGAATAATTGTAGTGATACTGTTTTTTATAGGACTGATTTATACGTTTCGGGAATTTAATGAAATGAATGAACACCCCGAAGAGTACAGGAAGGATACAACATCAGGCCCAACAATTGTAGAAAAAGATTCCGCTCGGTAGCCTTCCGTAAACGAATTGGTTTTTAAATCAAGTAAACGAAGCAATTGCCGTTGAGAGTGTTATCCCTTCATTATTGATCAGGGTTATTTTTTGTTGATCTTCAAAGTCAACAGCCGTGCGAAAAATCTTATCACCGTAATGAGCCTCAGCCTGGTGCTGTATAATCACTTCTTTGCACTGTAGTTTAGGTTCGTGATATCCCGTTGACCAATCGATGTATTTTACGCTGTTAACATGGTTGTTCATGTCCAGATCGTATTTCCCAACGGTAGTTATCATATCGGATTCTTTTCCGTCAGCCGGCGCTATATAATTTCTGTCAGAGTTGAGTTCAAGACCATTCTGCTTCAGTAATGGAAAATGAGATAGCTGATCAGGTATTTTTCTGGGCCTTCTCTTCTCTATATCCAATGTCATCCACTGCCCGAGTGCTTTTGCAAGCAGTTGGTTGTTTTCATCTCGCATTTCATAGCTTCTGTAAGCTCTGATATCTTTTCCGGTGGATGGCCAAGTTTTTACCAGTATCCTGTCCCATCTCTCCGGAAAACTTAATACTCTGATATGCATTTTGTAGAGCACCCATGTTAGCCCAATCTTATGTAAATCTGTAATATCAAAATTAAGTTTTTTTGCATGTAGACCTGCAGACTCTTGAAATAAATCCGCAATAGTGGAAATAGTTGTTTTTTGATTTGTACCAACCTCGTAAGAGCGAATAGTGAAATGTGTTTGGAATATATTGTCTTTATCTGTCATGAATGGCTTATCTATTTAAATCAAGGTACTAATCTAAAGATGTGGCTTTGAGATTCCTAGACTGAAGAGGGTTTTGAAAAACCTCGGGTACCCATCATTCTGAACTTGATTCAGAATCCCCGAGTGCTTCAGAACTCAAAAATAGAAGATCTTGGATCAAGTACAAGATAACCGATAGGCATTTTTAAAGCCCTTTACGGATATTAATTTCAGTAAAAAGTCTATTCTAAAATGAATAAAAAATTTAAAATTAAAATGTAATTTAATTCAATTGGCTTATAATTACCTGTTCATCTATATCCTTGTCCGGCGCGATTGTGGATAACTTCTTTAACCTGTGGATAATAGCATAAATATGCATTTAATAGGAATTCATTCAGTTTTTATCCACATAAAGGAAAAAACATACGTTAAAATATATGAAAAAGAGAATCGGTAGGTCATGATAAAATCAATTTTAAATATAAGTCTTCAATCGTGCAGCGTCTTTGTGGATAACTCCTCCGATTTGTGGAAAAGTAATTCAATTATTTCTTGCTGTCTCTCCCTCTCTCGAATATATTATGAACCACCAATAAGGATTTTAGCAAGCCGCACAGCTAATACATTTTAAAGATAATACGATAGATTAAAAGAGGAGATTTATATGAAATTCGACCGTTTGTACACCCGGAAAGACTGGAATTCACCATTTGAGGCAATTACGTTTGAGAGCCGGCGATCAGAAATCAAAAACCCTGATGGCTCCATGATTTTTGAGATGGAGAATGTTGATGTTCCTGAAAGCTGGTCACAGGTCGCCACCGACATCATTGCCCAAAAATATTTTCGAAAGGCCGGAGTTCCCGTGCATTTGAAGAAAGTTTCAGAGAAAGGGGTGCCTGAGTGGCTCCAGAGATCTGTAGCGGACGAAAAAGAGTTGAGTAAACTCCCTCAGGATGAGAGATATACTCACGAAACAGACAGCAGGCAGGTATTTCATCGATTGGCGGGCTGCTGGACGTACTGGGGCTGGAAACACGACTATTTTGACAGCGAAGAGAATGCTAAGGTTTTCTATGATGAACTCTGCTACATGTTAGCGAACCAAATGGCCGCACCGAACAGTCCTCAGTGGTTCAACACGGGCCTTCATTGGGCCTATGGCATTAACGGTCCGGCACAAGGTCATTACTATGTGGACGGAAAAACCGGCAAATTGAAAAAGTCGAAGGATGCCTACACACACCCACAGCCTCATGCCTGTTTTATTCAGAGCATTGATGATGACCTTGTAAACGAAGGTGGAATTATGGATTTATGGGTTCGGGAAGCACGGCTGTTTAAGTATGGCTCAGGTACTGGCTCAAACTTCTCTGAACTGCGTGGCGCCGGCGAATCACTAAGTGGTGGTGGACGGTCTTCAGGTTTAATGAGCTTTCTAAAGATTGGGGACCGCGCTGCCGGAGCTATTAAGTCTGGCGGAACAACTCGAAGGGCGGCTAAAATGGTGACACTTGACCCCGATCACCCCGACATTGAAGAGTACATTAACTGGAAGGTTCAGGAAGAGCAGAAAGTTGCAGCAATTGTAGCGGGTTCCAAAATAACGCAGAAACATCTTAAAAAAATAATGGAGCTCTGTAATTCACCGGTTCAGATTGATGGCAAGTCTTATAATGGTGAAGTGAGTCGGAATCCCCTTAAAAACAAAGATCTGGGCGCTGCTATTAAAAAAGCAAAACGCGACCAGGTACCGTTGAACTATATTGAGAGAGTTATTCAGTTAGCTGCACAGGGTTTTAAAGATATTGAGTTTGATGTATATGACACCGATTGGAATTCGGAAGCATATATGACTGTGAGCGGTCAAAATTCCAATAATTCCGTTCGAATCCCAAACAGCTATATGAAAGCTGTAATTGATGATGATGACTGGAATCTGATTGGCAGAATTGAAAAGAGGAATGCCAGAAAAGAAGGTCGTGAACCCAACCCCATGAAAACGGTTAAAGCCCGTGAATTATGGGACCAGATAAGCTATGCAGCATGGTCTTGTGCAGACCCGGGAACGCAGTACCATGATACGATCAATGAGTGGCATACATGTCCGGAAGACGGAGAGATAAAAGCGAGCAACCCTTGCTCTGAATATATGTTTCTGGACAACACAGCATGTAATCTCGCCTCTCTCAACCTGATGAAATATTTTACTGACGAGTCCTGCAGCACGTTTGACGTGGAGTCAATTCGGCATGCTTCCAGATTCTGGACTACCGTTCTGGAGATTTCTGTTTTAATGGCTCAGTTCCCATCAAAAGAAATTGCGGATTTATCGTACAAATTCAGAACTCTTGGCCTCGGGTATGCCAACCTCGGAGCAGCACTTATGGTTCAGGGCGCACCATACGACAGCGAAAAAGGATGCGCAATTGCCGGAGCGCTGACCAGTATCATGCATATGAAAGCGTATGCTACCAGCGCTGAGCTTGCGGAAGAGCTTGGAACATTCGAAGGCTTTGAAAGAAACAAAGAGCACATGCTGAGAGTGCTCAGAAACCACAGAAGAGCTGCATACAACGCATCAGATGATGAATATGAAGGTCTTACAATCAAGCCAATGGGCATAGACAGTGAGCACTGTCCGGAAAATCTTTTAAAGGCAGCAAAAGAGGATTCAGACCTCGCTGTAGAGCTAGGTGAAAAGCACGGATATCGTAACGCTCAGGTTACAGTAATAGCCCCTACGGGAACCATTGGACTGGTAATGGATTGCGATACTACAGGGATTGAACCCGATTTCGCTCTCGTGAAATTTAAAAAACTTGCAGGAGGCGGATACTTCAAAATCATTAACCAAAGTGTGCCAAGGGCTTTAATCAATCTCGGATATTCGGAAAACGAAATTCAGGAAATCGTAGATTATGCCAAGGGGAGAGGGTCACTTGAAGGGTGTCCACATATCAATCCCGAATCACTG
>DATGBT010000215.1:0-25532 GCA_035312505.1 Balneolaceae bacterium | reverse complement strand
GAATAACCATTAACCAATAACGATCCACGAATAACGATTCACCAATAACTCTTAACCAAATACCGATTAACCATTAACGAATAACCAATCACCAATAACGCTCCACAAATAACCATTAACCATTAACCATTAACCATTAACCAATAACCCTTAACCCTTAACTTCATGAAAAAAACATCCTTCATATTCGGCACCCGGCCCGAAGCCATCAAACTGGCGCCGGTGATCCTGGCCATGCAAAACCACCCGGATCTGGCCGCCCACATCTGCGTTACCGGCCAACACTGGGAGATGCTTCAGCAGGTGCTCGATGTTTTTAACATAAAGCCGGACGTGGATCTGGCGCTGATGCAGCCGGACCAAAGCCTGGGAGAATTTGCCTCGCGCTCCCTGGCCGCCCTGGACGGCTACATGGCCGAATACAAGCCGGACATGGTGCTTGTCCAGGGTGATACCACCACGGTGTTCTGCGCGGCCCTGGCCGCTTTCTATCACCGCATCCCGGTGGGACACGTGGAAGCCGGCCTGCGCACCGGCAACCGGTTTTCGCCCTACCCGGAAGAAATCAACCGGGTGCTGGCAAGCCGGCTGGCGGATCTGCATTTTGCCCCCACCCAAACCGCCAAACAGAACCTGATGAAAGAGCAGATACCCGAAGATGCCATCCATGTCACCGGCAACACGGTTATTGACGCCCTGTTTATCGCCCGGCAGAAAGTGCTGGCAGCCCCGCCGGTCATTCCGTCACTGCCGGACTTTCTTCAGCCCGGCAGCCGGAACAGCCAGGCAGAAAAACCGCGCATGGTACTGATCACCGGCCACCGCCGGGAAAATTTCGGCAAAGGTTTTGAAAACATCTGCCACGCCATCCGCGAATTGGCGGAAACCTTTCCGGATATCCATTTTGTATATCCGGTCCACTTAAACCCCAATGTCACCGAACCGGTAAAGCGCATTCTCGGTGTCAACGAAAAAGGCGGAATCCATCCTGCCGGGCCGGCCAACGTATACCTCATCGAGCCGGTCGGCTATCTCCAGTTCGTGTGGCTCATGGACCGTTCCTACATGATACTCACGGATTCCGGCGGCGTACAGGAAGAAGCCCCCAGCCTGGGCAAGCCCGTGCTGGTAATGCGCGATACCACCGAACGGCCCGAAGCCGTGGAAATGGGCACTGTCAAGCTGATGGGCACGGACAGAACCACCATCGTGGAAAACGTCAAAACCCTTATTTCCGATAGCACCGCCTACCAGAAAATGGCCAATGCCGTAAATCCCTATGGCGACGGCCGGGCAGCCGGGAGGATATTGTCCGCCTTGGCCGGCCCATAAAAAAGGTCGGTGAAAAGGTTTCAGGTCTTGGCATTTGATATATCAACTCCTGTCAAGAGCTTCGCACCGCATACTTCATCACTTTCATTTTGCAAATTTTAATATTCGATTTTAATCCTATATTTTTTTATTTGTTTGTTTTATTGCCTTCAATTGGCACCAACTATAGCAAAAGAAAATAGAAATTTTAACCATGCCTAACGAAGATTCTAACCCCTCCGAAGCTTTAACCTCTAGCCCGTCAGGTGCCAAAGCAAGTACGTCGTCTCTAAATAAACGCGTATTTAAAAGTGCTGGTTGGGTGCTGGGCGGCAAGATTGTCGGGCGGGGATTTGACCTGATCAAGGTCCTTATCCTGGCCCGGTTGCTCACCCCCGATGATTTCGGGTTACTGGGCATTGCTATGCTGGCGCTGGGGGCAATGGAAACCTTTACGCAAACAGGCTTCAAAAAAGCGCTCATCCAGCGCAAAGGAAGCATAGAAGACAGCTTAAACACTGCCTGGACGATTCAGCTTTTACGTGGCCTTTTGCTGGCTGCGATTTTATTTTTTTCTGCGCCGTTAGTCGCCTGGTTTTTTAACGAACCGAGAGCGATTCCAGTATTGCAAGTGCTATCTCTGATAGAAATTCTAAGGGGCGGCATAAATATCGGAATCGTTTATTTTCACAAACACCTTGAATTCCACAAGCAAGTTATTTATGAAACTGCCAGCCAGGCGATCTCATTGCTTATCGGCATAATCCTCGCCTACCAGTTACGCAACGTCTGGGCTTTGGTCTGGGCCAGTCTCGCCGGGGAGTTTGTTAAGGTTCTCCTTAGTTATGTATTACATCCATTTCGACCCGTACCAGCTATGAACTGGCAACATGCCCGTCAACTATTCGTGTTTGGCAAGTGGATATTGGGGATGAGCATACTGAACTTTCTGGCAAACAGATTTAATCGCATAATTTTAGGCCGTCTTTTGGGCACAGCGGCGCTGGGCTTTTTCAATATTGCCGACCGAATCGGCCAACAAATACCGGGGCAAATCAAACGAATGACGGATACCGTCATGGTACCCGCATATGCCAGCGTACAGGATGAAAAAAGCCGTTTGGAACGCGGGTTTCTTAAAGCTTTCGATGCAACGTTATGCATGACCGCGCCCATTGCGGTTTTTTTAATAGTGGTCGCACCTGAATTCGTTAGAACTGTCCTCGGAGACGATTGGGGTCCTGCCATCATTCCGCTGCAGATTCTGGCCTTTGGGGGTTTTATACAAGGTATAAATGCGACGACCGCTGCTTTAAATCTCGGAATCGGATATCCGAATATCAGTTTCTGGCGGGCTTTGGTTGGCAGCGCCACTGTTTTAGTGCTTATATACCCCTTAACCCATTATTATGGTATTCCCGGTGCAGCCATGGCCACTGTATTCGCTGCTTTGACCAAATTGCCTTTTTTCTTTGGTGTGATCAAAATTGCCGGCATATCCTTGAAAAAAGTTGGGACTTCGTCAATTACCGGCGTTGCCTTGACAATATCAACGGGGCTTGGTGCGCTGGCAGTCAAGCCGATATCAGATATTTCCTTTCTGTCCTTGACATTACAAGCCTTCGGCAGCAGTCTTTTTGCCCTTTTAACTATTTACATTTTGGGCCGCTATGGTCGGGGCCCATGGCCCTACGCTATTCGGTATTGGCATGGCTTGCGATCAGTTAAATCAAAAATGTCCATTTTCGGCTGATTTTAATTCTCAGGTAACCCTTGATTCAGATTCATAGATTTATTTACTATTTGAGAGCTATAACAAACGAAGGAGAAATTCCGTGACAGATTTAATAGTACATATAGGCCTGCCGAAAGCAGCCAGTACTACATTGCAAAGAAACTTGTTTTCCGGCACTGCGGGATACTTGGGCAAATCATTTGGCGCCAACAATGACCTTGGCTGGCAATTTAGAAACATAACCCCGACCGAAGATCTTTCTTTTTGGACCTCAGAAGCGCGATCGTGGGTTGCGCGTGCCATAGAATGCAAAAAACATCTCTGGCCCGAAACACAACGTCTTATCGTAAGCCATGAAGATTTATCGCAAAGACAGACAAATACCTATAGACAAAAACGGCCGATAGGAAGCAGCCAAGACGTATCAGGCCAACAAGGAGACCTTCAACGGCATTTTACAACAACACTGCTAAAAGGGTTTAAAGATTACATATGGAAGTCTGGTAATGTAAAAGCCTTGATTGTGCTCAGGAACCAACCAGAATGGTTAGCCTCTTTATATGTAACCTTGTCAAATACATTTAAAAGTGCGTCGCAAAAAGACTTTGAAGCCCAGGTACAAAAGCTTATTCAACATGGTGAAGATTATATCGACTGGTCCCGCTGGGTAGACGATTTACAGCAGGCTCTTGGCCAAGAAAATGTTTGTACGTTGCTTATGGAAGACATGAAACAAGAAAAATTTTGGAAGGAACTTGCAACGTTCATGGAACTCGATGATGTTGATCCCTTTCAATTTGCCAAATTGAATGCCACGAAATATAATGTAAGACGCTTTAAAGATAATTCTTGGAAAATTAGCCCGTTAAAAAAAAGAAAGCCGCTTGCGGCACGCCTTATTCGGAAGTATCGGGATTATAAACGTTTACCCAATACCCGCCTGGTTTTGAATGATCTAACAAGACGTATGTTTTCCTCTTTCACTCCCTCAATAGCAGCAATTAATGGAGCTAATAAACGTTATACGGAGATTGAAATGACCGCTTCCCTGCGGGAAAGTATACTCGAGTATTGCCGCCCATTCAACGACCGCCTTGCCAAGCAGCTCAATCGAAATGATCTCCGGGAGATAGGGTACTGACAGACAGCGACTAAGGCACGTATGTACAACAATTAAAAACTCGTGGAGGCAGTAAATTTTTTGAAATTCAAAACAGACATGTCAAATTTGCAGACCGCCTCAACTGATATCAACAAAGCAAAACCAGCTTTAAATGAGAACAACTGCGCCATACATAAAGTGGGCATTATCACGAACTATGCCAATACGAATTACGGGTCTGCTCTACAGTCCTGCGCACTTCAAAAAATACTTAAACGGATGGGCATCTTTTGCGAAAATATACGATGGCGTTCAAATGCTGAGAAAAAACGTTCCTGGCTATACGGTACTGCCCGTTTGGGATATCATACTATGGCTTCCCCCTTCTCAGCCAAACGCAGGCGCCTGCAACAATTTAGGCGTTTCAGAGGGCGTTATATAAAGGAATCCAAAAAAAATTACACATTTTGTAATGATCCACGCTCACTAAACCAAATATACGACGCCTTTATCTGCGGCAGCGACCAAATATGGGCGCCAAACCAATTCCACGAACGCTATTACCTCAAATTTGTCAATGACAGTAAACGGAAAATTGCGTATGCACCTAGCATCGGATTACCTTATATACCGAAGGACCTTGAACCAAAAATGGCAAAGCTCCTTAAACGAATAGACTACCTTTCCATAAGGGAACAAGCCGGGGCGATGATCGTAAAGGAATTAACCGGGCGTGATGCCGAAGTCGTGCTGGATCCAACCATGCTCCTGGATCGAGAGGAATGGCTGAATATGGCATCAGGAGATGCGCCTTCGGGGGACTATATATTATGTTATTTTCTTGGCAACAATGTCGAGCACCGTCAGGCTGCAATAGACTTAAAAACAAAAACAGGCTGGCGCCTCGTCGTGCTACCGTTTCAAGATACTGATTATAAATGGGGCGATCTTCAAATTGGCAGTGCTGGCCCGGACAGATTTTTAACCCTTGTTGACAGGGCCCGGTGGGTGCTCACCGATTCTTACCATGGCATGATCTTTTCCATTCTGATGAACAAACCTTTCTCGGCTTTTATGCGTTTTACTAAAGACCACCCCATCTGTCAGAATTCGCGGATTGAGCATTTGCTTGGCCAATTTGGTCTTGAACAGCGTATTGTGAGTCCGCCACCCATGGCCGAGCCCTTGTCCGATTCGATCGATTACGAATTTGTAAACAAAAAAGTTGCGGCTGCCCGCCGCAAATCGATTCGTTACCTGGAGAACGCTTTGGGCAAAAGATATCAGCCGAGTACACCCGACCATGCTTGAGTTTATAGACAAAAAAAAAGATTGCACAGGATGCGGAGCCTGCCTCAATGTATGCCCGGTCGATGCCATAACGATGCATAAAGATGAGGAAGGTTTTTTTTATCCTTATGCGGATGAGAATTGTATCGACTGCGGAGAGTGCCGACAAGCCTGTCCTTTAGCCTCCGAAAAAAGTTTTGCATTTCCTGATTTTGAGCAACAAGCATTTGCTGCAGTTACAAAGAGTAAGGAGACATGGAAAGCCAGTTCATCAGGGGGCGTCTTTACTGAAATCTGCAAGGCGTTTGGTGATGATGATACAGTTATCTTCGGCGCGGCGTTTGATGGGTTAAAAGTGCGCCACAGCTATGTCACAGGCCGGCAGCATATCGGCATTTTCCGAAAGTCTAAATATGTTCAAAGTGATATAGGCACATGTTACCGTGATGTTAGCAAGCATCTGAAAAAAAACAGGTATGTTATTTTTTCCGGCACACCTTGCCAGGTCGCCGGATTGAAAAATTATCTTGGCCGTGACTATGACCGACTGCTTTCCATCGATTTTATCTGTCATGGCGTTGGCAGCCCGGGCGTATTTAATTCGTTTCTCGATTACTTAGAAGCCAAGTACAATTCGCGTATCGTTTCTTATACCTTTCGCGTCAAAAAAGTCTTACTGGGAAATTTTGCACTCCACACCTCACGTTATGTTTTTGAAAACCAAAAACCGGTTTATGCGGAAGTTGATGAATACAATCGGTTATTTTTAAATCAGCTCTGCTTACGACCGAGTTGCGCTGAAAATTGTCAGTTCAGAAGCAGTAACAGATTCTCCGACCTGACCATGGCAGACTTTAAGCGCCGGGATAAAATATTCCCGAAAGTGTCTGACTATAGAAATTATTCAACCCTTATTGTAAACAGCAAAAAAGGAAATAAGGTTTTAAAAGGCATTGAAAGCAACATGGCCATACGCCCCTGCCCTATGGAGCATGTAAAGCGGTTCAATCCCCTATTCGACAGCACTAGGCCAGGAAATCCCCTGCGGGATGAATTTTTTAAGGATTTTGCTGACGGCATGACATTTCAGGAACTTGTAAAAACCTATACTACACCCGCAATAAAACCCAATGCTCTACGCTGGCTAAAACGAATGATACCATACAAATTTAAAAGGTGGATAAACCGCATAGGAGAAACGAGTTAAACGACGAAAAAGGACAGAAGGATTGTAATTTGCTTATGTACCAAATTCAAATATGGGTATGGTTGCATCGAAATTAAAAAGAGATAAGGCAATGAATCATGTTAGCAAAATATATATTAAATCAGCTGAAAAAATAAAAAAAAACGGATTAAGGCTGTTTTTCAAAGATTGTGTAGAAAAGATCTTTAATTTTAGAAGGACCCGAATCATTCAAGACCTGATCAATTTGAATAATGCCAGGACTTATATAGAAATCGGCGTTAGAGAAGGAGATGTTTTTAAAAATATAGATGTGAGCCGCAAAATAGCAGTGGATGTTGAGAGAAGGGCCGGTATGAAAGAACTGGCTGACAATGAAGTTTTTTATGAAATGACTTCTGATCAATTTTTCGAAAATGAAGCCCCGCAATTATTTGATACAGATAAAATTGATATTGCTTTCATTGATGGGTATCATGAATTTTTTCAAGTTTTGCGAGATTTTCAGAATACGGAAAAATTTATCTCTGAAAAGGGAATCATAGTAATGCACGATTGCAATCCGGTTGCGAAAAAAACAGAAGCTACGAGGGGCGGCCTCTGGAGCGGTGATGCCTGGAAGGCCGCTTACTACATTAATCATCATCGAAGTGATTTAAACTTTTTTACATTGAATTGTGATTATGGTCTTGGAGTTGTATATGGTTTTGATAAGCGGATGCAACCAAGCCAGAATGCCGAACAAACAGAATTGTTAAGAAAAATAAAGGAGCTAAACTACAACTTTTTGGAAAAAAACAGAAAAGCAAGCACAAATCTTAAATCCCCTTTTGCTCGCCGTTTATTGTTCACCGGTATTGAAAAGCACATTCATTCACAATAGCTCAAACAATATAGCAGTTTTTGGTGAACAAGTTTTTTCAAAAATTGGTGCCGTTTTTCAGCCAGACAAGTTTTGTTGCCGCAAGCAAGCATAATTCATACACAGGATCGTAGTTTAATGGGTATATATTCAGTTGCAAAAAATTATTATGAAACTGTTCGCGGAATAACAACCAACATCGCGGACAGCGCGATCCTACGGATTTACAATAAAAGGTATCACAATACTGAAAAGTCAAAATATCCAAATGTCAGCGATTTTTTGTTGAACCGTCCGAACTTATTAGATCATGGGCCGAGATGTGTTCTTGTGAACTGCAACAAAGAGAAAACTGTATCGGCTTATAAAGAAACGGTGATTTATGCCGGCTCGCCCCCCTTTGAAGAATATCATGATGCGGTGTATTTCCCCTCAAAGAAAAAACACTGGCCGGTTCTTGATAGCGCGCTATACAAGCGAAAAGGGCACTTAATTAAAAGTTCGTGTACATTTAGAGGTATTAACAAGAAAAAAGTAACCAAAGTTCATGAATTTAGAGCAATTCCTGCCGGAATTGGACTAATGCCAGGCAATTATGTGTACCTTGGCGCGCTGGTCGATCATTTTGGGCACTTTATGACCGAAGCGTTGGCCAGAATATGGTATCTGGCGGAGAACCCCGACTTGAAATGCCGGCTTGTTTTTCACGGAGACAGTAAACAGCAAAAAGCATATATGCGCGATTTCTTTTCTCTTTTTGGCATAGATGAAAGAAGGATTTTTATTTTCGATCGGCCGGTCAGATTAGAACATGTTATTGTACCATTTCCAAGTATGAGTAACATGGCCTGGATTTATGAAGCGCATAAAAAGGCAATGGAATATATAACGGATACAATATTTAAAAACAGCGACGCAGAGCAAAGCTCACAGCCGGTTTATTTGTCCAGAACAAAGTTGTCTCCCCGACAGCGACTTATTTATAATGAAAAAAAAATTGAAAGCTATATGGCCCGGAAGAATGCAAAAATTGTTTATCCGGAACAGCTTACTCTGCAACAACAAATTCAGTTATGGAACACGCATCCAATTTTTATCGGGCCAATAGGATCAGCCCACCACGGCACATTATTTGCCCTGCAACCGAAGACCAATGTATATTTGTGTGAAAATCCACTGCGCAACTTTATGATGATTGATGCCTTAAAGGAAAATAAAAGTTATTATTTATCCTGCTTGGACTATTTTGCACCTTTCCAACCAAAAACCACCGGCAAAAACAGCAATATGATTATTGACTGTGAACTTGTTTTTTCGGCTTTCAAAGATCTTTCAATTGTATAATTTATCAAAATCATTAAACTTACTTCAGCCATCCGGTATTGATGACAGGCCACCGGCCTTTATTGTATATCAGGACTTCCGAATGGATACGCGGTAAAATGAACAGTTCAACCCAGCCAGCAAAAATAGATCTCTTATACCTCGTCAGCGCCCCGTACTCCGGCTCTACGCTGGTCTCCTTTCTCCTGGGCAGTCATCGCAAAATCGCATCTGTTGGCGAGTTAAGCGGTCCGGACCCCAAAATCAAGCCGGAAGCGCATCAGTGCTCCTGCGGCATGCCCACGGCACAATGCCCGTTCTGGCATGAAATCCAGCAGCGGCTGGCCCGAAAAGATGTGGCCTTTTCCATCCTGAAGCAGGATAAAAGCTGGAAATGCGCAAACAACCGATACATTCATTATGCATTGACCCGTGCCCCGGGACTGCTCTTTTTGGATGGTTTGCAAGGCTTTGCCGCAACCCGAATGTGGCCTTTTAAAAAGCAGATAGCGGAGTTTCTTAATACCAATGTTGCCGTCATGCAGGAAATAACGGCTTATTACGGCGCTTCCGTATTTCTTGACACATCCAAGGATATTGGTCGCCTTCAGCTTTTGCGGCGCTCGCCGGCCGTGGATGTAAAGGTGCTGCATCTGGTGCGCGACGGCCGGGGCCAGACAGCCTCCAGGGTCAGACGGAGCGCTTCCATGGTCGAAGCAGCCAAAAGCCTGGTCCGATTCGATACCCAGGCCCAAAATTTAAAACATCTCGTGGGAAGCAGCCGATATTTGCGCATCCGCTACGAGGATATCTGCCGTGATCCGGAAACCCATCTGGGCCGCGCCGCCTCCTTTGCCGGCCTGGAGCCTCTTGATTTTCCAAAAGGGTTTCAAAAGCCGGATGTTCATCAGCTGGGCAATCCCATGCGCTATGATTTCAACGGGCAGATAAAACTCGATGAACGCTGGAAAACCGGGCTGGACAACCGGCAGCTGGAAATTTTTTACCGGATTGCCGGCAACAGGAACAGGCAATTCGGCTACAGCAAAGATTGATTAAAAACAAGGACGCTTTGAAAATACTGGACAGGTACTGGAACGGTTTTAAACGACGGACCCGGCAAAATCATTGCCGGTGGAAATACCTGCGCTCGCCCAAACCGCCGGCTTTAATGAATACGGTGCATCTTACCGTGTTTTTCGACTATGAAGGAAAGTATTCCAGGCCGGAACAGGAAAAAAATTCCGCAAAAGGCATGGAATATATCCTGGACTGCCTGGAGCGGGCTGGCATAACAGCCACCTTTAACTGCGTCGGCCGCCTTATCGATGACCAATGGGATACGCTGGAGCAGATCAAACGATCCGGCCATGAAATCGCAAGCCATACCGTGGCCCACACCCCTGTGAGAAAGTGGTCTGAACGCCAGATAGCAGATGATATAGAAGAATTTAAACGCCTGCTGCAGCCGATTGCAAACCCTGTCGCGGGGTTCCGGCCGCCGCAGTCAAAATGGTGCTTTCAGACGCTTCAGGGGCTTTTAAAATCCGGCATTCTCTGGGATGCCGCCGATGACCCGGCCCCGTTTCCCTATGTGATTTTACATAAAGGCAGCCAAAGGCTCTGGCGGATGCCCACCAGAATGGATGACTGGAATTTTGAAAAAAACAATACCGGTTCTGCCGTCATGCTTGATTCCTGGTGCGCAACGGTGCGATCGGCCATACAAAAGCGTCACTATGCGGCCGTTGGCTTCCACCCCTGGGTGCTGGGCAAAGACAACGCCCGCCTGGCGGCATTTTCCGGGTTTATCGATTGGCTTTCCAAACTTGACAACGTTGTTATTTCGCCGTTTGGTGAGATTGCGCAGCGTTGCGAATCTGAAGTGGTGGGGCAAAAATTTTCGTGACGGCAAACCGCGAAATCATCGTCCGGCAGGCAACACCTGAAGATGAACCGGCTTTGCGGCAATTTTACCAGGCAGCCTATGACAGCGGACGGTATCCATACAAATACCCTTTGCGCTGGAACTGGCTGTATCGGAAAAACCCCTTTATCCCCAATGGATTTGGCCTGCCCATATGGGTGGCCTTTCATAAAGAAATGATTGTGGGCCATACCGGCGCCATGTTTGTGCCCTGCAAAATCATCGAGAATCGCCTGACTGCTGCATGGAGCGTGGATACCGTTGTACTGCCCGCTTACCGGAAAACCGGGCTGGGAAAGCGGCTGCAAAAGGCCAACCAGGATGCCCATTCCGTATTTATAAGCCTTTCCATGTCTGCAGCCAACCGGGCCATCAAACAAAAACTGGGGGCTGTTGCGGGCCCTGCTGCCAGACTGTATGTTTACACGCACAGAATCGATCCGGCATGTTTATTTAAAGGCGTCAGACTCGAGCTGCAAAACCGCCTGGGTCATTTATGGGGCAAAAAGGCCTGGCAGGTGCTTTGGGCAACCGGATTCCCGCGGGTTTTTTCAAAATATATCGAAGCCCGGCTGCATCTTCGGCAAAAAAAACAAATTTCGTCAATGCAGGGGCCGCCACTGGATTTTATCCCGGTTACGGACAGATTCGGCCAGCAAGCAGGCCAGCTTTGGACGGCATGCCGCGATGACTATAATTTTTCGGTTGAACGAACCCGCACTTACCTGAACTGGAAGTATGTGGATCAGCCCCATATCTGTTATGAACGATTTTATGCCTACAGCAAAGATCGGCTTGCCGGCCTTATTGTTTTTCGCTGCTGCCGGCCGCCGGAGCCGGGCCTCGGGGTGATTTCGGACCTGCTATGCGCCAGGGGCTTTGAAAATTGTGCCCCCCGCATGCTCGGCTTTGCACTTGAAAAACTCCATCAGCAAAATGTAGCGGGCATATACATGGCCACGGCATCGCCGGATATTGAAAACATTTTACAACAATACGGGTTCTTATATTTCTCTAATGAAGTGATGTGCCTGTTTGACCGCTCGCAAACGGCAGGCACGTCAAATCATGCATGGCGTGCCCTGCTGGCCAAAGGCGACCACGACTGGGACCAATACCCGCTGACCCGGCAAATGTCGGTATCGGAAATCCGAAAAACACTGAAAGGCAGGAAAGCAGATATTTCATGAACATCGCAATTGTTACCGCATGGTTTGAAGGCGGCGCGGGTTACGTTTCCCGGGCATACATGGATGCCCTGATGCAGCAGGGCCATGACGTAAAAATCTATGTGCGGGGCGGCCGCTATTATGCAACCGGAAATCCCAAATGGGAGCTGCCCAATGTGACATGGGCGCCCCGCTATGAGCCGTTGGCAAAATTTACCCGCTTTAACCGCCAGTATATCAATATGGGCCATTTTGAACGATGGCTTCAAAAGCACAATATTCAAACCATTATCACCAATGAGGACCATGTGTTTGACATGCCTGGAAGGGCGCAGAAGCTGGGCTATATTGTAGGCACCTATATTGATTATTACCGGGAGGACACGATTTCTGAATTTAAAAAATATGATTTTCTGCTCTGCAACACCAAGCGCCATCACAGCGTATTTCAGGATATGCCCACTGCTTTTTATATTCCCTGGGGCACGGATATTGATGTGTTCCACCCCCAGCCCCACAAAAAACCAGCGGACAATGACACCCTGGTCTTTTTCCACAGCGCCAATTTCGGCGGCCGAAACTGCCGCAAAGGCACTGACCGGCTTTTGCAGGCGTTTCAGCAAATCAGGGGAAAAACAAAGCTGGTGATTCATTCCCAGGCGCCCCTTTCAAAATTCGGCGATGAAGCCGCTGAAATTGTTAAAAATGACGATCGTATAGAGTTTATTCACAAGACCGTGCCCGCGCCGGGGCTTTACCACAGAGGCGATGTGTTTGTGTATCCCTCGCGTTTGGAAGGCATCGGCCTGTGCGTGCCAGAAGCCCTGGCCTGCGGCCTGCCGGTGATCACCACAGACAACGCGCCCATGAATGAATTTGTCCGGCACAATGAAAACGGCCTGCTCGTTACGGTGGCAGAAACCCGCAAACGGGAGGACAACTATTACTGGCCGGAAAAAATACCGGATATAGACGACCTGGCAGAAAAAATGCAGGTTTATGTGGACGACCGCGATCTCGTGGCATTGCATAAAAAAATGGCGCGAAAGAGCGCGGAAGAACGGCTTGACTGGATGAAAAACGCCGCCAGCCTGGGCGGCCGGTTAACCGACCTGGCCAATCAGCTTGGCAGAACCCCCCGGCGCCCGACCCCAACCGAACGCCTCTGCTGGGGGGCGGAAGCCGGGTATGTGGCATTGCTGACCCATGTCCACAAATTTGCCAAAAAACTGCTGAGACGCTCATAACCCGCCTGCATCCCTTTAGGTGAATAACCGCAATATGTATCCTCAAAACCAATTTGATCCCAAGGCAGACGCCCTTGAAATCCGGCGCGATACCGTGCTCCTGATTTTTGTGGCGGCAATGATGTTTTTGTGGAGCAACGGGTTTAACCTTCGGGTGTTTGATATCAGTGATCGCTTCAAGCTGCTTCAGCTTGCCGGCATGTTTGTCATTTTTTCTATTGGCATGCATCGGCTGCTGTCCAGGCCCCTTGCCCGGTATCTGCAGTACAATTACTTTCGATTTATTGGCGGCATGCTCGCAGCGATGCTTTTTCCGACTTTTGTATACATGGTCCTGATCAACGGATTGAGCCCCATAGATGTATTTCACGCCGGGCTGCTTTATCCCGGTCTTTTTATATTTATCACATTGATGTCCTATAAAACGGATGCGTCTTTTGTGCCCAGGCTGAACAGGCTGATATTTGCGGCAATGTCCGGCTATATCCTGTTTTTGATTTTTCTTGCCCAAACCCCGGCCCTTGCAGACGCGCTGCTGGTCAAAACTTCTGATCGATTTGATCTGGTGCGCATTGTTATTTCCCACGGCATGGGGCCGTTTGCCATATATGCATTCTGTTATACCCTGGTGCAAACAACAAAAGGCGGCCATTCTCTGAAGGAAAAGACCTTCTATTTTTCCATATTGCTGGCCTATATATGGTATTTTTTTACCATCGCGCTGGGCCGCAGAACCATGTTTGTTCTGCTTTTCATTCTCGGCTATTACTGGTTCTTTCATCTGCGCCCGGTCCGCAAGGTGCAGACCGCATTTGCCGCCGTATTTCTGGTGATCGTATTGCCTTTTGTATTCCCCCAATCCACACAAGTGGCCTACAGTGTTTATTCCGCCTATGAATCCTCTGTTGTGGGTTTTGATGAATACGAAGGCGGGGCAAAAACACGCATAGAGGGCATGCAATATAACCTGAACCTGTTTCAGGACACGGCTTACATCGGACTGGGGCTTTTGTCCAACAGGCTGCCGGTAACGGATCCGTATCGTTACGGCAGGGTGCACTACCGGTATCATGCCGGCGACCATGGATTGGTGGCGGTTTTGTATCGGTTTGGGTTTCCCGGCCTCATACTGACTTTATTTATTCTGTACCAAATGTTTACGGATCTGAATGCAATATACCGGTACGGCAGAGAAGAATACCGGAGCATCGCCCTGAGCCTGCATTTATACATCGTTTTCTGTTTGGCGGGGCTTTTACAAATTTTCTGGAAGGATAACATGTCCTTGTGGGTAGGGCTGATGTTTTTCATGGTCTGGCGCATGCGGATGGAAACAGGTAAAAACGGCAAGGAAGATTCAGGCACTAATCAAGCAATGTCATTCACTTAAAATTCCGTTTTCTC
This sequence comes from Balneolaceae bacterium, assembly GCA_035312505.1. GTDB lineage: Bacteria > Bacteroidota > Rhodothermia > Balneolales > Balneolaceae > Rhodohalobacter. Next base: position 10,976 of record DATGBT010000215.1, on the reverse strand, counting down.
CTTCTCCCTCTGGGAGAAGGCTGGGATGAGGGTTAAAATGGATTAAGTTAATGGCATTGAGTACCCAGGGGACAGCCCGAAAACAGGAGGTGTTCAGGCTTGATCGAAAATATCTCGTTTATTGTCATTGCCAGAAATGAAGAGTTCGGCGTCAACAAGTGCCTTGAATCCATTGCGGCCATGAAACCTTTCAACTGCGAGGTAATTTGCGTGGATTCGGATTCATCGGACAATACGCTTGAGGTCATGAAAAGCTATACCGGCAAAATAGACAACCTTCGGGTTGTTCAGATTTCGGGTAATGTAAAACCCCCGGCAGCAAGAAATGCAGGCATGAAGTATGCCACCAAACCCTATATTTTCTTCGTTGACGGCGATATCGCAATTTATCCCGAGTTCATACATAAAAGCATAGAAAAAATAAATGCCGGAAAAGCGGATGCAGTTACCGGCAAGCTGTTTGAGATCCAATACAGCCCTGATTACCAAAAAAAGATACGGGAGCATGTCCGGCGAAAACATTTTATGGAAGAAAAAAAAGCGCCAATGACCGGGGGTATCTTTTTAGCCAAAAAATCAATTTTGGATAAAGCCGGTGCATGGGACGAAAGTTTAAGATATGAAGATTTTGATTACACAATAAGAATTTCAAGACACGGCATTTTGCTGCAAGTGCCTGAATTTATCGGCACCCATCATACGCAGGTATATCGCGATCGAAGCTGGGAACGCCTGCGTGCTGGCTATTACAGGTATTATGGCCAGTTGTTCAGAAAAAATGCTGATTCCCCTAAAATTTTATTACAATTGTTGCGGGGCAACAGAGGCCTTGCAACATTTATTTGTTTTCTTTTTGCAATAGTCATTTGTTTAACCGGTCTGATTGCTTCTTCTGAGGCTGGGAATTGGATGTTAATGGCCCTGCCCATTTTCGTATTTACTGATTTTTTGTATTCCACCCGTCGGAAAAAAGAAAAACTGATCCAATGGGTATTAAACAACTATCTCATCCCTCCGCAGATTCTTGCCGGTATTTTTTCCAAGATAAGAAAAAAGAGGATGGCAACAACAATGAAAATAATCGTCTAAACTGTTCTAAACTATCGCCTGTTGGTGCCAGAGTGTAGGGCGGATAAGCGATAGCGCATCCGCCAAATGCCTGTTTGGGGGGATTAAGTTTATGAAATTAATTTGAGAGAAAAGGGCAAGCATGACGAATCGTTTTTTTAAAGACAAACGCATTGCAGTGACTGGATGCTGCGGCACTGTTGGTTCTGAACTGGTGAGGCAGTTGCTGGAAGAATACTGTACCGCCGAACTTATTGGACTAGATAACAACGAAAGCGAACTGTTTTTTATAGAACAAAGATTTTCTTCCCGGCCCGAAGCAAATTTTTTTCTTGCCGATGTCCGGGACCGGGACAAGCTCGTTCGTAAACTCAAAGGAATTGATATTGTTTTTCACACAGCCGCTTTCAAGCATGTTATTCTGTGCGAAAGATCCCCCTATGAGGCGATTCAGACAAATATCATGGGTATACATAATCTGATTTACGCTGCGTTTGAAGCCGGCGTTGAAATGGTTGTATTCACCAGCTCGGATAAGGCGGTAAATCCGACCAACGTAATGGGCACTTCCAAGCTCATGGGAGAGCGGTTAATGACCGCGGCAAACAGCAACCAGCGGGGAACCGGCCCGGTTTTCACCTCTACCCGGTTTGGCAATGTACTGGGTTCCCGGGGGTCGGTTATTCCCATTTTTTATGAACAGATCAAAAAAGGGGGCCCCATTACCCTGACAGATCCGGCCATGACCCGATTTATTATGAGCATCCGGGAAGCCGTACAACTGGTTATTGATTCGGCTGCCCTGGCCCGGGGTGGCGAGGTTTTTGTCACGAAAATGCCTGTCATTCGAATAAAGGACCTGGCAGGGGTAATGGTAGAAGAACTGGCCCCCTTATACGGCCATGATCCGAACCAGATCGGTATTGAAAACATTGGTTCCAAGCCCGGAGAAAAACTCTATGAAGAGCTCATGACAGGGGAGGAGACCCGCCGTTCCATTGAATTGCCACGCTATTTTTCAATATGCCCGGCTTTTTCTTCACTGTACAAAAACATCAGTTATGAGTATCCGGAAATTCTAAGCCATACAATTTCGAACCCTTATAACTCCCAAAATGAAAAAGTATTAAGCAAAGAAGAGCTTAGGCGCTTTCTCCATGCAAACAAATTGCTGGCAGGGGAAGCTTTTGAGCAGTTTAAGCCCGCAGAGCGCTTTTAACAGGAGACAGAATTGTAAAGGATTGGGGAGCTTGTTATGCAACACATTTTGATTCTGGGGGGAGACGGTTACCTGGGCTGGCCGACTGCCATGTATTTTTCTGGACGTGGTTACGCGGTAACCGTAGTGGACAATTATTTCCGTAGAAATGCCTGTACGGAACTCGATGTGGGGATGCTATACCCGGTGCCGACCCTCCAGGAACGGGCAAAAATCTGGTACCAGAAAACCGGTAAAGAGATCAAAGTTGCACTGGGTGATTTGAGCGGACCCGAACTGATGCGCGGATTATTCGAAGGACGAATACAATATGCCTGGGCTGTAGACGAACAATTTACCGGCGTGCCGGATACAGTGATTCACTATGCGGAGCAGCCGTCAGCCCCCTATTCGCTTATTAACTACAGATATGCAAATATCACATTGACTAACAATCTTCTCATCACGAACAACCTGATGTTTGCCATCAAAGACCTCGCCCCCCAAACGCATGTAATTCACATAGGGACAATGGGTGAATACGGTACGCCAAACATTGATATAGAAGAAGGCTGGATAGAGGTGGAGCATAAAGGACGAAAAGACAAATTCCTTTTTCCCCGGCAAGCCAGTTCCCTTTATCATACAACCAAGATAATGGATACCGATCTGATGTGGTTTTGCGTTCGTATGTGGAGTTTGCGGATCACGGATTTAATGCAGGGGCCGGTTTACGGGATTGAAACAGAAGAATCGCTGATTGATGAACGACTGAAAACGCTATTTAACTATGATGAAATATTCGGGACTGTCATCAACCGATTCATTACCCAGGCCGTAATCGGCTACCCGTTGACCGTGTATGGGAAAGGGGGCCAAACCCGGGGGTATTTGAACATAAAAGATACCCTTCAATGCGTTCATAAGGCGGAACGCGCCCCGGCACAGCCGGGAGAACTGCGGATATTTAACCAGATAATGGAAACATTTTCCGTTAATGAATTGGCGGAGATGACCAAGCGGGTAGGAAAAAGCCTTGGATATAGCACTCGAATCGAGTGCATAGAAAACCCCCGCAAGGAAGCTGAAGAACATTATTATAATCCGACTTATCATGGCCTGATTGATCTTGGCGTGACCCCTCATTATTTAACTGATGAAGTGATGAAAAGTATATTTGATGTTGTATCGAACTATAAAAAGAATATACGCAAAGACGTTATCTTCAAAGGCATAAAGTGGTAAGTACACGGAAAACCAACCATGGGTGCGTGAAGTTTTATCGCTCTATCTAAATTCAAGTATTTGAAATGATCATTATTTCCGCAAGCATGCCCCGATCCGCAAGCCTCTGGTATCGAAACCTGACGGTTGATATCTTAAAGGCCGGCGGGCATGCAAACCCTGATATGAAAACGATTTTAGACGCTATGGGCCGCTCTGTGCCGCGCAATGTGAATCAACTGGGGTACCGGGCAATGAAGCAGCTTTGTATACATGGGGGAAAATATTCGTTTCCGGTAAAAACCCATGCCTCCCCTTCCTGGCATGTTAAGCGACAATTCGAAAACAAAACACTTAAAGGGACATATATCTATCGGGATCCAAGGGATGTGATTGTTTCGGCGCTCGAACTCGGTCAAAAAAACCGGGAGCACGGGGATGCCAAAAGATATTTTTTAGCTGGTCCATATAAAAGTTTTGCCAGGTTTTATACCCTGGAAGGTGCGATTAAATGGGTTAACTGGCAGCTTTTCCCCCGATGGAAAAAATGGATGGGCTGCAAAAATATCTTAACGACAAAATATGAAGATCTGGTTTTGAATACAGCCAATGAAATTCATCGGTTGGCAGCCTATTTGGAGATTGCTTTATCCGAAAAGCAAATAGAGAAAATTTTAGCGAAATACACCACGGATAACACTGGCAAAATCAAAGATGACTTCTGGCGGCCGGGCAGAGGATATTTGAAAAATAAAGGCAAGATCGGGCGATATAAAGAAAAATTAAGTGATGCCGAGCAGGCCCTTTGTAATCAAAGGCTTCATAAAGGTTTAACCATGATGGGATACAAATAACCCCCCACAATTTGTGTAGAGTCAAATATATGTCGCAGAATGTTAAAAGCAGAAAAGCTTCAGCGGGCAGTTCAATCCGATTTACCAGCCTGTTTAGAAACTGGGCACATCAGGCAATAACCTACATGGACCGCGGCGAGTTCTTTTTGCGCATTACTTTTGAACTGGCCGAAATTCTAATTGTTTTTTTCGTTTTGAACTGGCTGTTGGGCAGTATTTTCTTGTCGGTTATAATAAGCACCCTTGGGGTTCATACCTTCAACTGGATTACCAACGGCAATATCTGGGCTTTGTGGATTTTTTCCTTCCCCGGGTTAAAAAATCCCGGAGAGGAAAAAACCTGTGCATACCTTGATGTCATGACGGATCGGCTAAAACGCTGCCCGGCGGTTGCAGGGGTAGCGATTTTCGGCAGCGTATCCCGCAATGTATGGCATGACAAAAGCGATATTGATATTCGTATATTAAGGAAACCGGGGACACTCAATTTGTTTCGGGCTTTTTTGCATACCATGCGGGAAAGATGGCTGGCCATGGTGCATCGGCAGCCACTGGATCTGTTTCTGGCGGACAGTATTGCATTTTTGCAAAGGATGCGCCCGGATGAAAAACCGGTATTTCTCATTAAACGGGATAATCGGCTTGAAGAGGCTTATCCGGGTATTTCTGAAACCAGATTAAACCAACTGTAAACCGTTTCCACCATAATATTATAGGAACCTTGCATGGCCGAAAATAGTAGAATATTCAGCCTCGTCTGGGGTTTTTCCGGGGGGGTGGCAAGATATGCCGCCATGATGTCAACCCTTGATCAGGGGGCGGGTATTGACTTTCAAACGGCTGTGATCAACTGCCCCAAGTGGGCATGCAACAGAGATGATCTGGAAGCATACGGGCTTGATGAAATCACGATTCGCGGGCGGTGGGACTTTTCATGGATTGGACCCTGTGTTGAAAAAATCAGCCGTTTTGCCCCGGATTTACTGTTTGTCCACGGAGGCTTTGTGGAAAGTGGTATCGTATGGATATTACAGCGGAAATTAAAGCGAAATATTCCCTATGTCGTCTCCAATCATGGTTATGCCACCAATCCCTGGAAGCTTGTGCTTCCAATTCGTGAAAGACTTGCACCGCTGAATCCATTGACTTATCAGCATCGGGCCCTTGCAGTGGTTACGGTGGCCCATGCCTGCAAGGAGAATCTGGTGGCGCATGGTGTGAGCCCGGAGAAGATCACTGTGGTGCATAACGGAATTGATCCTGAACCGCCCCGGGTTAACTCTGTTTCCCGCTCATCGCTGGGGATAAAAGAAAATGAAACTATAATTGGCGTCTTGTCCCGGCTGACACCGTTAAAGGGTGTATCGTATCTTATTAACGCCCTTAGAACTGTTTTAAAAACACATCCGACATTGCATTTAGTGGTGGCCGGAGACGGCAGCGAGGCCGATCAATTAAAGCGGCTGGCCCGAAACAGCGGGATTGATTCAAATGTTCACTTTGTGGGGTATCAAACCAATGCCCAGGCATGGCTTGAACTTTTTGATATCTATGCCCTGCCTTCGCTGGCAGAGTTTCACTCGATCGCGCTGCTGGAAGCGATGCGGGCGCAAAAGCCGATTGTCGCAACGGAAGTGGGCGGAAACACCGAATCTGTCCGGCATGGAAAGGATGCGCTTATTGTGCCGCCCAAAAATGCTGAGGCAATCGCTGAAGCGATCAATCAGCTTATTGAAGATCAAGCACTTGCTGATAATTTGGCAAAATCCGCAAAACAACGGTTTTTAAGAAAATTTACTATTGATCGCATGTTGAGTGAAACTGAATCCTGGCTATACGATTGTGGGCGCTTGGCCCAATCAAAGTGAACTGATAAAAAAATCTCAAAGCACCAAACTTTAAAGCACAAGGTTTAAAAGATATGGAAGGAAACACTGCACAGAGGTTGGCAAGAGTTGGGGCTTATCTTGCAACTCATCCCTATATGCTGCCCACTTACCTGAAAGAAAGTATTAACAGATCCGTTTCACCGATTAGTCTCGAATTGCCATGGATTGCTTATTCAGCCATTTCCTTTCTCAAAACATATCTGCAGCCCCATCATGAAATCGCTGAATTCGGGGGCGGAGGCTCTACGCTATTTTTTGCAAAACAGGCAGCCGCGGTACACTGTATTGAAAGCAGCGATTTATGGGCCAATAAGCTGAAAGAAAAAATTGCGGAAAAAAATATTCACCTAATCTGAGCGATTTTTGACAAAAAAAAGTCCTACACCCGCGGGTAATGTGTTATAATGCTTGCTAAAACCAGCGAAAGTAATAGCAACAATAACACACCCAACAGGTGGAGGACTTTATGAAACAAAATAGCAAATCCTACCGAAAAAATGAAGCCAAAATCAGCGCCGTGGAGACAACTTCCGACCGGTTGACCGGACGAGCCGGGCTGAGTCTCTTTGTCGCATATCTGCATCAAATTGAAATTTTTGGCTTTTTGGATCGGTTCTTCGGGTCGATGCGCAAAAGCAGAAAAGGCACGGATGTATTCGAACTTTTTAAGCAAGTTCTCTGCTTCATGGCAGACGGCACCAGCAGGCATTTGATCTATTTTGACCAGCTCGCCAGAGATGAGGGCTATGCTGGAGCCATTGAGTCCGATATCGAAAAGATGGCTTCTTCGCACCAGATGAAACGCTTTTTCAATGCGTTTGCCTGGACCCGGGTTTTCCTGTTCCGGCGTTTGCTGCAAAAGCTTTTCATTTGGCGCCTGAAGATCAAACAGCCGGATGTGATCGAACTGGGCATTGATACCATGGTGATGGACAATGACGATGCCGAGCGGCGCCATGGAGTGAAGCCGACATATAAAAAGAAGAAGGGATTTCAGCCTCTGCAAATGAACTGGGGCCGTCTGATTGTTGACGCCGTTTTCCGCGGGGGCAACAAGCACTCCAATTATGGCACCACAGTCGAGCAGATGATCCGGCATATGGTTTCCAGAATCCGCAAGGCATATCGCCCGGACGCTGCCATTATTATCCGCATGGACAGCGGTTTCTTCGATCAGAAGATCTTTGGCCTCTGTGAAGAGCTTGAAATTGGATATGTTTGTGGCGGCAAGCTGTATAAGGATATCGTCTCCTTTGCCGAGAGCGTCGATGAGAAAACATGGAGCCGGTATGACTCCGGCAAAAAAGAAAGCTGGGAATACATTGAGTTTGCCAGCCGGCGAGGCAGCTGGAAGGCATTCAGGCGCACCATTTACTGCCGCCTGGTCCATGACTGCGGCGGGCAGATGGTTCTGCCCGGCTGCCGGCCTGATACGGTAATCATCACCAACATCGGCCAGGGACAGCCGATTGACCGTCTCCTCAAAAAGGCCGGGGCAGAAGAATATCTGGAAGCCCGCGGCATCGTTTCCTGCTATCATGAGCGAGGCAGCGATGAATTGGCCAACCGGGCATTGAAGGACTTCGGTCATGAGCAGTTGCCGTTCAAGCGGTTTAATCCAAATGCGGCCTGGTATTATTCGATGCTTCTCGGTCATTTTTTGATGGAATCATTCAAAGAAGATGTCGGCACTCCGGTTGTCCCGGCCGGGGCTTACGCAAGCACGGTTCGCAGGGGGTTGATTGATATCGCCGGCAAAATTGTTTCCCATAGCGGCAAGGTGGTATTAAAAGTTACCACTGCCTGCTTTGAAAGCCTTGGCTTATCAGACCTTTTTGACCGGTGCCATCGCGCGCCAATTATAGTATAATTTTCAAATAGTTAAAATAAAATCACAGCATGGCCGAAGGGAGGGGTATGTCCTGAACCCCGCGGCTATTGCGTAAAACACTCACATATATTGAAAAAATAGTATTTGGCATGGAAATTTATCTCCAAGTCTATTAACAATCCCTGTATTTGACTAGGGGCAGTGGCAGAATCGTGCTACCAAATTCAAAATCGCTCAGTTTAGGTTAAAGGGACAGTTTCTTCCATAGCTTGCACCTATTTTTTTTCACTGCATAACGTTCCGGCTAACCAGCGCCGCCAAGGACGCGGGGAAAAGCCGCATAATGTCCGGCGTCTGGTTAAGCCGGCTGGTTATGTGTTATTATTCAATAGTTTTGTCTGTACAAAAGGTTTATATTTTTAATTTTTCACCCAACAAGTTATTTAATATATTAACCATATCCAGCATAGTAGATTTGTCTGATAAATCACTCTTTTCAACTTGCTTCCTTAGTAGCTCCTCTCTGTTTTGCTTATACAATTTTATATTATCTATGGCCTTTTGGGATGAAAATGTTTGCCTTAGGTTAAAGATTAGTGAGGGGGAATCTTTTAAAATGGAAACGCCACTTGCAATACTACCAAGCCCTGGGAAGAATCCCAAAAACCCTAAGGCTAAAGATGATGATACGCTAACAAGAGACTTGGCTTTTTGCTTCACTTTCCCTTTTATAAATTCAGGTAATTCTTCATCAAACACCTGATTAAAGGTTTTTTCTAACAAACTTCTAATTTCTTCAAGCTCGTTAATATCAAAAAAGAACTGGGAGTTATCCTCCTTAATCTCTGATACTATTTTCTTAACAATAACTTCATATTTATTTTGAAACTCTGAATCGAGAATTGGTTTTCGTATCGCGAGAATATCATCAAAAGACAACCAATCTAGAAGTTCATAAGGGATCATTCGCTGCTGAATAGTTTCCAGTGCAAGCTCGATGAACATTTTAAACAAGATTTGATGATCTGATAATTTAGTTCTGTTTTGCTTAAAATCAGCGATATCGTAGTCAATGTAGTTTTCTTGCGGAATCGAACTTTCACAATGTACAACTCGCGCGCCTGATATGTGGTATAAGAGTTCCCTGAAATTTAAAAGCAACTCTTTTTGTTTTGTCGACATATTTGTAGTTAATCCTTCAATCTGGCTTCGACTAATTATGCTGCTTTCTCCAAGTTCTCTTTTGAAATTCTTAATAAGTGTTGGATTTAATTCATTACTGGCAGCTCTTGCTAACTGTTTTCTAATAACAGATACGGGGTTGGAGATTTCCTTGATAAAATTTTCTCGAAACCACCCTGAATTATCATCAAGCTCCCAGTCGGCAGTGTATTTTACGTTATGGTTGTAAAAATCAATTATTTCATCTTTTTTATCGATTTTTTTCCTTTCCAATAGGTCTGTAAAACTATCTTTATCTTTTCTTAATGCAGGAATTATATGCCCCTCACTAATCAAGCGAGAGTTTTCTCTAAAAATATTATATGCAAATTCAGTTGCGAGATGGGATGCTGCACATACGATATTGGCCTTTATCAATAAAAGAAGTTTAAGTTTTCGCTCTGCTTGTATGCGCAACAGTTCAGTATCTTTTGACCGAACTACAATTCTATGATCAAAATCGGTAAAGTACGTCCTTGGGCCTTTAAACAGATAAGGATCTAATCGGTCCATGAATCTTCCTATAATTAAGAATTAAGCGATTGTGACACTAAACACATAACGGCGCTCTATAGCGGGCGCGGCTTTTTGCGATCCGCTGCAAGAGCATTGTTATGTTTAATACTGATTAAAACACCTTTATCCTTTATGAAACTCGATAAGCGTTAAGGGAATAAATTCCTCGCCAGTGACACTTGTAACGATTTTGTCCCCTAAGCGCGCTGTCACTGAGACACATGGTGGATTGATCTCGTTTCTATATATAAAAGGTTGTTTTGACAAAGCCGACTTAATATTAGCGACGACTTCCGAATTTAGAATGGAACAAAGTTTCTCAAATTGGGTATGAGTAAAATCGATGGACATAGCGACCTTTCGGTCTGTTACGGTCTCGTTGGCACAGCTGAATGTATAGGTCCAATCGTCCAACCTCCCGATTGTAAACATTGGCACACTAAAAAACGACATCTCAGTATTGCTGGAAAATCCATGCATTCTCATGAAAATCCCGAAATCAATGTCATAATTCATCATGTTGTCATTGGACAAATCCAGAATTGCCAACTTCTGGGCCATTTCTACTATGTCATTCTTACTCAGTGTCGGAATATAGAATGATTTGAGAGGTCCAATCTTAGACACATTAAAAATGTTAAACTTGTACCCATTACATAGACAATAGTATTTCGCCCTGACCTCTGGGTGTATGGAATAGGAATATGCCTGAGCAACGTGATCTCCATCATCAATATTTTGCTTTGGGCCTTTTGCCTCAATAATCAATCGAACAACATCCCCTGAGGTAATCAAATAGTCTGGGATGATATTTACAGGGTGTTTTTTTGCGCCAATCATGACATAGGGATGCCGCAGCGGCTTACTACGAACTATCTTGGGGTCTCTGTCGCTTCGGAAACCGAGATACTTCAGTAAAGGCGCAATAATATCCTCACGTACTGAATCTTCTCTATATTCGGGATTTTTCAGAATTGAAAAATCAAATTCACTGAATATCAAAACTCAGGCTTCTCCCCTCAACTATGCAAACATAACGGCGGGCATCAGCAGCCGCTGCTTTTTGCGGTCTGCTGAATGCCCTGGTTGGGGCAAAAAAATATTGACAATCTGCCCTTTATATGTACAATATGCTGTACAGGAGGTGATGAAATGGAAGCCATAACCTATACAGC
>DATGBT010000214.1:0-4397 GCA_035312505.1 Balneolaceae bacterium | reverse complement strand
GGGCTCATTTCCGTGCTTTTTACAAATATTGTGGCCTACATTTTCGGCCTCGACCCAAAAAAAATCCAAAAAGGGTATTACGGCTTCAACTCATTGCTGGTAGGTCTCGGGCTTGGGATTCAATTTGAGCCGGCCCTCATTCTTCTCTTTATCGTTCTGCTGGCATCCATACTCACTCTTTTCATTTCCGTAACTCTTGAAGGCGTTATCGGCAAATATTACCTGCCTCATTTAAGTCTGCCGTTTGTGTTTGTACTCTGGATGCTGGTTCTTTCAACCCGGGAGTTTGATGCACTAAACCTGAATGAGCGCTGGATATACACGCTCAACGATCTGTATATAATTGGTGGCTCTTCCCTTGTTTCTGTATATGAATGGTGGAACCAGCTTGCGATTTCCTCACCCATTAAATCGTACTTCCTCTCACTGGGAGCGATATTGTTTCAATACAGTGTATTTTCGGGAGTCTTGCTTTCCATCGGGCTGCTCATCTATTCGAGGATTGCGTTTACGCTCTCTTTAATCGGCTTTTTTTCGGCCTGGGCGTTTTATGGCCTTATCGGGGCAGAAATTTCTGAAGTGGGATATAGCTATGTTGGCTTTAACTTCATTCTCACAGCCATCGCTGTCGGAGGGTTTTTTATTATCCCGAATATCTATTCCTACATCTGGGCCGTAATTTTAGTACCCCTGGTTGCCATCATTGCCATCAGCGTCAGCTCTGTTCTGTCGATTTTCCAGCTTCCCGTGTACGCATTGCCGTTCAATATCATCGTTCTCGTTTTTTTATACGTTCTGAAATTCAGAACCGGAAAAGAGAGAGGCTTATTCACCTGGTTCGTACAGAGAAACTCGCCTGAAAAAAACCTCTATTCATTTCTTAATTACCGGGACCGTTTTCACAGCTACTCCCGCGGCGCTGTTAAACTGCCATTTTTTGGTGAATGGAAAGTGACGCAGGGCCACAACGGCAGCTATACCCACAAAGGTGACTGGCAGCACGCCTGGGATTTTGAAATGGTTGATGAGAATGGCAGGACATATAAAGACAGCGGCGATTATCCTGAAGATTATTACTGCTACAACAAGTCGGTTCTCGCTCCTGCTGACGGTACAGTGGAAGAGGTGATAAATGATATTGATGACAACGTGATAGGACAGAAAAACCTGGCAGAAAACTGGGGAAATACGGTTGTCATCAAACACGGCGATTTTTTCTACACCAAGCTAAGCCACCTGAAAAAAGGGTCGATCGAAGTGAAGCCCGGTGATAAGGTTCGCACCGGAGACATCCTGGGAGTTTGCGGAAATTCCGGAAATTCACCCTATCCCCATCTCCATTTTCAGATTCAGGAGACGCCGTATATCGGATCCAAAACTTTGAAGCATCCGCTTGCCAATTACTATTCATCAGAAGGCTCTACAGAAAAAAATCTGGTGAACAGCGGTATTCCAGAGGAAGATGAAATAGTAACAAACATCAAAATGCACTCCTCGCTTAAAAAAGCGTTCGACATGGTTCCCGGCCGAATAGTTGAATTTCAAATGGAGAACAGTGATACAGAATCTGTGATCTGGGAGGTTAAGGTTGACAGCAGCCTTAATCACTATATCGAATGCAGACAAACAGGGTCAAAAGTATATTTCAAAAATGAACCCGCGATGCTCCACTTTCTCTATTTTGATGGTGATCGCTCATCCCTGCTCTACAAGTTCTATCTCTCTGCATATAAGGTGAGCCTCGGATTTGAAAACGGCCTGATTTTGCACGATACCTACCCTGTACACCTGGTTTTTAACCCCAACAAAATCTTCATCCAGGATTTTATTGCCCCGTTCCACCGCTATCTGAATGGAGTATATACACTCAATTATCCCCAACAAAATACCGGAATTCAATCTTCAGAACTGGAGCTTCACGGTACAACAGAGAAACGCAGGTTTGGAAAAGTGATATCAGAGATGTCTTTTCTTTTCCTGGTTGATGGGAAAGGACTGCGGGAATTTCACTTTACTGACAGGAACCAAAAATGGGTGGCCATATGCGTCAGATAGTTCTTGTTCTTATGATAATCCTCTTTTGTGATGCTGCTTACGGTCAGACACAGCCAACCACTACGTCCGTCGATGCCATCACATATAAACTCTGGCTGCAGCAGGACTGGGACACCCTAATTAAAACCGGCAATGACGCCCTCGATGACGGCTTCGATTTCTATTATTTACGATACAGGCTTGGCGTAGCTTACTACCAACACAAAAACTATCACCGCGCCGCCCGGCATTTTCAAAAAGCGTTTGATATGAACGGGGATGATGATCTGCTTAAGGAGTATCTGTACTATTCATACCTGTTGGCGGGCAGAAGGCATGAGGCATTTTTCACTGAACAATTATTTTCAAACAGAACCCGGCGGAAACTGAATCTTGGACCTGACAGACCCTTAAAAAATGTATCCCTTACCTGGGGCAGACAGCAGGGAGCCCCTTCATCGGTCACTGATACATTTAACTCCTCCATTGGAAGTGAAGGATACCAAACAGTCTCAACCGGTTTTCATCTGTTTCAGATTGGAACTGAACACCGAGCCGGCAGCCGAACATGGCTGAGCCACACATATACCCATCTTCAAAAGTCATATTTTCTTTTTTCAAACACCGGCGGTTTACCGGTCATCGATCCTGATGAGACCGTTTATCTCAATCAATACTATATCGGGTCCACCACTCTACTTAAACCGGATCTGGACCTGCGGCTGGGAGTCCACTACATCAATCTTCTGAATTACGTATCAACCGTAACTCCCCCGCCGCGACCGCGCACCGTGCGCACCTCCGTAACAAACAGTGATTTTGTTGGTTCCGCAGCTATAAACTGGCGATTAAGCTATGCTGAAACCGGTTTTTCTTCATCCATATCAAACCTGAACAGTGCCACTCAGCTGCAGCAGAACGCGTATCTGTCCCTGTTCCCGTTTGGAAACCTAAAACTTTATACCACATCAGTGCTGCACTATCAATCAGAAAAAGCCGGCAGCCTGAGCTGGAGCAATAATACCATGTTTACGCAGAGAGCAGGAGCGCAGGTGATAAACCGGGTCTGGGCTGAGGCCTTTATCAGTTTTGGTGACCAGCTGAATGTTGTAACGGACAACGGAGAAACTGTTTTTAACGACACGGATATCATTACATCCCGTTTTGGAATACGGCTGCACGCTCTTATTTCAAACAGACTAAACCTGATCCTGAACTATAATCAGACTGAGATGCTGAGTCGGTTTACCCCTGACGGTTCCGTAACGGATCTCCCGGGTCCGGTCTCCTACAACACACAAAATCTAACCGTGACGATCCTATGGACTATGTAAAGCAAATTCTTTTTCTCTTCCTTTTTTCTATTTTGTTATCGTTTCCCGCAGTGGCTCAGCAAAGTCTGAGTGATGCATTTAAAACGAGCTATGAGTCTGAAAATGCCGGAAATCTTGACCAGGCAATAGAGGCTCTTGATACTGTTTATGATAACGACTCGTACGAGCTCAACTTGAGGCTTGGATGGCTGCACTACCAGCACGGTGAGATGGAGGAGTCAATTCAATTTTATCAACGTGCTGTGAACCTAAAGCCGTACGCCATTGAACCGAAGCTTGGCCTGGCCTATCCATATTCTGCGATGGCGAGGTGGGATGACATTATTGAACTGTACAATGATATTTTAGAAACTGATCCACAGAACAGTCTGGTCAACTACCGGCTTGGTTTGATCTATTACAACCGCGGGGAGTATGAAAGGGCGGATTTTTATATTGAAAAAACGGTAAATCTCTACCCCTTTGATTACGACTCACTGCTTCTGTTTGCCTGGAACAAATTGATGATGCAGCGAACCAGGGAAGCGAAGGTTCTTTTTGAAAAGGTACTTCTTGCCAAGCCCGGAGACGAATCGGCCATGACTGGGTTGAGGTTGATACAATAGATTTCAGGGCCACGTTTACCGCGTCTTTCGTGCCTGCGGCACTCTCGTGATTGTGTATAAATTTCTTTGCCCCGGTTTGCGCCAAAGGCACCCCGATAGGGAAAACCAGAGCTACAGTGTCCGGCGTGCCTAACGGCACTTAAGTTTTGGGTACAACTACTCTAATGTCTAACCGGAATCGTGATAATCATACAGATAGAGACGATATCGCATTAAAAATATTCTGAAGGCATGATTCAATTGAGTATGGTGCAAAATCGAATAGATTATCACCACAAATCGAGTAGTTATGAGATTCCTTTAAAAGTTAAAAGCTTTTTGAATCAGCAAAGGTAAAAATGCCGTCAGGCATGACAGTACACAGTAGCCCCACATTTCAATGTGGGGGGTTAAATTCACAACCTGATTTGGAAATGCCGTAGGC
>DATGBT010000213.1:0-2738 GCA_035312505.1 Balneolaceae bacterium | reverse complement strand
GCCATGAATCCCGAAGAGTTTGGTTTTGAAAAGCCTTACACCAATCAGGAGTATTTGTATGACTTTGAAGTAGTTGATGTTGATGGGTTGATGCCTCTCGAGGAACTTGCCAAAGCCGCATCCATCCCACTGGATGACCTGAAAGCCTTAAACCCCGAGCTTCTGCGATGGGCAACACCTCCGGGAGATTCCTATCCGCTTAAGATACCTGCTGGAATTGAAGAAGAGTTTCTTGCTGCCTATCAGGAAATTCCCAAAGAAAATCGAGCCCAAGAGGTTACAATGCATACAGTGAGCAGAGGGGAATCCCTGGGCTACATTGCAAACCGGTATGGAACCTCAGTAGGGGCACTTTACGCATCCAACGAAAATCTCAATAGCACGATATATCCCGGGCAGCGCATTATGGTACCGGTTGCGGGTGGTTCGCCAAACCCCATATCTGCAGATCGTCCATCGAACAGCAGCTCTGTTGCA
The DNA here is from genome assembly GCA_035312505.1 of Balneolaceae bacterium. Lineage (GTDB taxonomy): Bacteria > Bacteroidota > Rhodothermia > Balneolales > Balneolaceae > Rhodohalobacter. Next base: position 2,261 of record DATGBT010000213.1, on the reverse strand, counting down.
TCGGGTTCCAGCTCGAGCAGCCGAAGCAGGGCACAGGCTCCGCCAAACACGAGTTCAGTAACTTATACTGTAAAAAGTGGTGATACGATTGGGCACATTGCTGAATGGCACGATGTGCGGGCATGGCAAATTCGTTCCTGGAATGGAATTGGGAATACAATCAGGGTTGGTCAAAGGCTCACCATTCACGTACAGAGTAACCGGGGCAGCTACTACAACCAAATTGATGGTATGACATTTGCTCAGAAACAAGAATTGGAGCGACGCCAGCGGGCGGGCGAAGATATTTTTGCTCTTCGGGCCGGATCATCGGGAGATGGTGAGGTGATTAATTACACTGTTCGCAGAAATGATACGTTAACAGCGATTGCACAACGGCACGGCGTATCCATTTCGGCAATCCAAAAAGAGAACAATATGAGCGGAACAAGAATTTATGCAGGCCAAACTCTGAAAATTCGCAGATAAGCAACGATTTATGAAAAAAGCCGGCAAACTGTCAGCAGCTTTGATGCTGGCACTGTTTTTTATTATTTCTGCAGCCTTTATGCAGAACGATGATCTGTTCTTCCAGATAAAGAAGCAGCTTTCCATTTTTAGTGACGTTTACAAACAGATCGCAATCGAGTATGTGGATGAAGTGAGTCCGGAAGAGTTTATGCGAATCGGAATCGACTCGATGCTCGAGGAGCTCGATCCATACACTGTTTTTATTCCCGAGGGTGAACAGCAGCAGATGGAGATTTTATCATCCGGATCGTACGGTGGCATTGGGATTGATGCAGGCTACAGAGGTGAAGATATCGTGATTGTTGCGCCTCTTGAAGGATACCCGGCGCAAAAAGCAGGACTACGGCCCGGTGATATCATAAAAGAGATTAACGGACAGGCCACCAGCGATATGACGCCTGAAGAGGTACAACAGCTAACCATTGGTGATGTGGGAACAACGATTCAGTTAACCATTGAGCGTCCGGGAATTTCTGAAGATCTTGAGTTTGAGCTGGAGCGTGAAAGAATTGAAATTAAAAATATTAACATCGCAGAAAAAGTTGGCAGCCGAGGACAGTATGGCTACGTGCAGCTGGTTCGTTTTGGTCAGCAGGCGGCAGAGGAGCTGCGCCAGGAGCTTCAAACATTTAACAGCGACGGTGATTTTGAAGGGCTGATCCTGGATTTACGAAACAACCCGGGCGGGTTGCTCAATGAAGCTGTAGCCATCGTCGATAAGTTTATTGAACCCGGCGTAACCATCGTAGAGACACGGGGAAGGCGGGATGAACATAATACCACCATTTCTTCTGATGAGCCCGCCCTTTTTAGTGATTTACCTATTGTGGTGCTTATAAACAGCGGTAGCGCCAGTGCCTCTGAAATCGTAGCGGGTGCTCTTCAGGATCTCGACAGGGCTGTTATTTTAGGCAGTAAAAGCTTCGGAAAAGGGCTTGTTCAAACTGTAAAACCTCTGTCCTATAATACATCACTGAAATTAACGATCTCGAAATATTATATACCCAGCGGGCGCAGCATCCAGTCTGTTGATTACAGCAGCGATTTAAACGATAATGCTCCAATTGTACAGCGGCGGGAATTTAAAACAAAAAATGGACGTACGGTTTACGATGGACTGGGAATTGAGCCGGATCTGGATTTTGACGAAAATGGTAACACAATGCTGGATGTGGCCTTAAAAAGAGAGAATAAATATTTCTTTTTTGTAAACGAAATGGTTGGAGAATATGGTGCCACTGAACCCGATGATCTGTTTGAAAAGTTTACAACATCATTGATACAGGAGAATTTTACATTCGAAACTCCGGTTGACAGGCATTTAAAGGAGATAGCCTCCAACGTAAATAGTTTTTCTCAGCCCGAATCTGCAATGACGGGGATCGAAGAGCTAAAAGCACTTTCTCGTGATTATAAAATTTCTCAGATTTACGATAATCAGCAATATATTGAGAGAGAACTTATGTCTGAGTGGATTACGCAAACGAAAAGTGGTTCGGAAAAAAATCTGGCACTCTTACAACTGGATAACCTCGTTAATGAGAGCATAAACCTTCTTGGAAATAATTACGAATATCAATCCATTTTGAGGCCCTGATTTTGGGTAAAGCCGATCTTCACACACACACAGACGCATCAGACGGAGACTGCTCAGCAGAATTTTTACTTAAGAGAGCAAAACAAAAAGGCCTTCGAACTCTTGCAATTACCGATCACGACACCATCCGCGGATATTTGAAAGCTGTTGAAAT
>DATGBT010000212.1:0-10478 GCA_035312505.1 Balneolaceae bacterium | reverse complement strand
GAATACGCTGGAGCTCATTATCAAGAATCACGCTGCCGCTGCCTCTGATGATAATCACGCTATGCGTATGCTGATGCTGTTCGAGTGATGAGTATCCTCCAGCCTTAATTTCAAAATAACGGGTTTCAACATTCAGGCCCTGAGATTCATCTTTAAGTAAAGTATACCGGTGAATATCCTTAAAATTTTGAGTGTCTGTCTTATACTCCTTTTTCTCAATATTTTTCCAGTTGTATCCTGTCGACTTAATAACTTTTGAGCTGTTCTTCATACCAGTTCCTCCTGGAATATTTTTGTTGCATACTCAATGCCATCAGGATGTTCGTAAAGACTGCCGCCGATTAAAAAGATAGTATTGCTACCGTATAACTTTTTAAAACTTCTGACTGAAGTAAGCTTAATACCGCCTGCAGGTACCGGAAAAGAGGTGTTAAAAGGAAATGTCTGATCAGTAAGGGTTTTGTGCAAGTGACTGCATTCATCTCGGGTAAAGTTGAACCTACCACCAGGGTTCGGAAATATTACGGCATCGGCACCCAAAGCACGCCATATTTTTCCGTAGTAGAGACTCATCGAAATCCCGCTTGATTTGTGTGTAACTAACGATCCCGAAAAGGACGGGTGAGCCATAACCGGACAGTTATATCTATTCCGAATATCTGAAATAAGAGATAACCCTGTGAGTTGCGGACAAACAAGCACTCCGTGAGCCCCATTTTCAAGAGCCATTTCAACTTGGTCGAGGGCGATGGCGGGGTTTCCCGTGATGTTTGGGAAGTAGAGTGTTTTTTTGCCAGATTCCTCAAAAGATCCGCGAATTGCTTCAGTGCAGGCTTTTACACGGGCTTCAAAGCTTGCGGAGGGCTGGTCTGCCAATCCATGGTCGTCTTTTATAATGTCAATTCCACCCCTTGCAAAATGAGAGGCTCGCCTGGCAAGTTCTTCCGGTGATAGACCTATAGGTTTTAAAGCAGTGCAGCTTAAAGGCCTGTTATGAACATCCGCCATTTTTCTGATTCCATCAATACCAAATGCGGGGCCCTTAAACAGATTTTCAAATAGACTATTTGATACATCTGTTACTTTAATATCGGTGTATAGTGAAATATTGCCGTAGAGAATGTTTAGAAATTGAACGATATCACGCCCAATTAATAAAAGAGGAAATTGAACTTTTACTTGCCACAACCCATCCTGCAGTTGCATTACCGACAACAGTTCCGGGATAGAGGATTGTACCTGTTTTGGAACAGCTGAGAGTGGCATTTCTACAGATTGCTCTACTGAAGCTTTCTCAGCTTTCTCCCGTGCTTCATGCTCTGTAGTTGCTGCTATCTGGTAGACAATATCAAAATGTGAGGGAGAGGAAGACATATCTATTTCATGATCGATTCTGAACGTTTTGGTCCAGTAGAAACGATTGTAAAGGGTACTCCCGTCTGATCTTCAATAAACTGAATATAGTTTTTGGCATTTTCAGGCAGATCTTCAAACCTGGTGATATCTCTTGTAGACTCATTCCAGCCTTTAAATGTTCTGTATACGGGGGTAGCTTTTTCAAGCTCTTCGGCACCGTGTGGGAACACCGTTGTTCGCACTCCATTCATTTCATAATGAGTACAAACTTTAATCTCATCGAAATCATCAAGAACGTCCATTTTGGTGATTGCCAGTTCATTAAATCCGTTCACCCGTACTGCATAGTTAAGAGCCACCAGATCAAGCCAGCCACATCGCCGGGGTCGTCCTGTGGTTGCTCCGAACTCCTGACCGTTTTTACGGAGTTTTTCACCATTTTCATCGTCCAGTTCTGTTGTAAACGGACCGTTTCCTACTCGTGTACAGTACGCTTTGGTAATGCCGATTACGTGTGTGATGGCTAAAGGAGGAATGCCACTGCCGGTACAGGCCCCACCTGCAGTGGGGCAGGATGAAGTTACATATGGATATGTTCCATGATCAACGTCGAGCAGGGTTCCCTGGGCTCCTTCAAGAAGGATAGGTTTTTTTGCCTGGTAGGCATCGTGGAGGATTTCTGAAGTATTGCAGATGTAAGGCTTAACGTATTCAACAGCTTCGCGCAGCTCATTAATCATGTCGTCAGGATCAATCGGTTCCTCATTATGAACTTTGATTAATGCTTTATTGATGTCTTTTAAATTTGTGGTGATTTTCTTTGACAAGCTGTTAAAATCAAGTAGATCCTGCATCCTGATTCCCACGCGTGCTACTTTGCTCACATAAGCCGGGCCAATACCTCTTCCGGTTGTGCCAATGGCTTCACTGCCACGGCTTTTTTCCTTTACCTGGTCAAGTTTCTTATGATAGGGGAGGATCAGATGGGCTGATCCACTTATGTACAGTCTCTCTTTCAGATCTACACCAAGCTCCTCAACTTCCTTTATTTCTTTCATTAGAGCGATAGGGTCTATAACCACGCCATTACCTATCACGCATTTTGAGTTGCCATTGAACATTCCCGATGGAATCAGGTGAAGAACAATGGTTGTGTCATCAAACTTAAGAGTATGCCCTGCATTTGCGCCGCCCTGATAGCGAACTACATATTCAGCTTCAGCGCTGAGCAGGTCCACAATTTTCCCTTTTCCTTCATCGCCCCACTGAGCGCCGATCACAATTCGTGTTGCCATATCTTTGCAAAAAAAAGGAGGTGTTTCTTACACCTCCATTGGTTAAAATTATATGAAGAGTAAAAAATTAACTGCTGAATGATTTTTCAGCTTCACTCACAGAATCGAACTGCTTAAATACAGAGGCCAGCTGAGTAATTTCAAGCAGTTCTTTAATTTTGTCTGAATGGTTTGCTATTCGCAGATCACCACCCGCTTTTCGCAGGGTCGTAAGGCTGGAAATGAGCATTCCAAGTCCTGAAGAATTCATGAACTTTACTTTTCCGAGATCAATGATCACGTTTGCTTTCCCTGAACTGATAAGTTCGTGAAGCTTTTCGTTAAGGCTAACAGCATCGGGTCCGCCGATAACCTTGCCTTCAAACTCAATAACTGCATAACTGTTTCTTTCAGAAGTATTAAAGCTCATGAATGTACCTTTTCTTCGTTTTTTTGTTTATTTCTCTTTTGCTCTTAAGGCTCGTTTTTCGAGCTCAACCACAAGTGAACTTGCGACAAAGAGAGAACTGTAAGTCCCTAGAATCACTCCAAGTACGAGAGCAAAAGCAAACCCTTTCAACACCTCACCTCCAAAGATAAACAGCACAGTAACTACAAACAAGGTAGTGACGGATGTTATCACCGTACGGCTAAGTGTATCGTTAAGGCTCTTGTTAACCATGTTGGTAAACTCCATGGTTTTGTACACGATTGAGTTTTCCCTGATACGGTCAAAAACAACCACGGTATCGTTCAGCGAATAACCAACAATGGTTAAAAATGCGGCAATAATGGCTTGGTCGATACTTACGTCAAACGTAGAAAACTGAGACATGATCGTGAATATTCCCAAAACAATGAGTACATCGTGAGCAAGTGCTGCAATGGCTCCTGCAGAGTAGTACCACCCTTTAAAACGAATAAAGATGTAAATAAAGACAACGGCCAAAGCAAAGATGATGGAGTAGAGCGCTCCAATCTTCAGGTCTTCAGCAAATCGCGGCCCTACGAGATCTGTCTTTTCAATAGTTACTTCATTTCCCGGATAAAGGGAACTGAAATTTGAAAGCATCAGGTCCCGGGTTTGGGTGATGTTCATTTGAGTATCAACCCGAATGAGAATTTCCCTCTCGGAGCCAAAAAGCTTGATCTCAGGTGTGGTTCCCAATGGTTCACTCAGCGCAGAACGCATTTCTACAACATTAACCGGCTCTTCAAACTCAAAGACGAACTCCTGTCCGCCTCTGAAGTCAATACCGTAGTTAAGTCCGAACGTGAAAATTGCTATGACTGATGCAACAATCAGTGTGCCTGAAAAGAAGTAGGCAACGTTGTGCATCCTGATAAAATCGAAATTTGGTGTTTCAAACCATCTCATAATAAATACCTTTTTTGTGATTTAAATTGATTAACCGAAGTTTACTTTAGCTGCTTTATCGCGGGTGAGATAGTCAACAATAACCCGTGTAATAACAATAGCGCTAAAGAGTGAGGCCACAATACCGGCCATAAGCGTAACGGCAAAGCCTTTAATAGGGCCAACGCCAAAGCTGTAGAGAATGATACCCACAAAGAACGTGGTAACGTTGGCATCCACAATTGCACTCATAGCGTTAGAGTACCCATTTTCGATTGCAGCCCTGATGGTTTTACCTCCCCGCATCTCTTCACGTATCCGGTCAAATATCAGCACGTTCGCGTCTACCGCCATACCAATGGTAAGCACAATACCTGCAATGCCCGGCAGAGTGAGTGTGGCATTAAACGCAGCCAGTATTCCCAAAATAAAGATGATATTTATGATAAGTGCCAAATCGGCGATTCCCCCCCCCGTTCGGTAGTAGACAATCATAAAAATCGCTACAACGGTGAGTCCAAACAGCGTTGAGTAGAGTCCTGCATTAATAGAAGCTTCACCAAGAGAAGCACCAACAGTTCGTTCCTCAATAATATCAAGAGGAGCAGGCAGTGCACCCGACATCAAAATATTAACCAAATCCTCAGCTTCGGTCAGTCCGCCCAGGCCCGAAATAGACGAGCGTCCGTTATTGATTTTAGACCGAACGGTTGGGTAAGAGTAGACATATCCATCCAGTACAATAGCAACCGGTTTACCAATGTTTGCTCCTGTGATTCGTGCCCAGCGTCTTGCTCCTTCAGAATCCATATTCATAGATACTTCAGGCACGTTCGTAGCGGGGTCAAAAGCAACTCTCGCTTCAGAAATTACGTCACCTGTGAGTTCAATCTGATCACGTACAGCAATCATTTCGTAAAGCTCCAGGCCGCTGTCTGTTGCAAACGGCTGTGCTCCCCAGAGCAGTTCCATGTTTCGGGGAATCATCTCCTGAACCTCTTCCTGCGACATCCAGTAGTTAACTGTGGCAGTATCGGTTTCAGCAGCATAGCCAAAAGAGTATTGATTGGTACCTCTCAGGTCGAATACTTCGAGAAGATTTGGTATTTCGTCTTCATCATCCATAACGGCAGCAGAGTCGGCAGCTGTGGTATCTTGCTGCTCCTCTTCAAGCATATTGCTGAAATACTGGGCAATCTGCTCTTTCGCACTGTTAATCTCTTCCGGTTCGGGTGTAAGCCTGAACTCAAGCCGGGCTGTTCCTCTCAGCAGATCACGAACACGCTGTTCATCATCTACACCAGGCAATTCAACGACAATTCTGTTAGAACCCTGCTGCAAAATAGATGGTTCTGTAACGCCAAAACGGTCAACCCGGGAGCGAATAATCTCCATCGCGCGGTCCACGGCTGCAGCTTGCTGATTTTTGAGATAGGTGGTGATTTCTTCGTTGGTTGAACGTCGGGTAATTTCAGCTGCGTCTGATCTGAAATACCGGCTGAGCATCGCTTCAGAGTCGCGAGACTCAAATTCCGCGACAAATTCGTCGATAAAGTCGGTACGGTTTTCAAATGCTCTTTCCCGCGCAACATCAATGATTTCTTCGAGATACTCATCAGAGTAATCCCCGGCGAGTTCAGAAACGAGCTGAGCCGTTCCAACCTCAAGAGTTACATACATTCCTCCCTGAAGATCAAGACCAAGAGAAAGTGCATTTTCACGTGTTTCCTGCAGTTCTGCACGGTTTTCGCTTTGATACTGAACGCGCTCGGCTTCAGTCATACTTTCCATGTGCCTCTGCTCCAGGCTCCATTGTATAGTGGGGAACAGGTAGTAGAGGGTCAGTCCGAGAAAAAGGACGATCGTACCTATTTTAAATCCGTTATTTTGTTTTTTCATAATCTGTTTTGCTGCAATGTTTAAGATGTTGAGTAAAAACTGTCTGATTCCTGATGCAAATCAAGCTAAGTGCTGATCAATCACAGACAGGCTTTTTGTAGAATGGATTGATTGGGCCAGCTGTTCAAAAAAACAGCAGGCAAAAAATAAGCGTTAGGGAGAATGGATACTGTAACCGCTGATTAAAGGGACTACAACCACGGTTGGCGGCTGGTACGGTGTGGTTATTTTTGTTGATAAATGCGGCTTGAGTGCTGGTTTTGATGTAAAACCAGGGGTTACCGGAAAAATGGTTTTTGATGGGAGCCATTTACTCACGGTCTGAAACAGGTCTGGAATAACGGCCAGCTGACCTGTATTGTGCGAATTAAAAACGCTCCATTGATCAATCAGAAGAGTAGACATTCTCTGGTCAGCGCCGTCACTAAATGGTATGCCCAGATTGAACCTGAATTTCTCTTTATGATTGGCGATCAGTTCTGATGCCTGTTTTACAAGAACCTCAAAATTTTGCGAGTGGCTGGGCAGTTCAAGAATTGTATTACGAAGATCCCGTTCAGATCGGCTGTCTGATGATATAACGTTATGGCTAAGCCAGTTTGTAAATGCAGCTTTCTTTGCCTGGCTTGAAAAAGGAATTGCCAAATGTCCAATCAAACTGAATATAATCAGCCCGCATAGAAATGGTTTGGCGATATGGTTTTTTTGTACTTTCATCAGACTTTCAAAAATAGGGAGAAAGCAGACTGATGACAAGCGGTAATTTCAGGGGTTTAAATATGTTGTATGTAGCATCAAACAGCTTCTTTAGCTATCGGCCATAGCCGGTTTTCGACCGAGCTCTTGTTTCAGGAACTGACCTGTGTGGCTCCGGGACTGTTTTGCTATATTTTCGGGAGTGCCTTCGGCAATAATTTCACCACCACCATCACCTCCCTCGGGTCCCAGGTCTATAATCCAGTCTGCTGCCTTGATTAAATCAAGGTTGTGTTCAATAACCATTACGGTATTTCCTTTGTTAACAAGCTTTTGAAGAACATCAACCAGCATACGCACATCCTGGAAATGGAGCCCTGTGGTTGGCTCGTCCAAAATATATAGTGTATTTCCGGTACCCACCTTCGAAAGCTCTCGCGAGAGTTTGATTCGCTGTGCTTCTCCGCCGCTAAGTGTGGTACTCGACTGACCCAGGGTAAGGTAGCCAAGCCCTACAGAGTTAAGTGTTTTAAGTTTTCTTTTGATGGAAGGAACTGAATCAAAAAATGCTTCTGCCTCACTAATCGGCATTTTCAATACATCGGATATGTTTTTACCCTTATAGTGAATTTCCAGAGTTTCACGGTTGTAACGCTTTCCATTACACTCCTCACAATCCACATACACGTCGGGCAAAAAGTTCATCTCAATTTTCCGAACACCGTCTCCGTTACACGCCTCGCACCGGCCTCCCTTAACATTAAAAGAAAACCTTCCCTGATCGTACCCGCGGATTTTGGACTCCGGCAGCTCTGCAAAAAGCGAGCGGATATGATCAAACACTTTCGTGTATGTTCCCGGGTTCGAGCGTGGTGTACGGCCAATAGGGCTCTGGTCGATCGAAATAATTTTATCAAGGTGTTCAATTCCCTTAATCGCTTTATAGGGGAGGGGAACATCTTTCGACCTGTAAAACTCGTTCGAGAGAATAGGTGTGAGGGTTTGGTTGATGAGAGAGCTTTTACCGCTGCCGCTCACCCCGGTCACGCCAATAAATGTACCCAAAGGTACTTTTAAATTTACCTTTTTTAGATTGTGTCCGGTGGCTTCTTTGATGATGAGCGATTTCCCGTTTCCCTTTCTTCGTTTGGCAGGTACGGGGATCTCCTCTTCATCCCTCAGGAATTTTGTAGTCATTGAGTCCGGGTCCAGCTCTTCAGGCTTTCCTTCAGTTACAATATAGCCACCCTCAGTACCTGCTCCCGGCCCAAGATCCACCACATAATCAGCGTGCTCAATGGTTTCGCGGTCGTGTTCCACAACAATTACGCTGTTTCCTAAATCGCGAAGCGTCTCCAGCGATTTAATCAGCTTAATGTTATCGCGCTGATGGAGGCCGATACTCGGTTCATCTAAAATATAAAGTACACCTACAAGCTGGGTTCCGATCTGCGTGGCCAATCGGATTCGCTGTGCTTCGCCACCGCTCAATGTTTGGGCTTCGCGATTGAGGGTAAGATAGTTAAGCCCTACGTTAAGCAAAAAATCCAGCCGGTCAATGATCTCTTTAATTACCTGCTGTCCAATCGTTCGCTGGCGTTTAGTGAGGTTCAGGCTGCCAATCGTTTTTCTCAGCGTATCGATGTCCAGGTTTACCAACTCTTTTATCGAATAACCGTCTACCTTATAAGAGAGTGCCTCCTTATTAAGGCGTCCTCCGTCACATTTCGGGCACGTTATTTTTGAAAGGTATGCTTTCGCTTTATCACGCTGTTTGTTTGATTTACTCTCTTCGTACTGTTCGCGTATCATCTGTCTCAAACCGGAAAAGCGATGCTTGTAGGTTACATTATTATTCTTGAAATCGTATTTCACATTAAATTTTTTATCACCACCTCCCTCAAAAAGCAGCTCAATCGCTTCATCAGGATATTTGTTGATAGGTGTATCAAATTCCACGCCAACTGTATCCAAAACAGATTGAAGCTGTTTGAAAGCAAAGATATCCCTGGGCTCACCTAAAAAACGAACGGCACCTTCAGAAATAGATTTTTCCGGATTTTGAATTACGAGGTCGCGGTTTACATCATATCGGTACCCAAGCCCATTACACGCTTTGCAGGCTCCGTAGGGTGAGTTGAAAGAGAAGAGGTTGGGAGCAGGATCTTCATAGGAAAGGCCGCTTTCCGGATCATACAAATTTTTGGAGTATACTTTGTCGTTGAGTTCGCCGTCGCTGTTCTGCACAGCAAGGATGAGGTTCCCATCTGCCATTTCGAGCGCAAGATGAACACTCTCTGAGATACGATTTCTACTCTTTTCTGAAATAACAAACCGGTCCACAACCACCTCGATATTGTGGGTTTTATAGCGATCCAGTTTTATTTCACCCTCCAGGTCGATAAGCTCGCCATCTACTCTCGCTTTGATGTATCCCTGTTTCTGCATCTGATCGAACAGTTCGCGATAGTGCCCTTTTCTGCCGCGAACAACCGGAGCCAGGCAGTATGCTTTGGTGCCTTCCGGTATCTCCATTATAGCCTCAAAGATCTGGTCGGAGGTCTGTTTTTCCATTTTATTACCGGAAATGTATGAGTAGGGAACGCCTGCACGAGCATAGAGCAGACGCAAAAAGTCATAAATTTCAGTAACGGTACCTACTGTAGACCGCGGATTGCGATTTGTTGTTTTTTGATCAATGGAGATGACTGGCGACAACCCGTCGATAAAGTCTACGTTTGGACGCTCCATCATGCCCAGAAACTGTCGAGCATAGGCAGAAAGTGACTCCAAGAACCGGCGCTGTCCCTCTGCATAGATTGTATCAAATGCAAGACTCGACTTACCGGAACCAGAAAGGCCGGTCATCACCACAAGCTTTTCTCGGGGGAGGTTGATATCGATATTTTTTAGATTGTGCTCTCGGGCGCCTTTAATTACAATATGCTGTTGCAAAACGGGTGTATGATAAATTAATTATTACTGCGAATTGCCCTGCTGATGGGTATGATTCTTCCACAAAACAAGCCTTCAAAATACAAAACCTTTCTGCGAAGCTCACGTTCCGGTATGATTAAAATTTTGACTAAGAATGGCCTAATACCGGACGAAACAATAAACTTTTTATCAAAGTGAGGAAACATGCTTATATTATAAGTCTTTTTAAAATCACAAATGCAAAGCCGAAAACAGACCATGAGTACTTCTGCCAAAAAAGTGAACAGACTTGAAATTCCCGATGTGATCGAAGGTGAGGGGTGGCATCCGCTGTCGTGGAACAGCAAACAGATTGATCAGCTCCCTGCATATCCTGACACAAAAGAGCTTGAAAACTCATTTAAGGAACTGAAGAACCTTCCTCCACTGATTACTTCCTGGGAAATTGAAGCTTTGAAAAGCAAACTTGCAGAAGTATCCCGTGGAGACGGCTTTTTACTGCAGGGTGGCGATTGTGCCGAAACGTTTAAAGACTGCACATCCCCGAAGCTGGTAAACATGCTGAAAGTAATGCTGCAGATGAGCTTTATCATGATTCATGAAATGGGAATTCCCATTATCAGGCTGGGCCGAATTGCCGGGCAGTATGCAAAGCCCCGTTCGCAGGACTTTGAAGTAGTGAACGGAGAGAAAATGTTGAACTATCGGGGTGATCTGATCAACAGCTATATTCCCGATGCTGAAGCCCGCCAGCCCGATCCCAAAAGACTTGTTGAAGCGTATCAAAAAGCAGCTCTTTCACTCAATTTCCTGCGTGCTTTAAGTGATGAAGGCTTTGCCGATCTGCAGCACCCGGAACAGTGGGAACTCGATTTTATGAAGAATAACGAGTTCTATAAAGAGTATGAGGAGATGGTGAGCTCTATCAACAAAACCATCAAATTTATGGACACCATTAC
>DATGBT010000211.1:0-6438 GCA_035312505.1 Balneolaceae bacterium | reverse complement strand
GCAAAAGAGTTTCGCGAAAACCTGGTTGGAAAATCAGTGGGCGATAAGGTGAAGATGGAGCTTGGAGAAGATGACGAGATCGATCGTTTCGAAATGCACATCAAAAAAGTGGAAGTGATGAAGCAGCCAGAGCTTACCGACGAATTTGCCAAAGAGGCCTCTAATGGAGAAGCCGGCAATGTGGATGAATTCCGCAGCTACATCAAAAGTAAAATGCAGGAGTATTACGATCAGTCTGCAGACGACATGTTTAAACAAGATGCAATTGATGCGCTTACAGAAGCTCATGATGTAGACGTTCCTGAAGTGATGAAGAAGCAAATTCTGAATCAGTATGTGGATTATGCCAAACAGCAGAGTGGCGGTGAGCTACCCCAGGATTTTGACGAAGAAGCGTACAAAGAGCGTATGAACGATCAGGCTGTTCGTGAAGGAAAATGGGCATTTATAAGCCAAAAACTTCAGGAAAAATTTGATGACATTGAAATTAAACCCGAAGATATCGACGAGCACATAGCAATAGAAGCAGCCAAATATGGCGCTACTACCGATCAGCTGAAAAGCTATTACGCCCAAAACCCAAGTATGCTCGAAAACTTGAGAAACAGCATCAGGGAAGGGAAAGTGTTCGATAAACTGGCGGATGTTGTTGAAATCAACGAACTCTCTAAAGAAGAATTTCGTAAGAAGAGAGAAGAACAAGACAAAGAAGACGAACAAGAAACTAAATAACTAAGAGTTATGACGTATAAACAACCCCTTTTCGAAGTTCCTGAATTTGACGGTGCATCGCCGGTGCAAAATAATCTTATCCCTATGGTTGTGGAGACAACCAACCGTGGTGAGCGTGCCTACGACATTTACTCGAGACTACTGAAAGACAGAATCGTTATCCTGGGAACACCGGTAAACGATGCTGTTGCGAGCACAATTGTTGCTCAGCTGCTGTTTCTCGAATCGCAGGACGCAGAAAAAGATATTCATCTCTATATCAACAGTCCCGGAGGAGTTGTATCTGCCGGTATGGCTATCTACGATACCATGCAATATGTAAAATGCGATGTATCCACAACATGTGTGGGAATGGCCGCATCGATGGGAGCCGTTCTGCTAACTGCAGGTGCAAAAGGTAAGCGCCATGCACTGCCGCACTCACGTGTTATGATTCACCAGCCGTTAGGCGGAGTTCGTGGTCAGGCGAGCGATATAGAAATTGAAGCACAGGAGATATTAAGGCTTAAAAAAGAGCTGAGCGGTATTCTTGCCGATCACTCTGATACTGATATTGAAAAAGTGATAGAGGATTCTGATCGAAACAAGTGGATGACCGCAGATGAGGCTAAAGATTATGGCTTGATTGACAAAGTTATGCGCCGTGAGAAATAAATTTTGATTCCTTTGAACAGATTTTCAACTTATTGGAAATCCTAATGCCGTTTTTTACAGAAAGACAAACAGACGTTACTGATGAATAACAAAAATAACTCCGACACAGTAAAATGCTCATTTTGTGGTCGCGAAAGCCAGGAAGTAAGTTCTATGGTAGCAGGCCCCGATGTATACATTTGCAATCACTGTGTTGAAGACGCATCCAGTATTATACAGAGTGATTTGTCTTCTTTGGCAAAACGCCGTGAAAAGCAGTATAAACCGATGCTTAAGCCGGTTGAGATTAAAAACCGGCTTGATGAGTATGTGATTGGCCAGGATGATGCCAAAAAAGCTCTATCGGTTGCTGTTTACAATCACTACAAAAGAATTTCGAGCTCGTCCGAGATAGGCGGTGATGGCACCCGAATCGAAAAAAGTAATATTGCCCTGCTTGGGCCAACAGGTTCAGGTAAAACGCTATTGGCCCGTACTCTCGCAGATATTATAGATGTCCCCATAACAATTGCTGATGCCACTGTTTTGACAGAGGCAGGGTACGTAGGGGAAGATGTTGAAAGTATCCTAAGCAATCTTTTGCAGGCTGCGGATTACGATGTAGAACGGGCAAAACGCGGCATTGTTTATATCGATGAAATAGATAAAGTATCCCGCAAGAGTGATAATCCTTCTATTACAAGAGACGTTTCGGGTGAAGGAGTACAACAGGCACTTTTAAAAATACTGGAAGGAACAACGGCAAATATACCACCAAAAGGAGGGCGGAAGCATCCTGAGCAGAGTTTTATTCAGCTTGATACATCCGATATTCTGTTTGTTTGCGGCGGGGCTTTTAGCGGTCTTGAAGAGATTATTGCAAAGCGTCTATCTGTAAGTTCTATGGGTTTCCACTCTTCTGATCAGGTGAAATTCGATAAAAAAGACCCAAAAATATTTACTCATGTTGAGCCTGAAGACCTTCAGGCATTTGGTTTAATCCCCGAGCTTATTGGACGGCTTCCAATCATTTGCGGCCTCGAAGAATTAACCAAAGAGGCAATGATAGAAATTCTTCTTAAGCCAAAAAATGCCATTACAAAGCAGTATAAGAAGCTTTTTGATATGGAGGGTGTTGAGCTTGATTTTGAAGAAGATGCACTCGAAGCGATTGTGGAAAGAGCACGGCAAAGAAAGACAGGTGCAAGGGGATTGCGCTCTATTCTCGAAGATGCCATGCTGGAAATTATGTTTGTCATACCTTCGATGAAAAACGTTTCCCGCTGTACCATTACCAGAGATACCATTGAGAAAAAAGCTCCGCCCATTTACGAGAAAAGAAAAGCGTCTGCCTAATCCTCGCGTAGCGAGGTGTACTTTTTCAGCAAGTAAATCCGTATTATAATCGGGTCAACCTCTCGTTTTGAGCAATGTAATGGTTGAAAAATACTCTCTTTGGTTCGCTAAACCGGCTATTTTTATGAAATCTTTGCTTCCGTCGAGCCGTATAAAAATTATTCTGGTAACGCTTCTCATTTTACTTGCCGGAGCTTCATTTATCTATAACCAGGTTCTCATTAACCGGATTATGGAACAGGAACGAAAAAATGTACAGCTTTGGGCAAAAGCATTTGAACATACCTATTCGCCAATCCAGACTCGTGTCAGCAATAATTTGAACATGGTTGCCCGGGAACTGCAGAATGCTCCAGCCGTGCCTGATAGCCTTCGGCGGATTATTTTGGAATCTGAAAATCTTGCGATTACAAATGATTTCGTTCAAAAAGAGATCATTCGTCCGGAGAACCTGTTTAACATTCCCGTAATACTTGCAGATGAATCGGGCTTTGTATTAAATGCAAGGTTTATCGGAGACTACGGAAAAGAGCCTGAGGAATTGCTCGATGAGTTTGCCCAACTGCATGAACCCATTGTTATCGAATTTGGAGAGGAGGGTAACCCGCTGCGAAATTACGTTTACTATGGAGAAAGCCCGACCATTCGCTATTTACGCTTTTTCCCATATGTACAGTTTGGTATCCTGGCGCTATTGCTTGGTATAGGATATACCACGTATAAGAGCATTAAGAAATCGGAGCAATCGAATCTGTGGGTAGGAATGACAAAAGAGGCTGCACATCAGTTAGGAACTCCGCTTTCAAGTATTTATGGATGGTTACAGCTGTTAAAAGATAGAAATCAAAACGATGATGAAACGCTCTCCATCACATACGAAATCGAAAATGATGTAAGCCGGCTCAAGGGAATTGCAGAGAGATTTAATAAAATTGGTTCTCAACCGGAATTAAAGCCACTGAGCCTGGAGCCTATCGTGGACGATGTGGTTACCTACATGGAAAGACGGTTGCCGCAGCTGGGTAAACATATTGAGGTTCGCAAAGATGTACAGGAAACCTCGAAAGTGGAAATCAATTCGGAGTTGTTCAAGTGGGCTATAGAGAATCTGATTAAAAATGCAATGGATGCTATACGAGAGAAGGAAGACGATCAGTTTCTGGCGATCAGGCTATGGCAGGAAGCCGATTACGTTACAGTGGAAATTGAGGACTCAGGTACTGGAATTGAGAAAAAAAACGTAAGAGAGATCTTTAAACCCGGATTCAGTACCAAAAAACGTGGATGGGGTTTGGGGCTTAGCCTTACCAGAAGAATTATTGAAGACTATCATAAAGGAAAGCTTTATGTACAACACACAGAAGTTGGAAAGGGAACAGCCATACGGATAGAGCTGCCGGTTTATGTGTAATGGTAAAAAGCACGATAAAATCTGTCTTTAAAAACTACAGATAAAGATGTGCGTTAGTCGTCGGTGTAGCCTCTCTTTTCGGCATATTCCATAAGCTGAGCTTTTAAGAGATTTCTGCCACGATGCAGTCTCGACCGAATGGTGCCGATCGGAACATCAAGCATGTTGGCAATCTCTTCATAAGTAAAATCCTCGACATCACATAGGAGAACAACTGTTCTGAAATCTTCAGGAATACTGTTTAGGGCTTCGGAGAGATCATCATCAATCAGATCCCTGAACATTTTGTCTTCAAGATCCGATGTTTCAGTCCGCTCCGCACGAATAGATTCGTAGAAGGATGCGACCTCATCATAGTCAACCTCAGATGGTTTTTTGGATTTTTTCCGATAGTTGTTGATATAGGAATTCTTCAAAATACGAAATAGCCACGCCTTCGCATTGGTCCCTTTTTCATAACTGCTGAAAAAACGGTAGGCTTTGACAATCGTATCCTGTACTAAGTCTTCTGTATCATTTGGGTCGGCTGTTAAACGTAAACCAAAATTGTAAAGAGCATCCAGATGAGGGATAATCTCGTCGTTAAAATCTTCCTGTTTTTTTAATTCTTGTCTGGTAAGTTCTGCCATCCCTTTATTTTGTAGCGTCAGAACAACGATTCTGATTGTAATTAAACAGCTTTTCTGCGTTCAAGTAAGATATATAGGAAACTATAACGATTCCAATTGATTAATCTTATCAACCTTTAAAATTATCATGAAGTTCAGATCACAATCAAGCCAACTGCTAAAAGCTCGAAACCACAATTAAATCGTAAACTGCATGAGTCCATGCTGTTATCCCAAATCCTCTTTTAACATAAATAAGATTTAGTCCCAACCCAAACAAAAACCTGAATAGAAAAGAGTGTAGTGTAAAAATATCACCATAAAAACCAATATAGTGCACTCCACTAAAGATAAGTGCAGCTGCCACAATGGATAGTGTAGTTGAAACTGAATGCCTGCTTGTGAATCGTTTGAAGAAAAAAATGAGTATCGATACTAAGATTACCCTGAAAAAGAGTTCTTCATAAAGTCCTGCACCGAGCGATAGCGCGTAAAGCTGTAACGTGTTGAGCGACTTTATCTGAGAGGAACTATCTGCCATTAAAATTGCGTCCAGAAAGGTATGTATCGTGATGGTTATGATGACTGAATAGAGAACAGCTTCAGCCAACATCAAGAGAAAGTATCCCTTTTTAATGTGGTGGAGGTCAGCTCTCTTCATATAAAGGAGTACACCCCCTAGCAGTGCCACGCTTCCCAAAATTATCGAGGTAGAGTGGAGACCCGTGAGTTGAACAATTTGTCTGAACCATACATCAACGGAAATACGAACCGTGCCGGAAGCGCCGGGATTTGAGATCCATATCAGGAGTTCGTACAGCAGAAGCAGAGGCAAGCTGGCGATATAGCTATACAGAACACCTTTCGTAACCGTAAAATAAGATGTTGAAGAGTTGTTCAAATCCTAATTTTCAAGGTAAATCGTAAGTTGTGGCT
The DNA here is from genome assembly GCA_035312505.1 of Balneolaceae bacterium. Lineage (GTDB taxonomy): Bacteria > Bacteroidota > Rhodothermia > Balneolales > Balneolaceae > Rhodohalobacter. The sequence continues at coordinate 762 of DATGBT010000211.1, read as the reverse complement.
GGTCGATGGCAGAAAAGTTCAGCATCTCGTATGCTTTGTGAGAAAGTTTAAGCCCGTCACCTGTCAGGCGATCATTAATTTTTACAAACACTCCGTTTTTATTGCCCGGATTTTCAACATAAATAATACTGCCAAGCACGATATTGGAATGCGCAGCGGTAAGTTCCTCGGGATTGTACAGCTCGCCGCTCGTAGTGGGCTTTGCCCGATCGTCTTCGCTGTATGTAAAAGCAGGGACTGTTCCCAAATCCTCAAGGTTTGCATCCTTACGATAAGGATTTTCAAAATTTCGGGTTGGAGGTAGCAGAACAGTTAGCTGTTGCCCGCCCGATAACGATTCAATATTTAGTCCGGGGTTTAATGCTTTGAGCTCGCTTATGCTCATACGGTATTTACTCAAAACCGACTGCAGGTTTTCTCCGGACTGAAGCCTGTAAGTGGCAAACCGGCCCTGGGGGGTGGAATTTTCTGCCCCTTCGGCTACGGATGGTGGCACCTGGTTCTTTTTAACGGTTAACCGCTGTCCAACCCGAAGCATATCGTTTTGTAGATTGTTAAGGGATTTAATTTCGTTGATACTCATATCAAAGCGTCGTGCAATCTGGGTTAAATTATCGCCACTTCGTACAACGTAGATGTCATTTTGTGATGCACCTCCCTGTATTCGCTGAACCAGTGAAGACCGCTCGCTGTCGTCCATCTGCTCCACTTCAGAAATAGAGGGAACGGGTTCATTGCCTTCATTTTGACTGCCCTCGTAAA
>DATGBT010000210.1:0-9098 GCA_035312505.1 Balneolaceae bacterium | reverse complement strand
CCGGCGATGATAATATGGTCTGTAACCGGGATATTCAGCAGTTCTCCTGCTTTTGATATTCGTTTGGTTAGGTTTACATCTGCTGCCGACTCTTTCAGATATCCTGAGGGGTGGTTATGGACCAGTAAAATACTGTTAGCCTTATTAATAATTGCCTGTCTCAGTACTTCAGCCGGCTCTACAATCGTAGCCCGGCTTCCTCCAGAACTTATTTTTTTTATTCCCGTTAACACCTTCGAATTGTTTAAGAAACCAACATAAAATACTTCATGGTTCAGATCTCTGAGTTTAGGCCTGAAGTAAGCAGCCGCCATATCGGGAGAGGTAATCAGGATTTCGTCCCCAAGCGACGCAACCTGAATGCGCCGGCTTAGCTCAAACATTGCTTCGAGAGTAATGGCTTTTACTTTGGCAATACCCGGAATCACCTTCAGGGCCTGCCAATCCTGCCTGGATAGATTGCGCAGACCCCGGAACCGGTCGAGTAGAGCACGAGACGTGTCCACTACATTCATGCCCCTGCTACCGGTTCGGAGTAAAATGGCCAGCAATTCTGCATCAGAGAGGCTGTCTGATCCATATTTCAGTAACTTTTCCCGGGGTTGCTCGTCGGGACGCATTTCCCGCACACTTCTGCCTTGATATTTTGCTGCATCAAACTCTTCCGTTTCCATCGCTTTTTATAGGTATGAACCGAAATTCGCAGATTCCTTACAGAAAAAGTTTTTACGTTTTGTTGAATGAACTGAAATTACTGGCGAAACCAGCATGAGATATCATAACGGGCACTGTGGTCTCAACAATACCGTTCAGGAAGTAATTCTCTCAAAAAAAGCTCGGTTTTTCTACTCCGGCCCGCCCATCAGCGGCTCATTTATCGCCCGGATGCTCGCGTTTGGCAGCCCCTCCGGATAGTTTTGAATACTCATCTGAAGTGCCTCAATTACAATTTTCAGGTGCATCTCCTTAGAGTTTTCGTAGAAAGTCTGTGCGTCGCCCGACAGCTTAGGCTTTCCATGAAGCGGCTTATCACTCACGCAAAGCAGCGTGGCAAAGGGTACTCTGTAACGATAACCGTTTGTGGCAACGGTTGCCGACTCCATATCGATCGCCACGCTGCGGCTGATGTGGATCTGCTCAACCGTCCTTTTTTTCATAAATTCCCAATTCCGGTTTGCCGTGGTGTATACAGTCCCAAGACGATATTGCCGGCTGTTTTTATCAAGTATTTCTTTCAGGTATACATTCAGCAGATGGTTTGGGGTAATGGGAATGTTGAGAGGAAGGTTATCATCCAAAACGCCATCATCGCGCATGAACCCGGTTGCGAGCACAAAATCACCAATATCCTGGTGATTTCGCAATCCTCCACAGTGCCCTACCATAATCATAGCGTCGGGGCGCAAAACCGCAACATGATCGGAGATCGTTTTTGCGTTCGACGGACCAACACCAATATTTACCAGCGAAAACCCTTTGTTATCGGGCAGTTTATGGTGGTAGGCCGGCATTTGGACCGGTCGGTCGGGCTTTACGCAATCGGGATAGAGGGCATTAAACACCTCCACGTGCATATCGTAATTGGTGAACAAAATATATCGCTGGAAATCCCCCGGCTTGGTTCCCGTATAGTGCTCCAGCCGGTTCAGCGAAATATCGATCCGCTCGGGACTAAACAGAAACAGCTTCTTCTTTGTAATATCCCACTCCTCCTCATCGGCATTATCGAATAGTGAGGGATCATTCATTTCAACCCTGGGACGTGATGGGACTACGTTGAGTTCTGCTCCTTTTTCGAGCAGTTTTTTCATCTCCCGCTTCAGATACCAGCGATAAGCATTCGGTACCGCGATCTCTCCGGTAATAACCGGATTATGATCCGACCAGCTCCGCTTTACCGAGAGCTTTGGGTAGTCACCATCCTCATAAATGGTTTCCATCAAATCGCACGCTTCTCCAACCCACTTCAGCAGCTCGTTTTCATTTGCGAAAGACTCTTTCGTAACTTCTAACCGTTTACTCATAAAATTATCTCTAATGTCTGATTCATTTTCATTCACAAAGCCGCTCTGGCGCACCAACAAAGATAAGAAACTTGTAGAAACTCCAATTTTTGATTTACAGGAAAAATATCTGGATGCTCCCGGTCAATCTGTCGACCACCCTTTCTATGTCCTGGGTGCCCCCGACTGGATTAACATCATTGCTCTAACAGATGACGATCCGGAAAAAATCGTGCTTGTTGAGCAGTATCGCGTCGGTATTCACGAAAGCACGCTCGAAATCCCAGGTGGAATGGTTGATAAAGATGAAGGGCCACTCGCTGCAGCAAAGCGGGAACTGAAGGAGGAGACGGGATATGAGTCGGACAACTGGGTATCGATGGGCTCAGTGAGCTCAAACCCGGCCATTCTGTCGAACCGCACTCATCTTTTTCTGGCTAAAAAATGCATTAAAACTGCAGAACAAAACACAGACGGATCGGAAGATATTGCGGTTCATATTATGGACCTGGATCATTTCCTGTCCCTCACTGCAGACGGAACGGTTCATCACGCCATTGTCGTGGCTGCTGTTGGGAAATACTTGTTACACCATAGAAAAAACAGAGGTTAAAACCACTATCACAACCTTCAAATGTCTGCGGCGAGTCGGTTTCATCAAAAAGAATTGTGCTGATTATTACAGAATGTGTATTATAAATGTTCTGTGCGCGGCCGGCAGAGAGATGAGAACGATACTTTCGAAAAGTTGGGTTATACTGGCCAAACCTTAAACATAACCTGAGATACCATGATTGAAACCGGACAAAAAATAGATACCGATTTTAGCCTCGACATCGTGCGAAACGGTGAAGAGGAGACAGTGCCTTTCAGCGAACTGCTGAACAGACCCGCAGTTGTATCTGTATATATGAGAAATAACACCGGCGGATGCGACAAGCAGAACCGCAGCCTGGCGGAACATTCCGATTGGTTCGATGAAAAAGGATATAACCTCATTGCAGTCAGCAAAGATACCTGTGGTTCTCATAAAAATTACGCCGAAAAAATCGGCATCAACTATGTACTCTCTTCTGATCCCGATTTTGACTTTGCCAAAGCAACCGATTCCGTTGTAGAGAAAAAAATGTATGGAAAAACCTTTAATGCACCCTCGAGATCAGCATTCGTTATTGATACTGACGGAACTGTTCTGGGCACCATCAAAAAAATAAATACCAAAGCCCACGCCGAAGAGTTAAAAGAACTTATTGAATCACTATAAACCCATTTATGAAATCTTTAGTCATTGTAGAGTCCCCCACAAAAACCAAAACCATCAAGAAATATCTGCCCAGCGGATATGTTGTCGATTCATCCATGGGCCACATCCGGGACCTGCCGTCCTCGGCTAAAGAGATTCCCGCAAAGTATAAGAAGGAGTCGTGGTCGAACCTGGGCATAAACGTTGACAACCGATACGATCCGCTCTATGTTGTCCCATCCAGTAAAAAGAAGATTGTTAAAAAGCTAAAGGCTCTTTTAAAGGATTCTGACGAGCTGATTCTCGCAACGGATGAGGATCGGGAAGGGGAAGCGATTTCCTGGCACCTCACAGAACTTCTGAAGCCGGGCGTACCCGTGAAGCGGATGGTGTTTCGTGAGATAACGGAAGAGGCTATCAAGAATGCACTCGAGAATTTCCGCGACATCGACATGAACCTTGTTCATGCTCAGGAGACCCGCAGAATCATCGACCGGCTGGCTGGATACACCATTTCCCCGCTTCTCTGGAAAAAAATATCGCCGGGGCTTTCGGCCGGACGAGTACAATCCGTAGCCGTGCAGTTTTTGGTGGAGCGCGAGCGCGAGCGGATGAAATTCAGAAGCGGTACGTATTACGACCTGAAAGCCTCTCTTTCGAAAGAGAACGACAAAAACCGATTCCAGGCCGACCTTTCACATCTCGACGGCAAACGGCTCGCCAGCGGCAAAGATTTTGATGAGAATACCGGTAAGCTAAAAAAACCGGACAGCGTGGTTCTGCTTGATGCATCCAAAGCCGATGCACTCCGGGATCTGCTTCACAAGGCGCAGTGGACAGTCTCCAATATTGACGTAAAGGAGCAGAAACGAAATCCATCAGCGGCGTTTATCACATCTACCCTGCAGCAGGAAGCAAATCGTAAGTTTGGATTTTCTGCCCGCGACACCATGAGTATAGCACAGAAACTGTACGAAAACGGGTATATAACCTACATGCGTACCGACTCTGCAAACCTATCGGGCCAGGCTATTAACGCTGCCCGAAATGAGGTTGAGCAGCAATACGGTAAAGAGTATCTGTTTGAGCGGGTGCGAAACTTCGGCAAATCGAAAGGAGCACAGGAAGCTCACGAGGCAATACGCCCGGCGGGCTCAAGTTTTGTTCACCCCGAAAAAAGCGGGCTGAGCGGACGTCAGTTTAAACTTTATGACCTGATCTGGAAACGAACAATTGCAACCCAGATGGCAGAAGCCCGTCTCGAATTTACCAACGTAACCATTACGGCCGAAAAAGACGGCACTAAAGCAGATTTCAGAACAAGCGGCAAGAAAATCCTCTTTCCCGGTTTTTTCAGAGCTTATGTTGAAGGGAGTGATGATCCGGATGCGGCACTGGAAAATCAGGAAATTTTTCTTCCAAAAATGGAAGAGGGCGAATCCGCAGACATGCATGAGCTTGAATCTATTTCTCACGAAACGAAGCCACCTGCTCGCTATACCGAAGCAACCCTAGTAAAAGAGCTGGAAAAACGCGGTGTTGGCCGCCCAAGTACATACGCTTCAATTATCAGTACGATACAGGATCGGGGCTACGCCCGCAGTGAAGGCAAAACACTGATCCCATCCTACACGGCATTCGCCGTTACCGAACTGCTGGAAAATCACTTCCCGCATGTTGTTGACAGCGAGTTTACGAGTGAGCTGGAAGATAAGCTTGATCAGATTGCACAAGGCACATTTGATCCCGTTAAATATCTCGATGATTATTACAAAGGAGACGACGGTCTCAAATCACAGGTTGATGAACGCGAAGATAATATTGACCCTCAAGAGGCGAAAGTACTGAACCTGCCTATTGAAGGCCTGAACGGAAAAAAGATTTATGTTGGCCGTTATGGACCCTATGTAAAATCCGAAAACAAAGAAGGTGAGGATCTAACCACCTCTCTGCCGGCAGACCTGGATCCCGGAGAAATTACATCAGATAAATTGGATGAGCTTCTGAAAGCCGAAAAAGAGGGGCCGAAATCGGTTGGAAACCATCCCGAAACCGGTGAACCTATTTATGTTTTAAACGGCCGCTATGGCCCGTATGTACAGAGGGGTGATGTAACCGAAGATAATAAAAAACCCAAACGTGTTTCTCTGCTTAAAGGGATGAAGCCCGATGATGTGGATTTTGAAACGGCCGTAAAACTGCTCGAGCTTCCCCGTACACTTGGCAAGCATCCCGACGACGATAAAGTGGTTAAAGCCGGGATTGGCCGCTACGGACCTTTTGTGCTTCACGACGGTACATTCAAGTCTCTCAAAAAAACTGACCATGTTCTTGAAATTGACCTCGGCAGAGCCATTGAGCTTCTTAAAGAGAAGAGCAAAGGGCGGCGCGGAAGCTCTGCTATCCAGGACCTTGGAAACCATCCTGAAACGGATAAGCCCGTTAAAGTAATGGATGGCCGTTACGGACCGTATATCAAATATGGAAGAAAAAACATCTCCCTTCCCAAAGGTACGGAACCTGAGAAGTTTACGATGGGAGATGCCGTTCGGCTGATTGAGGAGAAGGGAAAAAAATAGATTGAACCATCTTAATCCGGGTTTCCTCTATGTGATGGTATCCCGACTTCGATTTTGTATGTTGTGAACACGATCACCGAATATCCTTCGATTGAACTGTATGATCACGACTAAAAAAGATCTGTAGAGTTATGAAACAGCTCAGATGGACACTCTGTTTACCGGCAGTAATGATTATTTTATTGGTGAATTGTTCACCGTCAAACGGCACAGCATCCGTTAGCGAGGCTCTGGCCGATACATCATTTGCAAATGTAACCGATGTTAGCGTAAACGGTTCAGACGGCAGGTACACATTCCAGATTGAGATCTCCAGTCCCGACACCGGCTGCAATCAATATGCCGACTGGTGGGAAATCGTATCGGAAGAGGGAGATCTGATTTATCGCCGTATACTTCTTCACAGCCATGTTCATGAACAGCCGTTTACCCGCGGTGGTGGCCCAGCAGATATATCTGCCAATACTAACGTTTGGATTCGTGCACATATGAACAACAGCGGTTTCGGCGGACAGGTCCACTTCGGCTCAGCAAATAACGGTTTTGAAGCCATGGATCATCCTGAAGATTTTGCATTAAAGCTCGAAAACGAAGAACCATTGCCGGGTGATTGCGCTTATTAACAATATCATACACCCATATAGAAACCAGCCATGGAGAACCGTTTTTCTGTCGACATCCCCGAAGCGATTATTTTTGATATGGACGGCGTCATCATCGACAGTAAAGAGTTGGTAGAGTCGTTCTGGATCGAAAAATTTAACCAGTTCAATCTCGATGTACCGGTAGAGAATTTCGAAGAGAGATTCCATGGCCGACCGGCACGGCTCATCATCGACCAGGAGTTCCCGTCCCTTTCCGAAGCCGAGCGAACCGCAATGGAAGCAGAAATAAAAAAATACGACTCCTCTGTTGAGCTATTCAACTTAATCCCCGGCATCTCCTCATTTTTACAGCAGTGTAAAAGCAGACATATACCCATTGCCCTGGTTACCAGTGCCATGCCACCCAAAGTTAATGTAATGAAGAAAAGCCTCGGTTTTGATCCTGGATTTGTTACCGAGGTTACAGCCGACCGCGTTGAAAACGGCAAACCAAATCCGGAATGTTACAACCTCGCTCTGCGCGAGCTGAAAGTTGCTCCGGAAAAAGCTGTTGTTTTCGAGGATTCTGTAAGCGGTGTGCAGGCAGCTGCCGGTTCAAGCGCAATCGTTATTGGAGTAAACGAGCCCCAAATGCATGCATCCCTGAAACAGAATGGCGCCTCAAACGCCATCAGAAATTTCCTGAATGTTATCATTGATTCTGAGAAATCCTCTCTTCACTTTACGTCGACTTAGGAGAACGTGCATCAGCGCATTGCGGTTATAGGGCTGAAAAAACTCAACCACAGGAAATCAGGCTTGAAAAACTCTTCTTCATCATCCTATCATCAATATCTGAAGATTATCAGATATGTAAAGCCATACAAATACAGGTTGATGGGCGCTCTGCTCGCATCTGTTGTTGCCACCCTGGTTTGGCTTGCCGTTCCGCTTGGCCTTCGGGAACTGCTCGATGCAGTATTTGAAGAGAGTAACCCTGCACTCTTAAATACGATCACGGTAGCTCTTATCATTCTATTTGTAGGTCAGGCCGGATTTGGATTCCTGGGAAGCTATACGCTCGACTGGATTGGCGAACGGATCGTTGCGGACCTCAGAAAAGAATTATATGGACACCTGAATACTCTCAGCCTGCGCTTTTTCTCCAATCAGCGCCTCGGTGAAATTACATCACGTCTAACAAACGACGTTGCCGCTATTCGGGATGCCGTAACGGGGACACTTTCTGAAGGACTTACACAGAGTATCAGCCTGGTGGGTTCTGCAGGTCTTATGGTTTACCTTAACTGGCGTTTGAGTCTAATCATTTTTATCACTGTACCGGTGATCTCTCTTGCCGTTCGATATTTCGGGCAGCTCATCAGAAAACTTTCACGCGATGTTCAGGATCGTCTGGCCGACACTACATCCGTAGCTGAAGAGGCTCTCGGCGCGATTCAGTCAGTAAAATCGTTTGCGAGGGAGCCCTACGAAATGGGCCGTTATAATACTGCCGTAGCAACTGTTTTCGACACCGCAAGAAGGAAGGCACTGTTCAGCAACCTCTTCTGGTCATCGGTATCTGTGGTTTTTATGAGCACGATGATCATCATATTCTGGTATGGCGGCAGAGAAGTTCTCGCCGGCAGGCTGAGCACCGGAGACCTTGTTGCCTTTATCTTTTTTGCATTCAATATAGGCCGGTCGATGGGAGGGATGGCTCGCATCTATACCATTTTCAGCAGTGCAGTAGGAGCTTCCGAACGTATTTTCGGATTGATGGATCAGCAGCCGGATGTTCAGGATAAACCCGGCGCTGAAGCAATCGGTGAGATAAAAGGTGAGGTTTCATTTGATGAAGTTCGTTTCGGATATGAAGAAAATCGCCCCGTTTTAAAAGGAATCACATTTACCTGCAGGCCGGGAGATATTATTGCGCTTGCCGGGCCCAGCGGCGCCGGTAAAACAACTCTGTTGAACCTGATTCCCCGATTTTACGATGTTACCGAGGGCAAAATTTGTATCGACGGCGTAGATATTTCGGAGGTAACACAGGCTTCCCTCAGAAGCCATATCGCCATTGTACCTCAGCAGATACAGCTATTCGGGAGTACCGTAAAAGAAAATATTCGCTATGGCCGACTCGAAGCAACCGACGATGAAATCATTGAAGCAGCTAAATTTGCTGAGGCTCATACATTCATAACAGCTCATCCCGATGGTTATGATGCAAAAATTGGAGAAAAGGGAATTAAGCTAAGCGGCGGCCAGCGCCAGCGTATCGCTATTGCACGTGCCATACTAAAAAGGCCTGATATACTGCTTCTGGATGAAGCCACCTCCTCTCTCGATTCGGAATCGGAAGCCGCCGTACAGCTGGCACTCGACCACCTGATGGCTCAATGCACAACCTTTGTGATTGCGCACCGGCTCTCCACCATCAGAAATGCCACTACCATACTGGTTATGAACGAGGGTCAGATTGTTGAGCAGGGAAACCATAACGAACTAATACAGAAAAAGGGGCTTTATCAAAGACTTCATCAGATACAGTTTCATAAGTGATCTTCAACCATACAACAAATAATCGCTTTGATCTCCTGAGGTTTTAGAATAAAAGCATTAATTTACTTTACGATATCTGCACTATATTCCATGATATATGCAACGAAAATCCGAATTTATATTC
>DATGBT010000209.1:0-14203 GCA_035312505.1 Balneolaceae bacterium | reverse complement strand
CTGCAGGGTTCGCACTCAAAACAGTGGCCGCCGTGCCAGCCAACACCCACACGCTGACCCTCTCTCCATGATGAAACATTATTCCCTGTTTCTTCAATAATTCCGACAACTTCGTGTCCCGGAACTCGTGGATACTCAATGCCCGGGAACATCCCCTCTTTCACAAACTGATCACTGTGACAAACGCCACACGCTTCAACTTTTATTAGTACTTCGTCATCAGAAATTTGAGGTTTGTCCCGCTTAACAACTTCAAAATCTCCGCCTTTTTCACTTATCTGAACTGCTTTCATGCTAATGTTTTGTTGGTTACCGATTCTGTTGATTCTATTTGTACAACAGGGAGGGAAGAGGGTATCGTTCAACAAAAAGGGGATTCAGATTGGCAGCCAGGGGTAATATCAGAACATATCGCCTGTTTCTATATAGGGTACCAGAGTGTTTTCAACATAGTCAAAAAAACGGTCCTGGTATCTTCTCGAGCCGTTGCTTCTTCCGAGATCGGAAGTTACCGATACAACCGTTTCGAGCTCGGGAAATATGAGAATGTACTGGCCACCATTCCCCCAGGCAAAAAATAGCTGATAGTCGCCAACCGGCTTTCTCCACCACATATAGCCATAGTTATACGGGTTGTATCGGCTGCGGGTATAAACCCGGACCGATTCCAGAATCCACTCTTTTGATACAATTTGTTTATCGTTATAGGTACCTACATTCATCACCATTGTACCAATTTTAAGAAGGGACTCGGGAGATAGTGCCATATTATTCCCTCCCATATAATATCCCTGGGGGTCCCTGTCCCAGCCACCAACCTCAATATCCATTGGCTCAAACAGGTATTCGTTTGCAAATGCGCGTGTACTCATTCCTGCAGCTTTTGTGAGAATGACCGAAAGCAGGTGTGAGGTGCCCGTGCTATATAACATTTCACCTCCGGGCTTGTCAGAAAGCGGCATGTCGAGAGCAAAGTTTACCCAGTTGGAGCTGAGTACCCACCGCCCGTAATTTCTGAAGCTGGTTGTTTCGAGTCCGCTCTGCATGGTAAGCAGATTGCCAATGGTTATGTTTTCTTTGATGGAATCTGGATTTTCCATGAAGTACTCGGCAAAAAACTCACCAATGGTTTGATCAGTTCCATCCAGGTATCCCTTCTCGATAGCGATGCCAATGAGGAGTGAAAGCACACTTTTTGAAGCCGATTTGATATTAACCGGATCGTTGGCTTCCATCCCGTACCGATAATCCTCGTAAATAAGTTCACCCTCTTTCTGTATCATCAGGCTCTGAATGGTTCCGATATCAAAGATATCGTCCAGCTCTGAAGCATCCTGGGCTGCGGCTTCTTTTACAGGGCAAAAAAGAAAAATAAGTAGTACAGTTAACCGAAATTTCATTGGATTGATTTGATTATCACACACCGTGAAAACGACATTTTCCGACAAAACGTTTGTGCTTGCTGTTTTTTGAGAAGTTGACGTTTTGAGTGCCATCATCAAGTTGTATATTTCAGAAAATAAATTCATGATATGAAAGATTCTATTCTTCTCTCGATAATTATTACAACACACGCAAAATCGGAATACTTTAATTTCCTGCTGGAAAATATTTTGGCGTTTCAGAGCTCGCGGTTTGAGCTTATTGTGATTAATGATGGGGCTGATGTGGTAACACAGCAGTTTATTGAACGCGCAGCCAAAAAGAGTGGCAACGATCGTCTCTATATTTTCGACCATGCGGAACCTGCAGGGCGCGGAGCTTCTTTAAATGAAGCGCTCGTTCACGCATCCGGGTCATTGGTATGGGCACCTTTACGTGCAGACCGCCTGAATGAGTCGCTGTTAAACGAGGGCCTGCGGAAATTTAAAGCCGACCCGGCAGCATTTTGGGTACTTGATTACGATCTGCCGGCAGATACGTCGAAGTGGATAACTGCTGCCGATGAAGGGGATCTCCCTGATGACAGCTGTATTGTCTGGAATAAGAACGTGATACAGCAGGAACAGTTATTCTTTAACCCGTTTCTGGACCGCCTGCATGGAGCTGAGCTCGCTTATCGTCTTCGAGAAAGTAACGTTTGGTATAAAACGGATCCCTTTTTTGTGGTTGCTGACGATCAGTCTCCCCGCGCTTCCCTCTACGACACCCAGGAGTTTTTATTTACGTCACTGCGATTTCAGAATGATGAAGAAACCAAAAAGTGGACACTCAATGAACTTGGAGACCTGGGTTCGCGTGAACAGCGACAGATTTCAGATGATGAATTTCTGCTGCAGGCCCGTCAGCTTTTACGGCAAGGAGATGCAAAACGCTCACTCGAGATGATTGAGAAGTTTTTGAAGAGAAATCCCGATCATCACGAGGGCCTTAGAATAAAAGTAACGGTACTGGAGAAACTTCGCCGGCATGTGGAAGCTGCAGAGCTGAAGTATAATTTACAAAAGAAGTCTAAGCCGACTGAGGAGCAGGTTGAACTGGAACTGGTACCCGAGCAGGAGGAAGAAGAATCCGGTCTGCATAAGGAAATTAATATTGAAACGTCGGTGGTTATCCCTACAACAGGGCATGGTAAAAATCTTCTTGAAAGAGCTTTGGTTCACCTTGATAAGGCAGCCGATCCCCAAAATACAGAGCTTATTATTATCGATAACGCAAGTATCGACGATACGTTCGATTATCTTGAACAGCTGCGCGAAGCCAACTTTTTAAACATTCGCGTGATTACAAATTCGTCGAACAAAGGGTTTGCGGCATCCGTAAACCAGGGGCTTGATGCCGCGGAAGGCGAATCGGTTTTGGTGATGCATAATGATGTTACATTAAAACCCGATACCATTCGGTTGCTGAAAAAAGCACTGATGCAGTCAGAGCGTACGGCCCTGGCAGTGCCTGTTATTTCAGACACAGGTGTAAAAGCCCAGTCAAAAAAACTGGAGACAGATGAGTCCATCCTTAGATCGGACCGTGCAGATAGCTGCTGCTTTATGGTGAAGAGCGATTCAGAGCTACGTTTTGACGAGGGGTACAGGCTCTGCTTTTTTGAAATTGAGGATTTTTGCAGGCAGGTTAAAAAGAGTGGAAAAGAGATTGTTGTGGTACGTGATACACACGTGGATCACCAGCCGGGCGCCACTCTCACAATGCTTGGACTGCAGCTCAACCCCGATTTAAAGTGGAGAAACAGGGCACTTTTCTACAAAAAATGGGGAAATAAAAAGCCTGTATCTGTCCCTGATGGAAGCTCCCATCCCGAACGTTTTCTTAAGCTTGGTGCCCCCGATAACCCCCTGGACCCTGATCAGGAGTGGGTGGATGCGGTGAAAGAGTATCTTACGAACGAAGTGAAAACGGAGATTACGAGAGGATCATGGAGTGAAGAGGAACTGCTCACCATTGTTCTTACGCTGCTAATTGCTGACGAGAGAGAGCTCCTGCGAACGATGGAAGATAAGCTGGAGAATGTGAATCCGGATCGCTCCCTGCTCATGCTATTTGTCTACTTCTACTTTCAAAAAAATATATTTTCCCGATGCAGGCACTACATTGATATGGACGAATCGGGAGACCCTATATTTGATCGATTTCGGCTCAAAATGCTTGTGGCCGATAAAGAGTTCGATGATGCCGTTCCTCTTTTGAACAAACTTCTCGATAAATTTCCAACAAATCCGGAGCTTTTTTACCTGGCGGGAGAGATGTACGATAAAGCGGGTGAAACCGGTGAGGCGAAATCATTTTATGCAATGGCAAATCAGCTCGATCCCTATCGATTTCCTTCAAAAAGTGAAGCGTTCGACATCAGGCTGTAGTGACGGGTCACAGATGTTGAGCCGTTGTAAACAATCGGTCGGCAAGCTCGCCTGCAAACGAATCGTGTTCTTCCTTCATCAAAACACTTCGCAGGATTACGGCCTCCGAACAGTCGGATTCGTATTCAGGGAATATGGAGGTAAACCGATTCGCAGCCAGCCTGAACAGGCTGAGGTGAAAGCCATCTTTACGGCTTTCCATGCCGATTTGAAATATTTTTTTGTTCAGATGGTTCAAGTCACTGATTTTTTTACTCTTTGGCTCTATGAAATATCCCAGAATGTCGAGCTGCGGTTCTGCGATGATCTGCCAGCCGGGCTCATTGCTGATTTTTTCTGAAAGCCGTCGTGTTGCCTTTCTTGTGGCGGAGAGTATGCTTCCGAGCCCTTTTCTGGTGAGGGGCAGTAGCTGAAGGGTGGTCCAGAGTGCAGCTGCCGCGGCTCCTGCCCGCGAGCACTCAATGCTGATCTCACCGAGATGCAGTTCATCGGAAGTGAAATAGGTGTACGGGGAGTCGTGTTTAAAGTAGGTTCCGACGGAGGCATCTTTGTAAAGCACACTGCCGCATCCATAGGGCTGCAGGCCATGTTTGTGCGGGTCTATCACAACGCTGTCGCAGTTTCCCAGGTATGACCAGTGACCGGAGGAGGGAAGCTCATCAGAGATAAGTTTAAAGAAACCACCGTAGGCGGCGTCAGCATGAATTCGGATTCCATAATCCCGGGCCACCTCAATAATACCGGCCAGTGGTTCAACAAGGCCCAGTCCTGTGGTTCCCATGGTTACAACAATAGTCCCAATGTTGGCTGCATGTTTTCTGATGAAATCTAAATCCGGCGCACCAAATTGATCAACAGGTATTTCAATAAAATTGCAATTCAGCACCCGACACATACGGCTGTGTGTGTAGTGTGCATTTGAGGTTGCTGCAACCGCCTTGCCGGGGTGGATTTCCCGGGCAACAAACAGCGCCTCGAGGTTGGCTATGGTTCCGCCAGATGTTAAATGCCCGAGATGATTATCACTATAACCGATCATCGAAGCCAGACTTTTAACCACCTCTTTCTCCATCTCAGAGGTGGGCGGGCCGCCATCGAGTGCGTGATTATTCGGGTTGATGGTCATCGTTAATGCGTACGCCAGCCATGCCGCAGGATGCGGTGGTTTTAGCATCTGTCCGGCGTATTGAGGGTGGTGAAAGGGGTAGTTTCCCTTAAGTTTTTCCGCAAGGGCTTCGGTGGTTTTAGCAATCTCTTCCGGATCGAGGTGCACGGCACGGGAGTGGATTTCGCTCCCGTACGACTCTCTCCATTGGTCGAGCTCTTTAATCAGTTTTCCAAAAAGCGGCAGATAAGGTGCGTAAGAGTTCAATCGATCGGTTAATTTTTTTATTAACGCAGCGTAAATGAAACTCCCAGGGAAAGAACCTGGGCAACCTGGATTTCATCAGAAAAATCGTCATCGTAGATAAAATCAAGATTGAGGGATGCGTTCATAAAACTGTTTATATTTCCAATAATTGCATTGGAAATAATGATGTCTGTGCTGCTGAGTGACTTATTAAAACTGGTAAAGGTGTTGATGTTTGTTGAAAATGAGAGGTTTTCTGCAAGAGCAGCATTAAAGTCGGATGCAAGTGTGAGCCCTGCTTCCGAGCGAAACTGATCACCGGCATCAAGCCCGTAAATTTCCGAGAGGGATTCGTCACTGATGTATGTTTGCTGCAGTCCAAGCCCGGCCTCGAATGAAAAGTGTTGGCTTGGTATGTAGGCGATACCAATATCTTCAGTAAAGTAAGCGGGCGCCAGGAATTTTGAGATTAGTTCGTCCTCTTCTGTATCATCCGCGCCATAGTTGAATCCATCATCAAACTGTGTTCGGATCCTCACTTTACCGTATGCTTTAAAGTCGGATCCTTCCTGTCCCAGGTCATACAGGAACTTATTAAGTATTAACAGCCTGTCGTCAATTTTGCGAGTACCTTCATTCTCAATTTTGGTTTTCCCATATCTGAAATTAGCTAAAAATCCATAGGAGAATCGTCCTTCTCTGTAGATCGCCGTATACACTGAAGAACCTGTGGCGGCAATGTTGTTTACGCCACCCTGCGACCAGTTTGAATATGAGGCTTGCGAACCATTGATTCCAATTTCCCAGGAATTGTGCCAGCCGCTAAGTGTATCGGGTATGGAGACAGAGTCCTGGGCAAACACGTTAGGGACAAATGAGAATAGTAAGAGGAGAGTGAAGGCTGTTATTTTCATTATATGCTTAAAAAGTTGATTTAGAATTGTTATTAGTTCGTAAGTACTACTTTTTTTGGCAGCTCATTTTCAGTCTGAAGCTCAACATGCTCGTTAAGTTTTGTGGGTGCGTGAAAACCTACGATACTTGCCAGTACAGGGTATTTTCGATGGCCCCGGTCGACAAGCACAGCGGTTAATATTTTTTCGTAGCTATCCAGCTCGGGAACTTTTCGGATAGCCCGGAACATGGTTCCACCGCTAAAAATTACATCATCAACAACCACCAATATAGCTTCGCCTGATGGAGTTGGTATGGCATCGGAAGGGTTTTTAGGTTCATCGAATATCCTGTAGATCTCAGGGCTTTTTGTTCTAAAACTGTTTAGCTCATCAAACAGAAAATTTGCCAGTATAAATCCCCTTTTATTTAATCCGGCAAGAACGATATCCTTGCTTTTAGCCTCCTCTTCTATTTGATAGGCCATTCTTTTGAGGGTACGGATAATACGTTGTTCATTCAGAAGAATCATCGGGGATAATATTTAGAATTAACTTTAAAATTATTTAAAATTAGAAGTATATAAAACAGACAATGCATTTATACGTTACGAAAATGAACAGTCACTAAAAAAACATTCAAGATGAAAAACCGAAAAAAAGAACTGGCCATTGCCGGTGGAAGTTTCATTGCAGGGATTGCTGTTGGAGTGGTATCCAGTGAGTTTTTAAAACAATTTTGCAGGGAATCGTTTAATTCCGGCAGAGCCGATGCCATACGGGAGTTGAAAGATCAGCAAAAAGAATTTATGGTACAGGTAAATCAAAGGTTATCAGATTTTAGAAAACGTGTGAGAAAAGAGCTTCATGAACCCATTCCCGATTTATACAAAGCGACAGAAGGTCTTACCCTGGACGAAAAGGATATTGAACTAGAACATTAAGCCTTACCCATGGCTTACAAAGAGAGTTTACTACAGTGGATATGGCAGGAATTGCAATTTAACTGCAGCAATTTACGCACCACATGTGGTAAGAAAATTGAGATTCGGGATAACGGTACGCTTAATAATGGAGCAGGGCCCGACTTTTTGGGGGCACACATTTTTATTGGCGGTTTGGAGTGGCATGGCAGCGTGGAGATTCACAAAACGGCAAAGGAGTGGTTTCGACATGGCCACCAATTTGATAAAAACTTCAATAATGTTGTGCTACATGTTGTAGGCAGTGACAGGGAATTGAGTATGGCAGAGACAGCAAGCGGATCGAATCCCTTCACCCTTTGTCTGAAGCCCTATCTCCAAAAAGGGCTGTATGAACTTCTCCAACATAGTAAAATGGGATCTATTCCATGTGCCGGTAATGTGGAATTCATTCATCAGCAGGCATTTGAGCAGCAGATAGAAACTGCCCATAAAGAATATTTCGACTATAAAATAGACGAGCTTATTCAGTTCTATCCCGCTGGGTTGCCTGTTACGAGAGCATGGAAGCAGGCTTTTATTCGTCAGGTATATCGCACACTAGGAATTTCAGCCAACCGGGTACAGATGGGTGCACTGGCCATGAAAGTGTCTGCGGCAGATTGCACCGTTTATGACATTGCCGAATGGCAAAAAGAAGTTCATCATAAAGCGTTTTATGAAGAGAATAAAGATGAGGAGATAACCTGGACAAAATCTGGGATCCGTCCATCCGGTAAGCCGGAAAACAGAGTGAGGCAGGCGGCTGCATTCCAATATTCGGCGTCTATGCTAAGCATCCGGGATTATTTGCAAGGCCCGGAATTTTCATGGAAGAAAATTGAGAGTGGTATCCCACCGAACTCGAAACCGGGCACTATGATGAACCGGCTTGTACGTTATACAGCTTTTATTCCAGCGGTGTATCTTCTTGGGAAGCTGCTGCACGATACCTCTTTGATGAACAAGAGCTACTCATGCTGGGCAGAACAAGCTGCGTTTGTTCCTTCGAAGATAGAGGCTCCGTTTAAAAAAGCAGGCTTTGAGGTTAGCGGGAAGATAAAAAAACTGGGCCTGGCTCATCAGTACAAGAGGTATTGCTCACGGAAGAATTGCAGAGATTGCAAAGTATTTAAAAATGCAATTCGCGCTTGATTGATTTACGATCTCTATCTATCTTTGGTGTCTGTCAACAAAATAGATTGCCCGGTCGTCTAATGGCAGGACAGCTGGTTTTGGTCCAGTCAGTGGGGGTTCGAATCCTCCCCGGGCAACACTACAAAGAAGGGATGCCAGAATGGTTGTCCTTTTTCTATTTCTAAACCCGGATACTGAACAGTTCGTTGGATACGCCACTAGCCATATTTGCAGGGAGAAGTAATCTCGCGCTTTCGCGGGCTATAGCTGAAAGCTACGGAGCTGAACTTGGTGAAGTGACTATTAAATCGTTTTCTGATGGTGAGCTTTACGTTAAGTATGAGCAGAGTATTCGGGGTGAAGACATTTTTGTGATTCAGTCCACACCTCCTCCGGGAGACAACATTATTGAACTTCTGCTTCTTTTGGATGCAGCAAAGCGGGCATCTGTAAAAAGGGTTACCGCGGTAATTCCTTATTTTGGCTATGCCAGGCAGGACAGGAAAGATCAGCCCAGAGTATCGATTGCGTCGAAATTAATGGCAAATGTTCTGGTGGAAGCTGGGGCAGACCGCATTTTGACCATGGATCTTCATGCATCGCAGATCCAGGGATTTTTCGATATTCCGCTCGACCATCTGTACGCAAGCAGGGTTTTTATCGATCATTACAAGAAGCAGGCGATCGAAAACCTTGTGGTTGTTGCACCGGACGTGGGAAGTTTGAAAATGGCGCGTTCGTATTCAAAAAAGCTGGGAGCTGGTCTTGCGTTTATCGACAAAAGGCGCCCAAAACAGAATGTGGCTGAAGTGATGAATATTATTGGTGAGGTAAGTGGTAAAAATGTGTTAATTGTAGACGATCTGATCGATACTGCAGGCACAATTACCAACGCAGCATCCGCTTTAAAGGAACGCGGCGCGCTCAGTGTGGCGGCAACATGTACACACCCGATTTTATCCGGCCCGGCGTACCAGCGGATTGAAGATTCACCGATAGACGAACTTTTGGTGACAGACACGGTTCCCCTGCGGAAACCGTCCCATAAAATTAAAGTTCTGAGTGTAGCAGGAATATTCGCAGAGGCTATACAACGAATTCATACAAATGACACCATCAGTGAATTATTTGATGATTAAATAGACAAAACAAAACAATGAAGCAAGCAAACTTATACGATCTTAAAGGTGAAAAAAGAGAGGTTGGCAGAAAATCTGTTAACGTTTTGCGGAACGAGTTAAAAGTTCCCGCCGTGCTCTACGGTCCTGAAATGGAAGAAAATATTCACTTTTCCATTGATGAATCAGACCTTGAAAAAATACTATCTGTCAGTGAAACGAAGCTCCAAAACTTAACAGTTGATGGCAAAGAGTATAAAACTCTGCTTAAAAATGTTGAGTTCGACCCGGTTACAGACAGGCCTTTGCACGCAGACTTTTATGTTCTGGATCCCAAACGCCCGGTAAAACTGAAGGTTCCTGTTCGTTTGAACGGTGTTGCCAAAGGTGTACGCGATGGGGGTGGACGTGTATTTCAGCCACTCAGAATTGTTCGCGTTAAAGTACTTCCTGAAATTATACCTGCTCAGTTTGAGCTGGACATCACGGAACTTGGAATTGGAGACTCTCTTCATGTGAGCGAGTTGGATCTCGAAGGCATTGATCCGCTGGATGATCCGCGCCGAACCATTGTTACCATTGCACCACCAAAATCAGAGTCTCTGTTCGAATCATCTATTGTGGATGAGGATGAAGAGCTTGATGTGGAAGCTGAAGTTGAAGGTGAAGAGGAGTTGGCCGAAGGCGAAGAAGCAGAAGAAGCAACGGAAGAAGAAACCAAAGAATAATACGTTGTTCTTAGCATTATGGCACTAATCGTAGGGCTGGGAAATCCCGGACTTGAGTATAAAGGAACACGTCATAATGTTGGTTTTGAACTGATTGATATTTTATCAAAAAAACTGACCATTACCCTGGAAAAGGGTAGTGGTCTTTTTTTTATGGGTAAAGGCCAGTTTAAAAGCCGTCCTGTTACACTCCTGAAACCCACCACATACATGAATCGAAGCGGAAAGGCTGTATCCAAGGCGCTCTCAGTGTCGGGAGACTCCCTCTCCGATTGTATGGTATGTTACGACGACATTCACCTGGAACCCGGGCGAATCAGGATTCGGCCTTCAGGCAGTGCAGGGGGGCATAATGGTCTTGGTGATATTATCCGTCAGATACAGACCACCGAAATACCCCGGCTAAGAATAGGCATTGGAAATGATTTCGCGAGAGGCAGACAGGCTGATTATGTACTCGAGCCGTTTACAACGGCTCAAAGAAAACAGGTTGACGAGTCTCTTGAGGTTGCATCCGAGGCAATTTTAACGTTTATTCGTGGTGACATTGAAAAAGCTATGAATCAATTTAACTAACTAAGCACGATTGCTAAACTTAAATTCAAACATCTATTATGGCTAATACAATTTTATACCTAATACCAGTGGCAGGTGTCATTGCCCTGTTATACACCTTTTTCAAATCTAAATGGGTATCGAAGCAGGAGATCGGTACCGAACGAATGGAACGCATAAGTAAGAGCATTTCTTCAGGGGCAATGGCATTTTTAAATGCCGAGTATAAAGTGCTTTCTGTATTTGTTCTTGTGGTAGCTGTATTGCTCGCATTAAGTGCAGATCCTGTAACATCGAGCTGGATGGTATCGATTTCATTTATTATGGGGGCTTTCTGTTCCGGGCTTGCCGGTTTTATTGGTATGAAAGTCGCAACCAAAGCGAACGTGCGTACCACCCAGGCTGCCAGAACCAGTCTTGGGAAAGGCCTTGAGGTTGCTTTCGCAGGTGGTTCTGTAATGGGGCTTGGCGTTGTGGGGCTTGGCGTACTTGGCTTAAGTATTCTGTTTATCATTTTTAGCAACATGTTTGGCCTTGAAGACGGAAGTGCTGTAAATAAAGTGCTCGCCATTGTAACCGGTTTTTCATTTGGTGCTTCCTCTATTGCTCTTTTTGCCCGTGTGGGTGGTGGTATTTACACGAAAGCTGCCGATGTTGGTGCCGATCTGGTAGGTAAAGTAGAAGCCGGTATTCCTGAAGATCATCCGTTGAATCCGGCCACTATAGCCGATAACGTAGGTGATAACGTAGGCGATGTAGCCGGTATGGGTGCCGACCTTTTTGAATCGTATGTAGGATCTATCATCGGTACTATGGTTCTTGGTGCTGCTTTTATTGCAGGCGCTACAATGGACGGCGGACCATGGGCTGATAGCTTCAATGGATTGTCTGCGGTAATTCTTCCTTTGGTTCTTGCAGGTGTTGGTATTTTAACATCTATCTTTGGAACCTTTTTTGTCCGTGTGAAAGATGGTGGGGATCCGCAAAAAGCTTTGAACCTGGGTGAATTTCTGTCTGCAGCCCTTATGCTTGTGGCTTCGTTTTTTATTATTAGCTGGATGCTGCCCGAAAGCTGGACATTCAACGGTGTTACATACTCAAGTATGGGAGTTTTTTGGGCTACCATTTTTGGCCTTGCAGCCGGTCTTTCCATTGGCTTAATAACCGAATACTACACAGGAACCGGCACAAAACCGGTTTGGTCTATTGTTAAACAGTCAGTAACCGGTTCTGCAACGAACATTATTGCGGGTTTAGGCGTAGGTATGATTTCAACAGCCATCCCGATTATTATTATAGCGGTTGCAATAATGGGGGCCTTTCATTTTGCAGGGCTCTACGGTATTGCCATTGCGGCCGTCGGAATGCTTTCCAATACAGGAATCCAGCTTGCTGTAGATGCGTATGGGCCTATTTCTGACAATGCAGGCGGTATTGCTGAAATGGCGGAACTCGATCCTGAAGTGCGTGAGCGTACCGATAAGCTTGACGCGGTTGGTAACACAACGGCAGCCATTGGTAAGGGATTTGCAATTGGTTCTGCTGCGCTCACCGCGCTTGCACTTTTTGCGGCTTTCATTACAGCATTCGAAGCAGTAAATCCCGGTATTGAGGTGATGATCAGCGTCACCAATCCCTCTGTAATGGCCTCTCTTTTTATTGGAGCCATGCTTCCTTTCCTCTTTTCTGCCCTTTCCATGCAGGCCGTGGGACGTGCAGCTATGAGTATGATTGAGGAAGTTCGCCGACAGTTCCGCGATATTCCTGAATTGACTAAAGCTCTTGCTGCCATGAATAAAAATGAGGGCAAAGAGCTTAAAGACTGGTCACCAACGGATCGTGCAGATTTCGAAGCTGCTGACGGGAAAGCAGAATATGAAAAATGCGTGGCTATTTCTACTAAAGCCTCTATCCGTGAAATGGTTTTGCCCGGCACACTGGCCGTTCTAGTTCCTGTTCTGTTTGGGTTTGTGCCAGGATTTGTCAGCGACAGCCCAACACTCGGCGCTGAGATGCTCGGCGGACTTCTTGCAGGTGTGACATCAGCCGGTGTTTTGATGGCGCTTTTCCAGTCAAATGCAGGCGGTGCATGGGATAATGCCAAAAAAATGATTGAAGAAGGTGTTACCATCGATGGCGTTGAATATGGCAAAGGGTCTGAGCCTCATAAAGCCGGTGTTGTAGGTGATACGGTTGGAGATCCATTTAAAGATACTTCAGGCCCTTCACTTAATATCCTGCTTAAGCTTATGTCTGTAGTTGCCCTGGTGATTGCTACAATGATCTAAATAGCAATATATTAACTTTATAAACCCCGGTGAGCGATTGCCGGGGTTTTTTTGTTTATAAAAAACGCATTATAAAATGTAAGATTACCAACGGCAGCATGGATATATTTAAACTGATATATGAACACGATCTTCGTCTGGATGCGCTCAAAGAACGTCATCTCGACCGTTCTGAGCAACAGACATCATCAACCCTCGAAGATTTTTTAAAACCAGATCCAACCTATTCAAAATTTTATATTACCGGAACCGATCTGTCAAAAGGGCAATTTGGCCTGAACTGCCTGAAAAACTACTCTGATGTAGTAAAAGCCATCGGGTCAGCTTTCCGTGAAAATCAGCTCTTTCTGAATAACAGAACCGTATCTTTTGAACAGTTTCTTGATGAGGCGTCTATAGGTGAGCCCCTGATTATTACCGGGCAGTCTGAGAGCCCCTGGGATATTGACAATCTTAGAATTAATGACGATAACAATGTAGGGCATATCAAATCAGAGATTGCAGAAGTATTGAAGTCGGATGATTACATCCTGTATAAAGAGAAAGCTCATCAGGGATTTGACCTGCACCTGTTTTCTCAAAAAAATATTTACAAATCTCTTTTCTATCCCCTGCAAAAGCTGGTGGGAAGTGAATTTCGTTTTTTTAGCATCAATGGTAAACGAATACGCTCGGAACGAAAATTTTACTTCGAAACATGGACTCTGAACAGGCCTCCTCACGGGGCAGAAGAGGTGTTTAAGGAGACAGTTCTTTAGATCACAGGATTACCCAGCATAATGCATCGAGGGCTGTCTTCGCTGCTGTAGGGGTCTCCATCGTAATTTCCATATACATCGGTGATTTCTAACCCGCACTCCTTCAGATGAAACCTAAACCACTCCAGGTCATACAGCTTAACCCGTTCAGTATGCTGTATGGGCTCGCCTGTTTCGGGGTTGGAAAGTGAGATCGTTTTAAATACCATGTTTTCATCAATTTTTCGCTCAATGGTAAACAGGATGCCATCAATCGTTTTTTTCTCAGCGGGTATCAGCGTCTTTTTTACATGTTCAGGGTTCAGATAATCCAGCAGAAACATTCCGTTATCTTTCAGCATAGAACGAATATTCATCAATACCCTGATGTTTTCACCATCATCAAGAAAATAACCGAATGATGTAAAAAGGCTGACAACGGCGTCAAAAGTAAGTCCGGGATATTCCCTCATATCTCCCGTTCGAAACTGTACATTTTCAATCGTTTCCCGGTGGGCATGTGATTTTGCCTTGCGAATAGCCGCTTCGGAGAGGTCAATTCCTGTTACATCATATCCCTTTTTTGCCAGTAATATAGAGTGTCTGCCGCGGCCGCATGCAA
>DATGBT010000208.1:0-3474 GCA_035312505.1 Balneolaceae bacterium | reverse complement strand
ACCAAAACTAAATTAAATACAGAAAAGCCAACAATTTTTGTGATATATGCATCCAGTTGATTTATCACTATTCGTATTTTATGTGATCGGACTGCTCGCTTTTGGCACCTATTTTTTCAGAAAAAACAAAGCCGGTGATGATTATTATGTTGGCGGAAGAAGAATGGGCAGCGTTCATATTGGGCTCTCCGTTGTAGCCACAGATGTGGGGGGAGGTTTCTCGATCGGTCTTGGGGGCTTAGGTTTTGTTATGGGAATTGCCGGTTCCTGGATGTTATTTACAGGTCTCATTGGAGCGTGGCTGGCTGCTGTTTTTTTAATCCCCAAAGTTAAGCAGAACGTTTTTTTTGATACAGCCTATACATTTCCGCAGCTTTTTGAACATTATTATAATGGTAAAGTGGCTTTTGTTGCCGCCATTATTTCAGCTATTGGATATATGGGATTTACCAGTTCCCAAATGCTTGCAGGGGCAAAGCTTGCCAGCGGTACGTTTGCAGATCTCGATCTTCAGACAGCACTCTACATGATGGGAATCGTGGCTGTGGTATATACTGTGCTTGGTGGTCTTAAAGCGGTGATCTACACCGATACGGTGCAGTGGGCCCTGCTCATGATTGGACTCGTATTTATCGGTATTCCCTTTGCCTATGTAGAGATAGGAGGAATGGAGGCCATAAGGGCAACCGTTTCGCCCGAAATGCTGTCGTTAACAAATGTTACCTGGCAAGACCTGGTATATTGGGCCGTAACAATCATACCTATCTGGTTCGTGGGGATGACTCTGTACCAGCGAATTTATGCGTGCCGCGATGAGAAAACGGCAAGAAGAGCCTGGTACCTGGCAGGTCTGTTTGAGTGGCCGGTGATGGCTTTTTTAGGAGTTCTCTTGGGGCTTTTTGCCCGTGTGGCTGCAGACCAGGGGATGTTTGCATACCTCGGTGCAGGCGATATCTCCGCAACGGATCCGGAGACGGGCCTTCCTATGCTTCTACGAACGGTGCTGCCTGTGGGATTTCTCGGGGTAATGATGGCAGCCTACTTTTCCGCCATTTTATCCACAGCCGACAGCTGCTTAATGGCATCTTCGGGAAATGTTGTAACAGATATTATCGGTAAATTCTTGCCGTTTGATTCGAATAGCCAAAAGTTTGTGCGAATCTCGCAGATTGTAACACTCATTATCGGTATGCTTGCGCTTCTGCTTGCCGGAGCAATGAATAACGTGCTCAATTTAATGCTCGATTCGTATGCTTTTATGGTTTCAGGTTTATTTGTTCCGGTTATCGGAGCATTATACTGGCAAAAAAGTACCCCACCGGGAGCGCTCACGGCAATGCTTGCAGGGGGTATTACCACGATTTCACTGCGATATAGTGAAATTGGGCTGCCCTATGATCTGGATCCCAATGTTTTTGGAATCACAATGTCTGCCATTGTGTTTGTGCTGGTCAGTTTAGGCACACAACCTTCAGAGTAATTCTGAAATCAATCCTTAAGGATTGTTATCTTTATGAAATTTCAGAGAAATAAATGAATTATTTGATATGAATATCTCTTACACCATTATTAATAACGATGATACCGAGACCCCTTTTACAAGAGACGATATTGCATCTTTTCTTCACACACATCTGGATGAGTATGGCGATTCAAAGTCTGCTATTTTAAAATGTATTGGGTATGCCTATGGAGACAGTCCCGGCACAGGCGGTTTCATCCTGGTTGCGCACAATAGTGATGAAATTTTAGGTGTGGTTATCATCAACAATACAAACATGGAAGAGTATATTCCCGAGCATATTTTAGTTTATATTGCTGTACATGAAAAGACCAGGGGACAAGGTGTTGGGAAAGAACTGATGCAAAGAGTCATAAATCATACCAACGGAGATATAGCCCTGCATGTAGAACCCGACAATCCTGCTCGGTTTCTGTACCAGAAAGTTGGGTTTACCAGCAAATACCAAGAAATGCGGTTAAAAAAATAAGCGGTTAGCACGCAGAACTATATTCTGAATACTGAGAAAGAGCTTAATGGCCTATTTAAAACTTTACAGAAAAGAGCTTCAGCACAATTTCGACTATCTCGATAAACTATTCAAACAGAATAAGATAAAATGGGGGATTACTACCAAGCTCTTCTGCGGAAACCGCGCTTACCTTAACGAAGTAATTAATCTTGGGGTAGGTGAGGTACACGATTCCCGTGTGAGCAATCTAAAAGTGATTAAAGAAATTGATCCTGATACACTTACAATATATATCAAACCTCCTCCGAAAGACATCGTGCGGGATGTCGTAAAATATGCAGATATTAGCCTGAACACCGAGCTCTCTACACTGCACGAGCTGTCTGATGAAGCTCAGCGCCAGGACACCACGCATAAAGTCATCATTATGATTGAGCTTGGTGACTTGAGAGAGGGTGTGATGCGGGATGACCTAATCAATTTTTATGAAAAGGTATTCCGTCTCCCCGGTATCGAAGTCGTAGGGCTTGGCACAAACCTGAATTGCCTGCACGGCGTAATGCCCGATGGTGATAAACTGATTCAGCTCTCCCTTTATAAACAGATTATTGAACTGCGGTTTAAAAAGAAAATTCCGCTCGTATCGGGTGGAACAACGGTAACAATACCACTTTTACTTCGTAATCAGCTGCCGGAAGGAGTAAACCATTTTAGAGTTGGGGAGGCACTCTTTTTTGGCAAAAATCTGTTTACTGATGGCGTTATTGAAGGTATGAGCGATCAGGTTATGGAACTTTACTCACAAATTATTGAGCTGTCGGAAAAACCTGTTGTCCCCACCGGTGACCTGGGAGTGAATCCCCAGGGGAAAGCCGTGCAAATTGAAGAGGACGATTATGGGAAAACATCATATAGGGCCATTATTGATATTGGCGTGCTCGACATTCAGCCAAACTACCTGGTTCCGGTTGATGAGAACATCAAAATAACGGATGCCAGTTCAGATATGCTGGTTCTGGATGTTGGGTCGAACCCAAATAAATATAAAGTTGGGGACATGATTCGGTTTAAGCTAAAATATATGGGAGCACTCGGGTTGATGAGCTCCGACTACATCGAGAAAAGAGTAGCTGACTAAATGAAGAAAATTCGTCGGAGTATTGAAGACGGTTTTCCCGTAATGAACTTTCCTGAGAAGGTTGAATCCCTGAACTTAAGTGATGGGTATGAGGCTGCAAACTTAGAGCAGCTTATAAGTGAAGGTCGCTGGGCTATTGGAGGCTACCTGGAGAAAAGAAACCAAATGTATACGGCTCCTCAATACAAAAACAGGAGAAATATTCACATGGGAGTTGATATTTGGGCTCCTGCCAATGAACCTGTTTTTGCCCCGGTTCGTGGCTGTATTGCCTACAAAGCCTATCACGATCAACCGGGTAATTATGGCGGAACGCTTGTGGTACACCATAATCTAAACGGGGAATCTCTTTTTGCTCTGTAT
>DATGBT010000207.1:0-18436 GCA_035312505.1 Balneolaceae bacterium | reverse complement strand
ACAAGGGTATTCAAAATTTACCTGTGAGAGTTGGATATA
Organism: Balneolaceae bacterium; assembly: GCA_035312505.1. Lineage (GTDB taxonomy): Bacteria > Bacteroidota > Rhodothermia > Balneolales > Balneolaceae > Rhodohalobacter. The sequence continues at coordinate 18,397 of DATGBT010000207.1, read as the reverse complement.
CCTTTAGCTCAAATCCAATAGGCCAAGATGAGGTATTTTTCAATATTCCGGCTACAGCTGTAATACAAAATGCTCTTCAGGTTGGGTTTAGCTACATTCAGTCGGAATCAATTTCCTTACATATGGCCTATCATCACGGATCAAGTGGAGGCAGCACCAGCGGGCAGGTTTTAAACCCAAATTTTGTTTCAGCTGCATCACCTTACGGAGCCATTCCCGGCAGTAAGGTGTCGTATGACATGACCACAGATTTAATCATGGCTGGATTTGTATATCAATTTGGTTACAAGTAAAATTCAGTTAAAGGTTTGGCGAGGCTGTTCCGAATTTGTAGATGGAAGCAATAAATAAAAGATCTCGTAGAAATGAAAAAAGTCCTAATTCTGAATTGGGACTTTTTTGTACTGCGTACGGGATTTGAACCGCCGGAGGATCCCTCCGGCAGCGGGGATATATTTCAAAACAGGTTTTCATTCGGGTAAACCAAATCCTCTCAGGCATTCCGAAAGGAAAATGGTCAAAAAAAAGCCCTGTAATATTTATTACAAGGCTTTGTGTACCGCGTACGGGATTTGAACCGCCGGAGGATCCCTCCGGCAGCGGGGATATATTTCAAAACAGGTTTTCATTCAGGTAAACCAAATCCTCTCAGGCATTCCGAATGGAAAATGGTCAAAAAAAAAGCCCTGCAATGAAATTACAAGGCTTGTTTGTGTACCGCGTACGGGATTTGAACCCGTGTTACCGCCGTGAAAGGGCGGCGTCCTAAACCCCTAGACGAACGCGGCAAAAAAGAAAAAAAGGGAGCCTGATGGGATTTGAACCCACGGCCTCCAGGGCCACAACCTGGCGCTCTAACCAACTGAGCTACAAGCTCCATGTGAGTACGAGGAGTGGATAGGAGCATCAGAATAGAGATTCCGTTACTCATTATTTCTACTCAATACTCTTAGAAGTACCGCGTACGGGATTTGAACCCGTGTTACCGCCGTGAAAGGGCGGCGTCCTAAACCCCTAGACGAACGCGGCAAAATAAACTGTTTGAGGCGACAGGCGGATTCGAACCGCCGTACGAGGTTTTGCAGACCTCTGCCTAACCACTCGGCCATGTCGCCCGAAAAAAAATGGCAAAAAAAATATGCACACTGCAGGGCAGCGTGGCTTATATATAATTGGTCGTACGCCCGACAGGACTTGAACCTGTAACCTACTGCTTAGAAGGCAGTTGCTCTATCCAGTTGAGCTACGGGCGCAACTGAGTTTATTATATTATTGAATTCATAAAGAATTCTAAAAAACAAAATGTCAAAGTCGGGGAGACAGGATTTTCCCAAAGGGATCCCTTAGGGGGAACCGCGGAAGCACTGCTTTCGCAATCGATACGCGACCTGCTCTTATAGTCCCGGCAAAATCACAGAAACATTTATGATGTTGCACTAATATGTCAAAGTCGGGGAGACAGGATTTGAACCGCGGAAGCACTGCTTTCGCAATCGATACGCGACCTGCTCTTATTGTCCCGGCAAAATCACAGAAACATTTATGATGTTGCACTAATATGTCAAAGTCGGGGAGACAGGATTTGAACCTGCGACCCTTCGCTCCCAAAGCGAATGCGCTACCGGCCTGCGCCACTCCCCGATTACTATTCCAATCAAACAGTTATTTCAATACGTCAAAAGAATTACAAGATAAAAGTTTTGTAATCTCAATGCAATGAAAAATCTTTCATTATTTATGGTTTATTATTTGTACCAGAGATCATCTCAGAAAGAAAACCCATTGCGTAGGCAGATAGCTGGATAAATGCTGCTAATGCGCCTAAAAAAGCTACGGTAATTTTTTTTTCGCGGATTAACCCAGCCGTAAATAATGAAATCGCATAGATAAAATAGATCAATAACGGCAGCCGGGAAATATCAAACAATAAAAAAAGAACAGATAAAAGAAGGCCCGTAGTAAATAGCAGGGGAAACCAGTGAACAGGTTTTACTTCATCGGAGTAAAATCGGCCAATATTAATTCTGGCCCTGCCAAAAAAGTGAAGCTGTTTAAAAAACTCACTCAGGGATGTTCTTCTTTTGTGGTAAACGTAAGCATCTTCAAGAAAAGCCGAGGTAAAACCAAGTTTTTCTAAGCGGATACTCAACTCAATGTCTTCGCCCATTCGAGTTATTCGATATCCACCCGATTTTTCAAACGCATCGCGGCTAATTCCCATATTGAAACTTCTTGGATGATAGTTCCCAAGATGTTTTTTACGCCCGCGGATGCCTCCGGTAGTCAGTATGGATGTCATACTAAAATTGATCGCTTTTTGAGTGGCGGTAAAATCGGGATGCGCTTTGTCAGGGCCACCCCAAAAATCGAAATCAGACTCTTTAATATGTTCAGTTACCGTTTGGAAATAGCGTCCGGGAACTAAACAGTCTGAATCAAATACAACAAAGTAATTACCTTTTGCGCGTTTAAATCCAAAATTTCTGGAAAACCCCTGGCCTGAATTTTCTTTGAAGTAATAGTGTACGTCCAGCAAATCCTTGAATTCTTCAACAACGTTTTTGCACCCGATTGTTGAACCATCCTCAATTACAAGCACTTCAAAATGCTTATAACTTTGCAGGCTTAGCGAATTCAGTAGTTCCCGAATTTCATCAGGTCTGTTGTAAACCGGAATTATTACGGAGTAAAGCATGTGTGCATTTCAATACAAAATTCTCGTTCTTTAAACCAATTAAGATATAACAATTAAGTAGTAAATCATGAAGTCTCTCTTATTAACAGCCATTTTGTTTACATGTGGATTAAGTATCGTTACTGCACAAAATATTTCAATATCGGTGGGGGAGAAGCCCTCCGGTTCGTCTGATACCGTATTTCCACTTGAAAATGGAAAATTATCTGTATCAGCAAATCAGGTATCGCTGGGCGAGAGGGAATTCTACAGACCTTACTCATGGTCTGTATCTCCTGAAGGCCGTAAAGTTTCCTTCCTCCTAAAAGAGAGCGAATTCATTTATCAGCTATTCGGCAGTGATGGTTCATCGTACTTCGAAAAAGAACTTGAGTTTTTCAATCTTCAGGACGAAACTGCAAAAAACTACCTGTTTGATGACGGAAGAAGTGTTTTAAGAGATAATGTTGCTAATTTTTCGTTTTATAGCTCCGTCGGGGAGCAGCTTTACAGCATATCAAACAGTTCTCAGAGTACGGGAGGTGAAAGGGAATCAGAACTCGCATCTGATGAAAGTGGAAAAACGATAGTTCTTTACAATCCGGTGATTAATTATGGCACCAAAACAGGTTCTAGAGCCTCAATAGTGACGAAACATCGAGATTTACACACATTTTTCAGAGACCGTGAACGGGAAATCAGCAGTGTTGATGTTACATCATCAGGGGCCTTTATCTCCCTGATTTTAAAACCTGCAGCCGGAGGTGACGAGTACAGCGCCCTATTATTTGATAGATTTGGGAATCAACTCTTTGAATTAAGTACAGAAGAGGAGTTAAAAGGGGTGGAAATTACCCAGAATGCGGACTTTATTACTCTTTACTCATCAGGCAGAATGCAGGTTTACAGTGTTAAAGATGGTGAACGGGTTGGAAGTGCATCATCGCGTAATTCCATTATACATGCAATGTACGATTCGGAGGAGAACATGATTGTCGCCCTGGGAGGAAGTGTTAACGGATACAGCGTTACGAATCCATCCATAACAGTTGTGCATATCGCACAGAGGCAAATAGCCAGTGAGGAGATCAACAACCGGTTAAACACATTGGGTGGCAATAATATTCGCCTGGTTAAAGAGGGGAGTCAACTCTATCAGGTTCAGAATCTTGACCGATCTGTTCGGATACGCACATCATTTTAGCGCTGATGAGATAAGGTACAGAGTATAAAAAAAGGTGTGCCTGACGAATCAGGCACACCCTTTTAAATTAAATGTTATCGCAATTAAGTTACGCTTTCGCTTCCTGTTCCGACTCTTCATCTTCAGTTGATGGTGAATCGTGATTTTCTCCTTTGCCGGCTTCTTTGGAACTGCTGCTCTCAGGCTCAGTCCAGTCGAAATCGAGGCCATCACGCGACTTGTTCATCTTAATTTTTATGACAGAACCTTCTGCGTGTTCCACTCCCAGAATTTCTTCAGCAAGTGGGTCTTCCACATATTTCTGAATGGCTCTTCGAAGTGGCCTTGCACCAAACTTGGGATCAAATCCCTTATCTGAAATAAACTCTTTGGCTGCTTTTGTAAGTTCTAGCTCATAGCCAAGATTTCGGATTCGTGAGAACAGCTCATCAGAAAGAATATCGATAATTTTGAAGATATCGGTTTTCTCGAGCGGACGGAAGGTTAGTACGTCATCAATTCTGTTCAGAAATTCCGGGTTAAACACTTTTTTCAAAGCGTCCTGAATGGTGGATTTCATTTGAGCGTAGTCGAAATCTCCTTCATTGGCAGAAAATCCAATTCCTTTACCCATATTTCGTATATCACGGGCACCGATATTGGATGTCATGATTATGATGGTGTTTCTGAAATCGACTTTGCGTCCGAGACTGTCGGTTAGGATGCCATCGTCGAGCACCTGCAGCAAGATGTTAAATACATCGGGGTGTGCTTTCTCAATTTCATCAAGAAGCACAACGCTGTAGGGTTTCCTTCGTACTTTTTCCGTTAGAATTCCGCCTTCCTCGTATCCAACATAGCCTGGAGGAGCTCCTACCAGCCTGGATACACTGAATTTCTCCATGTATTCACTCATATCAATACGAATGAGGGCTTCTTCTTTGTCAAAAAGATATTTGGCAAGCACTTTTGCCATTTCGGTTTTACCCACACCTGTTGGCCCAAGAAAGATAAATGAACCAATGGGCCTGGCTGGATCTTTAAGTCCTGCCCTTGTTCGCTGTATAGCCTTCGTCAGTTTCGTAATGGCTTCGTCCTGGCCGATAACCTTTTTACTGAGAGCTTCGCTCATTTTCAAGAGTTTCTGCCCTTCTTTCTGACTGATTTTATTTACAGGAACGCCACTCATCATAGCAACGACTGAGGCTACATCATCATCGGTAACATCGAAAACGATGTGCTCGGATTCTTTTTCCCACTCTTTTTGAGCATTGTCGAGCTCTTCCATCAGTCGTTTTTCGGTATCGCGCAGCCGTGCAGCTTCTTCAAAGCGCTGCTTTTTAACCATATTATTTTTTTCCTGACTCGTTTTTTCTATCTCTTTTTCAAGATCAAGGATATGGTCGGGAACGGTAATATTCGATAAGTGCACACGCGCTCCTACTTCATCGAGTGCGTCGATGGCTTTATCGGGTAAAAAGTGATCGGTGACGTACCGGTCTGTAAGTTTAACACATGCTTCTAATGCTTCCTGGCTGTAGCGAACACCGTGATGTTTTTCATATTTCCCTTTGATTTGGTTTAGAATTTCAAGGGTCTCATCAATGGATGTCGGCTCAACCATAATTTTTTGGAAGCGACGTTCAAGTGCGCCATCCTTTTCAATAAACTGTCGGTACTCATTTAAAGTAGTTGCACCGATAGCCTGAACTTCGCCTCTGGCCAATGCAGGTTTCAGCATATTAGACGCATCCAGAGAGCCGCTTGCTCCACCGGCTCCCACGATAGTGTGGAGTTCATCAATGAACAGAATAACATTATCCGTTTTTTCGAGTTCACTCATCACCGCTTTCATGCGTTCTTCAAACTGTCCCCTGTATTTTGTACCTGCCACAAGTGCGGCAAGGTCCAGTGCAATGACGCGTTTTTCGTAGAGTACGCGCGAAACTTTCTTTTCATTGATACGGGTAGCGAGTCCTTCGGCTATAGCTGTTTTACCAACTCCGGGCTCCCCGATTAGGACAGGATTATTTTTCTTTCTGCGGCTCAGTACCTGAGCTACGCGTTCAATTTCTTTTTCACGGCCGATAATGGGATCCAGCTTGCCATCTTCTGCCAACTGGGTCAGATCCCGGCCAAAGTTGTCGAGTACGGGAGTTTTTGATTTTTCCATTTTCTTTTCTCTGGAGCTGCCTGACGGTTTAGAACCCTTCGGTGAAGAAGGGGTTGAGCTTGATTTGGCAGTGCGTGAATCGGAGGATGTTGTATCCCGGGTATCTCCGGAGATGATCATGTCCAACTCTTCACGAACAGCATCGTAAGAAACACTGAATTGTTGAAGTATCTGTGCTGCAATATTCTCTTCATCACGAAGCAGAGAGAGCAACAGGTGTTCAGTACCAATTGTATCACTTTTATAAAGCTTTGCCTCGAGATAGGTTATACGTAGTACTTTCTCCGCTTGTTTTGTCAGCGGTATATTACCAACAGTAACAGTTCCGCCGGTTCCTCTAACGGTATCTTCAATCGTTTTTTTGAGTTTAAAAAGATCACAATCCAGATTTTTCAGGATTCTTATTGCGACTCCGTCACCAAGCCTTACTATTCCTAAGATAAGGTGTTCTGTTCCGATGTAATCGTGACCCAGACGCAGAGCCTCTTCTCGGCTAAACTGTATAACGTCTCGAACTTTACTTGAAAAATTACCCTCCATATCGGGACCTGCTTTTTAATCAATTCTTTGTTTGCTACGCTAACGAGTAAGAGTAAATTTTAGTTCACTCATATCCGAAAGTAGTGTGGTAAGCATGTAAATGCAAACGTAATAATCTTTCCTGGAAAAGAATCAAAAATAATGCCTTTTCTTTAAAAGAGGGCTTTGCCTGTCATTTCTTCAGGTTTATCTAATCCAAGAATTTTTAAAAGTGTTGGAGCAACGTCGGCAAGTTTACCGCTGGACAATTTTACATCTTTATCGGTAACCATAATAACCGGAACAGGTACGGATGTATGTGCTGTATGAGCACTGCCGTCGGGATTTTTCATGCAGTCTGCATTTCCATGGTCTGCAATGATAATGCACTCGTAACCGTTCTCTTTGGCTGTATCTATCACTCTCTTCAGCTGTTGATCAACAGTTTCCACAGCCTTAACTGCTGCTTCAAAAACACCGGTGTGCCCAACCATGTCCGGATTGGCAAAATTTACCACAACCAGGTTAAAATCTTTTTTGAGATTTTCAACAATGGTATCTCCAACTTTTTCGGCACTCATTTCGGGCTGAAGATCGTAGGTGGCCACTTTTGGGCTTGGAATCATGATACGCTCTTCGCCGCCATTGGCCTCTTCAATACCGCCGTTAAAGAAGTAGGTAACGTGTGGATATTTTTCAGTCTCTGCTACCCGTAGCTGCTTCATATTGTTAGAGCTTACAAATTCACCAAGAGTATTCTTCATTCGCACCGGTGAAAATGCAACTTTCACGTAAGGGTTAAATGTGTCATCATACGAGGTAAATGTAACGTAGTGAAGATCCAGTTCTTCAGTATCGAACGGAATATCTCCAATATTGAAGAACGCTCTTGTTATCTGGCGCGCCCTGTCACCGCGGATATTAAAGAAAACAACTACATCATTTTTTTCTACTCTGCTCGCGGGATCGCTATTTGTAAGATGGGGCTCTATAAATTCATCGGTAACGTCATTTTTATAGCTGTTTTCGAAGACCTCGGCGGCCTGCTCAACTTCTGCGCCCTTTCCATGTACAAGCAGATCGTATGCTTTTTGAGTTCTTTCCCAACGATTATCGCGATCCATGGCAAAATATCGGCCTACAACAGATGCAATCGTTCCTGTGCCAATCTCTTCAGCTTTTGCTTCAAACTCTTTTAAGTAAGTGGCTCCGCCATTGGGTGATGTGTCTCGTCCATCTGTAAAGGCATGAACATAGGCGTTGTCGAGATCATATCTTTTAGCCATGTCCAAAAGGGCATAGAGATGCTCATTATGACTGTGAACTCCGCCGTCAGAAAACAAACCCATAAAATGAATTTTGCCCTTCTTTTTTGCTTTTTCGAAAGCTGTTTTTAAGACTTTGTTTTCGAAGAACTCACCTTCAGAAATGGAATTATTGATTCTTGAGAGCTCCTGCCAAACAATTCTTCCTGCTCCTATGTTAAGGTGTCCTACTTCCGAATTTCCAAATTGTCCTTCGGGAAGGCCTACATCTTTTCCGCTTGCGGATAGCGTAGAGTGAGGATATTGATTGATAAGAGTATCGAAACAGGGTGTGTTTGCGGCGTCAACTGCACTTACTTCCGGATTCTCAGCAATTCCGTAGCCGTCTAAAATTACGAGCAGGGCTTTTGACAAAATAATACCAATAAGGGATTACAAATTATTTACGTACGTAGTAAGCTGTGATTTTTTTCTTGCAGCTGTATTTTGATGGATGATGTTCTTTGTTGCAAGTCTGTCAATCAGGCTTACTGCATCCTTTAAATGAGTCGTTGCTTCCTCTTTATTCTCTGTGCTCATCACTTTTTTGATGAGGGTTCTCATTTTTGATCGCCGTGCTCTGTTATGATCTCTTCGAGCTTTGCTTTGGCGTAACCGTTTGATAGCTGATTTATGCTGTGGCATTATAAAAAATATTTCGTGTTTTCGTGTCTGATAAAGATCACTAAATTAAAGCTTCTGGATTCAATTAACAAGAATTGATTGAATGTCAATCTTAAAAAATTTATCTTAACTGTTCTCTGAATATGATTATTGTAATAGATGGTCCTGCGGGATCAGGAAAAAGTTCTACGGCAAAAGAAATTGCAAGGCGTTTAAACCTTCAATTTCTTGACTCCGGTGCCCTTTACAGGGCAGTTACTTACCTGTGGTTAAAAAATAAAAAACCAACCCTGCAGCAGTTCCTTGAAAGATTAAACAGTGTAACATTGCAAACATCCTGCACCCACTCAACGTTTAGAGTGGTTGTAGATGGCAGCGATATTACAGATTCCATCAGGTCTCAGCAAGTTGCCGGGCATGTTAGTCAGGTTGCATCTGAACCGGAAATCAGGTCGTTTGTAAATCAATACATGCGTCGTTTGATTGAAGATGGAGTGTATATAGCTGATGGCAGAGATCTGGGCACAGCCGTATTTCCAAATGCAGACCTCAAATTTTTTATGGAAGCATCTCTGGAAGCTCGTGCTGAACGCAGGTATGAAGAAGCCGTGAAAACCGATCCTGATGTTCTATATTCTCAAATTAAAGAGAACTTAAAGCAAAGAGATCATACCGATTCAAATCGAAAAGCCGATCCGCTCAAGAAAGCGGAAGATGCTATTGTAATTGACACAACTGATAAATCATTTAATGAACAGATCGAACTGATGATCAATATCATTCAGAATAAACTAAAATTATAACTCAAACCCTGCATTTCGAAAATCGAAATGTAGCAGTATTTGACAGGTAACCTAATGACTGAAGAAACAAACAAGAAACCCACAACCGAAGAAACGGCAAAGAACAAGGTGGAAGAAACTGTAAAAGAGCAGAATGAAACCGCTGTTGAAGAAGCCGAAGTAAAGCAACCAGAAGAAGGCACTCAAGCCCAAGAGAGTGAAGAAAATGAAGTAGTTGTTGATGAAGTTGAGAGTGAAGTAGCTGAAGAAGGAGAAGAAAAAGAGGAGGAAGCATCTGTTCCTACGTTTTCCGGTGATATTGACGGCGAAACCTACACATTCCATCAACTTGAAGTTGCATCAGAAGATTATACAGATGAAGAGTTCCACGAACTCGCGGGAATGTATGAAGACACTCTGAGTGAAATTGATGAGAAAGAAATTGTAACCGGCCTTGTGGTATCGGTCGACGAAAAATATGTGATTGTAGATATCGGATTTAAGTCTGAAGGAATTATTCCTGCAAACGAGTTTTCCAACAAAGTACTGGAAAACCTTCAGCCCGGTGATGAAGTAGAAGTATTTCTCGACAAAGTTGAAGACAGAGAAGGCCAGCTTATCCTGTCCCGTAAGAAAGCAGATATTCTGCAAGCCTGGGAAAACCTCGAAAAAGCACACGAAACCGGGGAAATTATCGAAGGTTATATCCAAAGACGTATCAAAGGTGGTATGGTTGTGGATGTATTTGGTATTGATGCTTTCCTTCCAGGTTCTCAAATTGATGTTCGACCTGTTCGTGATTTTGACGCTTATGTTGGAAAAACCATGGAATTCCAGGTTGTTAAATTGAACATGCAGGCCGAAAACGTTGTGGTTTCTCACAGGGCACTTATTGAAAGCGACCTTGAAGAGCAGCGTCAGGAAATTCTTGAAACAATCGAAGCCGGTCAGGTACTCGAAGGTATGGTCAAAAACATTACTGACTTTGGTGTATTTATTGACCTTGGCGGCGTTGATGGCCTTCTCCACATTACAGATCTCTCATGGGGACGCGTGGATCATCCGGAAGAAATTGTGAAACTGGACCAGCGTTTAAACGTTGCAGTTATCGATTTCGACGAAAATTCCAAACGGGTTTCTTTAGGCCTGAAACAGCTTCAACCACATCCCTGGGATGCAATCAGAGAAAAATATCCCGACAACCTTCGTGTTCAGGGTCGTGTAGTATCTATAGCTGATTACGGTGCATTTATTGAACTGGAGAAAGGTGTTGAAGGCCTTATTCACATTAGTGAAATGAGCTGGACCCAGCATATTAAACATCCTTCTCAGCTTGTTCAAAAGGATGACATCATAGAATGTGTGGTTCTGAACATTAACGAAGAAGAGAAGAAAATTTCTCTCGGTGTGAAACAACTCGAAAAAGACCCATGGGAAGATCTTCTTGAACGATATCCTATTGGATCTTCTCACAAAGGAGTGGTACGAAACCTCACTAATTTCGGGGTATTTGTTGAATTGGAGCCAGGAATTGATGGTTTAATCCACGTTTCTGACCTTAGCTGGACTGAAAAAGTTGAGCATCCGAACGAAGTTGTTGATAAAGGGCAGGAAATCGATGTGGTTATCCTCGCTGTAGATTTCGATAACAGGCGGATTACACTCGGCCATAAGCAAGTGGAAGAGAATCCCTGGGAAAAATATGCTGAAGAGTATGGAATAGGCTCAAAAGCATCCGGCGAAATCACAAAAATTACCGATAAGGGAATGTTTGTGAAACTTGAGCTTGGCGTTGATGCATTCCTCGGTGGTGACAAACTTGAAGAACCTGTTGAAGACCTGAAAGAGGCATTCAGCGAAGGCGATAAAATCGAAGGCTTTGTAGTAGAGTTTGATGAACCAAGCAAAACGATAGAGCTTTCACAGCTGAAAGGTGATATTTCAAAATCGAAGCCCAAAGCTAAGAAAACGGAAAGCAAATCGAAGGTTGAAACGGGAACTCCAACACTTGGAGAAGTATCCGGTTTAGCCGAGAAACTTGCAGAGAAAGAGAAAGGAGAAGACTCCTAACGTTTACTTCTCATCCAAATAAGTATTAACAAGGAGCCTTTGTTCAACAGAGGCTCCTTTTTTTATTCCTTTTCTATAAAGAAGAATACAGCCTGTTCATTTCTGTTAGTCGTGCTTTTAATGCTGCTACCATTCTCTCTGTTAAATGTATAGGCAATATTCCGAATGGAATTAAGCTCCTTCTGGCTGGAAAACTCTATTCTTAACGCGTCCCCGCCCGGCTTTAACTTCTCAATTGCTTCCTTTAATGAATCATATTTTGACTTACTCTTTCTGGAAAGTTTAATTTTTGATCGGGGAACAATTTTTATTTTCATAAACGTGCCTCATTAATTTGCGTTGTTTGATGACACATATCGTTATACCAATTAAAACCATCTTTTTATATAATTCAAGTCCCTCAAATAATTCGATGATTATTAGGTGGCTTATCTTGGTTTTTAAATATAAGAGAAGGGTGTGAAGATAGTATTAGAATATAACTTACCCACGCGCAGGTACTACTGCTGGAAAGAATAAATATAAAAATGTAAGCTACAGTTTAAGGGACCTGAACGGTCGATAGGATCTGACTAATGATATTCTCCGTGGTAATATCCTCTGCTTCTGCCTCAAAAGTAGGTATGATCCTGTGGCGAAGAACATCGGTAGTAATAAAGCGTACATCCTCAGGCGTTACATAGGCCCGGTGTTGCATAAACGCGTGAGCTCTTGCCGCCAGATTCAGATTTATGGAAGCTCGGGGAGAAGCGCCAAAAGAGATTAAGTCAGCAAGATCAGGTAGCTGATACTGATCCGGATTTCTTGTAGCAAAAATCAGATCGATAATATATTTTTCAACTTTTTCATCAACATAAATTTCGTTGATTACGGCTCGGGCATCCAGTATTTTTTTGGGCGAAACGACCGTTTCAAGAGTAATTTTTTCTCCTGTTTTAGCCATTCTGCGCATTATTTCGAGCTCCTCGTCTTTCGAAGGGTAACCAATTTTCAGCTTTAGCATAAACCGGTCTACCTGAGCTTCCGGCAAATTATAAGTTCCCTCTTGCTCAACAGGATTTTGAGTGGCAAGCACTAAAAAAGGTTTTTCGAGAAAGAATGTTTCTTCTCCAATGGTTACTTGTCGCTCCTGCATCGCTTCAAGAAGAGCACTCTGCACTTTGGCAGGCGATCGGTTGATCTCATCAGCAAGTACAATGTTCGAAAAGATCGGCCCCTTTTTAACAGTGAACTCCATCTCCTTTTGATTGTAGATAAGTGTACCGATTAAATCGGCTGGGAGCAGATCGGGTGTAAACTGAATGCGCTGAAATTTCGTGTTAATCACTTTTGCAAGCGAAGAAACTGTAAGGGTTTTGGCAAGGCCGGGTACCCCTTCAAGCAGCACATGTCCGTCGGCAAGCAGCCCTATCAACAGTCGGTCTATCATGTATCGCTGCCCAACAATCACCTTGTTGAGTTCTTTATATATATCGTCGATAAAAGCACTGTGCTTTTCAATTTTTTCGCCAAGTGCCTGCATGTCAATATTGCTGCTCATAAAATAAACCGCGCGTTAATTAACTATTTAGTTCTTAAACAATGATGCTAAAATTAAGGCTATGTCACTATTTAAAAAAATATCAATTTATAAAGTTCTTAAGACAATAAAGGGGTAAAAAGGAGCGGATTCCTTATTTCAACCATTCTTGAAAAATGATCGTGCATTATGTTAAAAAAGGTCACATATTTTCTTGAAGCCATTTTTAAATTTGGGTACCTTGCTTGCCTTAATGAATTAGATAATAATGGAAATATTTATATTTACTCTACTCGCCGTTTTGGCCATATCCACTGCACTTGGTATGGTTTTTACAAGAACAACGGTAAACAGCGCACTATTTCTGGTGTTAAACCTGTTGTCAATTGCCGGAATGTATCTCCTTTTACAGGCTCAGTTCCTGGCACTGATTCAGGTATTGGTTTATGCAGGAGCCATCATGGTTCTTTTTCTGTTCGTTATTATGCTATTGAACCTTGATGATGAAGAGGGGCTTTTCAAGCAAATACGGGTAAAGTACATTTCAGCGTTTATTTTGGGTGCAGTTATTTTTTCTTTGCTGATTTACAGCCTGGGCGGTGTAACGAATATGCTTCCCGAAATTTCACCCAATATGCAGAGTGCAGGAACGGTTGAAGCCTTGGGAGATGTGCTCTATACAGATTTTCTTTTTGCGTTCGAAATGACAGCAATTTTGCTTACCGCAGCAGTTGTAGGGGCTTTAATGATTGCGCAATACAAACAAAAAGTAAAGAGTAAAACGGAATGATTGGGATTGACTGGTATCTGGCCTTAAGCGCTATCATATTTACAATTGGAATGATTGGTGTTCTTGTTCGTAAAAACGCCATCGTTATTTTTATGTGTGTTGAGCTTATGCTTAATGCCGTAAACCTCTCTTTAATCTCATTTAGCGCCTATCACGGGGATGTAACCGGGCAAATTCTTGTATTTTTCTCTCTGGCAGTTGCTGCCGCTGAAGCCGTTATTGGCCTGGCGATTATCCTTGCCATATTCAGAAACAATTTGTCGGTTGATATTACCAAAGTGAACCTTCTCCGCTGGTAGAAAGTGCCGTTAATCGTTGCGCTTTTTTTCCTGATGTCATCATGGGTGTGTTTTTACTTATCTCGGTTAGTCTGGTAAGGTATATGAACAGGTAACTATTTTTGTCTGATATTTCAGGAAAGCAGTCTCTTTTTTCTTACTTTTAGCCGATTTTTCTGGCACGTCAATAATTTATAACGAATAACCCAACCAACTACTGTGAGTGATCAAAAAATAATTTTTTCGATGACCGGGGTGAGTAAAATTTATAAGCCCAACAAAACGGTTCTGAAAGACATTTATCTTTCCTTTTTTTATGGCGCAAAAATTGGTGTACTTGGCTTAAATGGTGCCGGAAAAAGTACCTTGCTGCGTATTATCGCCGGAGAGGAGGATGATTATCTGGGAACCATATCTCGCCAGAAGGGGATTACATTTGGGTATTTAAAACAGGAACCCCAGCTGGACGAATCTAAAACAGTACTGGACATTGTGCAGGAGGGGGTGGCTGATACAATTAAGCTGCTGAAAGATTACGAAGCAATCAATGAAGGGTTTAGTGATCCTGATGCAGATTTTGAGGCACTTATAGCGAAACAGTCAAAGCTGCAGGAAGAGATTGACAGAATTGGCGCATGGGATATTGATGCCAAACTGAAGCAGGCGATGGATGCCCTGCAGTGCCCGCCCGGCGATACAAGTATCAGCGTTTTATCGGGAGGTGAACGAAGACGGGTTGCACTCTGCAGGCTCTTACTCCAAAAGCCGGATGTACTTCTATTAGACGAACCCACAAACCACCTCGACGCAGAGTCAGTCGGGTGGCTGGAGCAGCATCTTGATAAATATGAGGGGACCGTTATTGCAGTAACTCACGATCGGTACTTCCTCGATAATGTCGCAGGATGGATTCTTGAACTCGACAGGGGCGAGGGAATTCCCTTTAAAGGGAATTATTCATCATGGCTTGAACAGAAACAACAGCGGCTGGCCCAGGAAGAGAAACAGGAATCGAAAAGACAGAGAACCCTGCAGCAGGAGCTCGAATGGATTCGGCAAAACCCCAAGGGAAGGAGAGCAAAGAGCAAGGCAAGGATTAATGCATACGAAGAGATGCTCTCTGAAGAGTATCAAAAAAAGCGGGACGATATGGAAATTTTTATCCCTGCTGGTCCGCGGCTTGGAGATAAGGTGATTGTGGCTAAACACGTTTTTAAAGGATTTGATGATAAATCCCTAATAGAGGATATGCATTTTAACCTGCCTCCGGGCGGTATTGTTGGAGTCATCGGACCAAACGGTGCCGGTAAAACAACACTGTTTAAAATGATAACCGGAGCAGAGCATCCTGATAAAGGTGAAATCATTCTTGGGGATACGGTTGAACTCGGTTATGTGAATCAGGATCGTCCTTTGAATCCAGAAAAAACAATATGGGAAGAGATTTCCGGGGGAAATGATCAGCTGAAACTCGGCAACCGTGAAGTGAATTCGAGAGCCTATGTTGCCAGGTTTAATTTTAGTGGCTCCGATCAGCAGAAAAAGGTGAAAGAGTTGTCGGGCGGCGAGCGAAACCGGGTTCATCTCGCAAAAATTTTAAAGGAGGGAGCTAACGTTCTACTTCTTGATGAACCTACGAACGATTTGGATGTAAACACCCTGCGTGCCCTCGAAGAAGCGTTGCTTGAATTCGCTGGGTGCGTGGTAGTTATCTCTCACGACAGATGGTTTCTCGACCGTGTGGCAACCCATATTCTGGCTTTTGAAGGAGATGGCGTGGTTAACTGGTTTTCGGGCAACTACCAGGAGTATGAAGAGAACAGGAAAGAGCGCCTGGGTATTAAAGACGATCAGGATTCACAAAAGCCCTATAAAAAACTGATGAGGGATTAATTGTGCAGAGCGCTTTAAAGTGAAATCACGCCAAATTTCCCGGAATTGTCGTCAGCCAATTCTGCAGAAGATTTCATTATGAATAGTAAGATTCAAATGCCTGGGTTTGTGGTTGAGATTGAGAGAAAGAGGGTGAAAAACGTAAATTTGCGGGTTTATCCCCGGCAGGGGAGAGTTGTACTGTCGTGCCCGAACAGGCTTCCGCAAAACGCAGTTGAGAGGTTTTTAAATCAGAAACGTTTCTGGATTACAAAAAAACTGAACTCCCAGGTTTCGTCACCGACACCCAAAACCCATAAGCTTGAGGATGGTGCTGAACTATTTCTTTGGGGAGAAAGCAGGCGATTATCAGTTCAGAAGTCGGAGCGAAGGCACAGTGTCGACAGCGTTTCGGACAGGACCATTCATATCCTTACGAAATACCCTGATAACCCTTTGAAACTGGAGCAGGCGACAGATGAGTTTTACAGAAGTGAAATTAAAAATCAATTACCCGGAATTATCCGGAAATGGGAATCAAAAATGAATGTCCGGGTTTCTGAATTTTGCGTAAAAAAGATGAAGACCCGATGGGGTACCTGTAATATCAGAGCGAAACGGATCTGGTTAAACCTGCATCTCGCCAAGTGGCCGATTGAGTGCCTTGAATTTGTTGTAGTACACGAAATGGTGCACCTTCTTGAAAGACGACACTCAGCACGGTTCTATCGCTTTATGGACACCTATTTATCAGACTGGCGGGAGCGAGAAATTACTCTTAAAACCTTTTTTAAGGCACGTAGCTGTTAAACGAACAGGCTTAAAAGCATTGCAAGCAAAAAACCCGAAACGGAAATGATGGTAGCCATCACGCTCCAGGATCGGAGGGTATCTTTTTCAGACATTCCGAAATATCGATTTACAAGCCAGAACCCACTGTCGTTTACATGCGAAAAAGTAGTGGCGCCTGCAGCAATGGCCAAAACCACAAGAGCAATATAAGGCTGGCTGTAACTAAATTGTGAAAGGATGGGGGCTGTAATACCGGCGGCTGTAATCATGGCAACCGTAGCAGAACCTTGAGTCACCCGGACAATAACGGCGATAACCCATGCGAGCGCAATAATCGGCAAACCTGAATCTGCAATGGAGTTTGCCAGCATTTCACCAACACCGCTGTCAACCAGCACTTGTTTAAAAACACCACCGGCCCCGGTAATGAGAATGATGATACCTGCCGGTTTCATCGCTTCCATACTCAAATCAGACAGCTGCTGCTTTGTTGCACCCCGCTGTATCCCAAGCCAGTAAAATGCAATTAATACGGCAATGGTCAGCGCTGTAAACGGGTGGCCGACAAACATGATCATTTCTGTAATAAAACCCGGTTCAAGAAGATTCTGACTCACGAGTGCGTTAACCAGAGTATTGCCCAGTATGAGAACAAGCGGTACAGATATGATCGAAATCAGCAGAGTAAACGATGGCAGTTTATCCACAGGTTCATCCGTTGAGGAATCATCCATCTCCATGTAATCGGGTACGGAAACATGAATCTTATTACCGATATATTTTCCAAAAACAGGTCCGGCAATGATGGCTGTGGGAATGCCGATAATGAAGCCAAAAAGAATAACCCAGCCGAGGTCGGCTCCTAAAATGTCGGCAACGGCAATGGGCCCGGGTGTAGGTGGAATGAATGCGTGAGTAACGGCAAGACCCGTTAAAAGCGGAATTCCGTAATAGAGAATAGACTTACCTGTATCGCGGCCCAGTGCGTATACAAGGGGTACAAGTATAATGAACGCGACATCAAAGAAAACAGGAATGGCAACAAAAAAACCGGTGAACATCATCGCCCATGATGCATTCTCTTTTCCAAATCGTTGAAGCATGGTTTTTGCCACGGCTGTAGCACCCCCCGAGTGCTCCAGAATTTGACCAAATATGGCGCCAAGCCCAACCACCGTTGCCACAAATCCAAGTGTCCCCCCCATTCCCTGCTGCATACTTTCGAGGACGGTGGATGCGGGCATTCCCGCGCCTATACCTACAACAATACTCGCAATCAGAAGAGAGATAAAAGCATTTACCTTATAACGGATTACAAGAACCAGCAGAAGTGCTATACCTGCGAGTGCGGCGATAGTGAGCTGAACATTTTCCATAAACTATTCTCCTTTTGACCAGTCTGAATGGAAAAACTGACCGCGAGGCTTGTCGGTTCGTTCGTAGGTATGAGCTCCAAAATAATCACGCTGAGCCTGTATAATATTGGCAGGCAGCCTCTCGGTTCGCAGGGAGTCGTAGAGCGTGAGAGCAGCCGAAAGACCCGGAACAGGGATCTGATAGTCGATCGCAAGCTTAATTACTTCCCGAAGACTTGCTATCCGACGTTCTGCTGATCGTAAATAGTTGCTGTTGGACAGCAGATGTTCGGTGTCTGGATTTTCATCAAAAGCTTCTCCGATAGGAAGCAATAGTTTTGACTGGATGATGCAGCCGCCCTGCCAAACTTCGGCAACGGCAGCGAGGTCAACTTCCCAGCTGTTCGACTCTGATACCGTATGGATCAGGTGAAAACCTTCTGCATAAGCAAGAAGCCTGGA
>DATGBT010000206.1:0-5942 GCA_035312505.1 Balneolaceae bacterium | reverse complement strand
GGTGCAGGACGTAATGGCAGCAATCACTACGTCGCCATGTTTCATCTCAATTTCCTGGCCATTCTTATAGATTCCTTTGTTGGCCAGTTTTTCCTGAGTAAGGTTAAAGCCCATGGTAGGGTTATCGCTGGTTAGCGAATTCTCAAATGCCTTTTTCATATTACCCAGCTTGATGCGGTCGTGAGGCAGTTTCGGGCCCGCAAGCGAGGTTTCAACCGTGCTCAGATCCAGCTCAAGAGTGGAAGTAAATTCCGGATCGGGCGTATCATCCGTTCGGAACAGTCCCTGCTCTTTCGTGTATGCTTCGACCAACTTCACGAGTTCATCGGACCGTCCGGTACGACTCATGTAGCGTAGCGATTCACTATCAATTGGGAAAAAGCCCATTGTGGCGCCATATTCCGGCGACATATTTGCAATCGTAGCCCGGTCTGGCAAACTCATACTGCTGATTCCATCACCATAAAATTCTACAAATTTACCCACTACTCCATGCTGACGAAGCATTTGGGTAACCGTTAAGGTTAAATCAGTTGCGGTAATCCCTTCACGCAGCTTGCCGGTTAGCTTCATCCCTACCACTTCGGGTACCAGCATGGATATTGGCTGTCCAAGCATGGCTGCTTCTGCTTCAATACCGCCAACACCCCAACCGAGGATTCCAAGTCCGTTAATCATTGTGGTGTGAGAGTCGGTTCCTACCAGGGTATCAGGGTAGGCAACGGTTGAGCCATCCTCTTCTTTCCGGGTAAATACGCCTTTCGCCAGATATTCAAGGTTCACCTGGTGTACAATGCCGCGCCCCGGAGGAACCACACGGAAATTATCAAATGCCTCTTTCCCCCACTTCAGAAATTCATATCGTTCATTGTTCCGCTCCATCTCCTTCTCCACATTAAACATGAGAGCAGCATCCTGGCCAAACATATCAACCTGCACAGAGTGATCAATCACCAGGTCTACAGGAACCTGCGGATTAATGGAGGTTGGATTCCCACCCATTCGGTCCATCGCTGAACGCAAAGCCGCCAGATCAACCACAGCAGGAACTCCGGTAAAATCCTGCAGAACTACACGCGACGGTTTAAACGGAATTTCTCCCGTTGGGTTTTTCGCATTATAGTTAGCCAACAGTTTAATATCGTCTTCAGTAATGGCAAATCCATCATACTCTCTCAATACGGCTTCAAGCAAAATTTTAATCGTAAACGGAAGTTTACCAATGTTTCCGTATCCCAGCTCTTCAAGTTTTTTTAAGCTAAAAAGATGTGCTTCACCTGTCCCGGTGTTGAATGCCGTTTTTGTCTCCGGCAGTTTGTTTTTGTCAGCCATAAATGAACCTCGGTTGAATGTTTAGTATAGTTCTTAATTCCTTGTTTCAGTTCGGAAAATACAGTTTTTTTGAGATAATATCTTTGTTTATTCAAGTCCTTACACTGCTCCCACAGCATACCTGACTCCATTTTAGAAAAGCATATTCCACTTTTGTATTCCATCTCATTTTTCCGTTCAGCTCTCCTAAAACGACTATGATTTTTCTCTCATTCGTAAAAAAGCTTCTCAGTAGTATAATTTTCGTTAAATTTATGTGGTAGAGTCACTAATCTTTACACGCAAAATCCTGATTAATTAATCATCTGTCAGCAAAATAATATTACCTCAGCTATGATGCGGCTTCTGTCATTGCTAATCGCTCTCATCCTTATGGGTTTTTCAGATTATCTGTTCGCACAAAACTCAGCGGATTCTCTATGGAGTTTTGACACCATTCGTGCAGACTTCGACAGCAACGGGCTTCCCGATCTCATTGATGAAAACGTTGTTATATCCGGAATTGCCAACGTAAGCAGCGGCACCCTCCATGAAAAATACCTTCAAATTTATATTCAGAACGACTCCACCGGCATGTCTGTGTTTGCCCGTCAGATCGATACTCCGGTGGAAGTTGGTGACAGTCTGTTGGTATATGGCAAGGTGGAATTTTTCAGCGGCTTTGCTGAAGTCCACGCCGACTCATACAGAGTGTACAAAAACATTTCTGAACCGATCGTGTTTCCGCTTAAAACCGTCATCGAAGATCCTGATGCGTTTCTTGGATCACTGGCAGAGGGTGAGTCCGAAATTATTGAAAAAGGAGATACATTTAACGGCAAATTTCTGAGGGTAAAAACCGGCGAAACCAGCGAAACCATGATGGTGTATGTATCCAATTTCCATTCCCGGTTTTCCGAGTTTAATTTTAATGTACTCCAACCCGGCGACCACATACACGTAAAGGGAATCGTTACCGACTACAATAATGAAGGCCTGGAAGAGACAGACTTCAAACTTTTCCTCAGAACGCCAGATGATCTTGCTATTTCCGGAATACCTAAACTGTATATGAATTCCGTAGTATTGGGATTACTCATACTTATAGTTATTGCTGCTGCATGGGTGATTATTCTTAAGCGCCAGGTTACCGTCAAAACCCGGCAAATTCAGCAGTCGCTGGAACAGAAAGAGATGCTTCTCCGGGAGATTCATCATCGTGTAAAAAACAGCCTTTCCATCGTCTCCGGCCTTCTGCAGCTGCAGATTATGAGTGCGGATAACGAAGAGGTGAGCGACATTTTAAAAGACAGTCAAACAAGAATTCAATCGGTGGGATTGATTCATGAAAAGCTCTATAAGACAGATTCCCTCTCAGATATTGAACTGGGCAAATACATCAAAGATCTTGTACAAAGCATCCATGAAACGTTTTCCGAACTGAAGGATTCCGTCACCCTTCAGTTTAACCTGGATGAGGTACAGCTCGAAACCGATCGCGTAATTCACTGCGGGCTTTTAGTGAATGAGCTCGTGGTGAATGCATTTAAACATGCCTTCAGCAAACAATCTTCTGGTCTGCTCCGAATCTCTTTGAAAAAAAAGAAGGGCGAAGTGGTCCTTACCGTGTGTGATAACGGGCCTGGCCTATCGGATGATTTTAAGCTGGAGGGAGATGAAAACCTTGGAACGATGCTGATTACCTCCTTCGCTGAGAATTTAGATGCGGCTATTGAAATCAGTGAGTTGGATGAAGGCGGCACCTGTTTTTCGTTCAGGATACCGGTGTAGTTAGTGTTCGATTAACAATGATCTGTGATAACCGTTGATCCTGCACCCTAAAGTTCTGAGATAAAATTATAGCGCTTCGTGATTCCCCGTGACTTTGTGCCCTCGTGGTGATTCTTAAGGTGATAGCACGAAATTATGAGGGCTCAAAAAAGCACGAAGAGTTTTCGATTTTCTGTATTTTAAGGGGCTTGGGTTTTTATCAACAATCATCTGTTGCAATACACATTTTTTACCCTTATTTTTTTTGACTTATCAATTTTGCAGAATAAAAAGAGAATCCAGTGAATACGATTAGTAACAAAACATATACCGCAACGCCATCCACAATTGAGAAAAAGTGGGTGCTTATCGATGCTGAAGATCAATCGCTCGGACGCGTAAGCAGCGAGATCGCATCAATCCTCAGAGGAAAAAACAAACCCGAATTTACACCACACATGGACGCCGGCGACAACGTTGTTGTTATCAACGCTGAGAAAGTGAAGCTCACCGGTAAAAAAATGTGGGACAAAGAGTATTTCAGACACACAGGATATCCCGGTGGCGAAAAGTTCACGACTGCAAAAGAGATGATGGAGAAAGATCCCACCTCATTGATTATGATGGCGGTGAAAGGAATGCTTCCCAAAACCAAGCTCGGCAGACAATTGCTTACCAACCTGCGTGTTTATGCAGGACCTGTACATCCACACAGCGCTCAACAACCAGAAATTAAAGAGATTTAAATTTTTACATGGCACAAGAAAATTACATCGGACGAAGAAAAACATCGACTGCCCGTCTCTACATCAAAACCGGAACCGGCAGCTTCATCGTGAACGGCAAGCCTATTGAAGAGTATTTCAATACCAAAGCGAGACTGAATATCGCAATCTTGCCACTCACCGTTACCGAAATGGATGGCTCGTACGATATTAAAGTTACTGTACGCGGTGGCGGCGTTACCGGCCAGGCAGGAGCGGTTTCACTCGCACTTGCAAGAGCGCTGGATGATCTGAATGAAGACGTACACTCTGTACTGAAAGATCAAAACCTGCTTACAAGAGACGACAGAATGGTAGAACGTAAAAAATACGGTCAGCCTAAAGCACGTAAGAAATTCCAGTTCTCTAAACGATAAAAGAAATTCTCCCCTATCAAGGGGAGCCAGAGGGGTGTACAAACATTTATTTACATCCCCCAAAATCCCCCTTTCATATGGGGGACTCACTGAATCACACATACACAGCGACCCGTCGTTGGGTGTTCTGTTAAAACAGACAGGATTGACGTACGGGAATGACCTGTGTAGAGGATAAACTCAAATAAAACATATACCATGCCTAAATCTGCAACAGTAGAAGAATTACTCAAGTCCGGTGCCCACTTTGGACACCTTACCCGCCGCTGGAATCCCAAAATGAAGGAATTTATCTTCATGCCCAGAAACGGGATCCACATCATCGACCTCAAAAAAACCGTTCAGTATCTTCAGGAATCACTCGATGAAGTCACCAAACTTGCCCGTGCCGGAAAAACTATCCTTTTTGTAGGCACGAAAAAGCAAGCCCAGGAAATTATTAAAACCGAAGCGATTCGCTGCGGAATGCCTCTGTAACGCACAGATGGCTTGGCGGAATGCTCACTAACTTCAGTACCGTCCGAAAAAGCATCTCCAGAATGGAAGAGATCGAGAAGATGAAAACCGACGGTACATTTGAAGAACTCACCAAGAAAGAGGGGCTGATGCTGGAGCGTGAGCAGGAGAAACTGGAGCAGACACTAGGCGGTATTGCCAACATGTCTCGTCTTCCGGGAGCCATTTTTGTTGTGGACACGATTAAAGAGCACATTGCTATGAATGAGGCGATAAAGCTCAATATCCCTATTGTAGCGATGGTCGATACCAACAGTGACCCTGATACACCCGACTATATTATTCCTGCAAACGATGACTCTGCACGAACCATCCAGCTCGTGACCTCGCTGGTTGCCGATGCAATTATTGAAGGCAATGCCGAGCGTGAAGCGATGAAAGAAGAAGAGCTGATGGAAAAAGCTGCCGAAGAGGCCAAAGCGTCCACCGGTGGCGATAAAGAGGATGAAGTTACAGCTGAATCGAAAGTCACCAATACCAAGCGCAGAAAACGACGACGTAAAAAGTCAGCTGATGACGCATCAGACAGCTCTGCTAAAGAAAGTGAAGAATCATCATCAGACAGTGAAGAGTCTGAGAAATCTGATGATTCAAAAGAAGACGACAAAGAATAAACAACGATTTACGTAAACTTTTAAATAAACCAAACCAGACATGAGCATTAGTGCAAAAGACGTTATGAAATTGCGGCAGGCAACAGGCGCCGGCATGATGGATTGCAAGAAAGCACTCGCTGAAGCTGATGGCGATTTTGATAAAGCGGTTGAAGTACTTCGCAAAAAAGGCCAGAAAGTATCAGAGAAACGTGCCGACAGAGAGGCCGAAGAAGGAGTAGTACTGATTAAAATCAGTGACGATCACACCAAAGCTTCTGCCATTGAACTGAATTGTGAAACTGACTTCGTTGCCAGAAACGACGATTTCCAGGCTAAAGGCGAAGCATTTCTGAATGCCGCTTTTGACAATGAAGCCAAATCCGTAGAAGAGATCAAAAAACTTGAAGTGGACGGCCTCTCCATTGAGAAGCATCTCGAAACCATGGTGGGTAAAATTGGCGAGAAGATCGAGATCAGTAAAGTGATCTACATCAACACCTCAGGCCACCTCATTAAATATATCCATCCGGGAAATCAGCTGGGCGTTATCGTTGAGTTTGAAAGTGAACTTACCGACGAAGAAGTTGGCAAAGATGTGGCCATGCAGG
>DATGBT010000205.1:0-4472 GCA_035312505.1 Balneolaceae bacterium | reverse complement strand
ACCTGACATCGGGACTGGAGGTACCGTTCGCTGATGAAGATAATGATCGTCCTCAGCCGGATGGTTCGTACGGAATAGCCGGCTGGATGGATGGAGATGAAGCTGTTTTAATCTATGATAAATACGACATCTGGCAGTTTGATACGGCAAGTGGGGAATCACTCAGTATTACGGATGGCCGCGGGCGGTTGGAGAAGAGAATATTCAGAATTTATGATCTGGATCAGGAAGAGCAAACCTTCGGCAGCCGGGAAAATCTGTTTCTCACGATGTATCACGATATGGATAAGAATTTCGGATTCTATAGTGCCCGCACAGGCCGGGCCGGTGTTTCACGTATCCTGGAAGAGGATAAAAAGTATTCAATTCTTGCTGTAGCCGGGAATGACGATGCCATTCTTTTTACGCAGGAGACCTACACCGAATTTCCCAATTTGTGGGTAGTTGCCGATCGGCGTTTCAGGAATCCGGTTCAGGTATCGAATCTGCATACTGATTTAACAGATCAATACGCCTGGGGAAGAGCAGAACTTGTAGAGTGGCTGAACATGGATGGTAAAAACGTGCAGGGAGTGCTGATCTATCCCGGAAACTACGATCCCGGTAAGAGATATCCCGTATTCATTTACTATTACGAACGATTTTCACAACGGCTGTACGAGTTCAATAAACCGGTTACCAATCACCGCCCGAACTTTGCGCAGTATACCAGCGACGGATACGCTGTATTCCTTCCTGATATCTGGTTCGATGTACCCATTCCGGGATACTCTGCAACGAAAAACCTGGTTCCCGGCGTGCAGAAGCTTATAGAAATGGGTGTGGCTGACCCTGATGCAATCGGACTTCATGGCCATTCATGGAGCGGGTATTTGACTGCACAAGTGGTTACTCAGACCGATATTTTTGCAGCTGCGGTTGCAGGCGCTCCCGTTGGTAACATGACCAGCGCATATAGCGGTATTCGATGGGGGAGCGGCCTGGCTCGTCAGTTTCAATACGAGCAGTCGCAGAGCCGGCTGGGCGTAAGTATGTGGGAGAATTTGAGTCCCTATATTGAGAATTCGCCCGTATTTTATGCCGACAGAATCAACACGCCGCTGATGATACAGCATGGAGATGCCGATGAAGCCGTGCCGTGGTATCAGTCGATCGAGCTCTACCTGGCTCTCCGAAGACTGGGTAAAGAGGCCGTATTTTTGCACTACTACAACGAGCCGCATCATTTACGAAAACTGCCAAACCGGCTCGACTATGCCATGAAAATGAAGGAGTATATGGATCATTACCTGAAAGGTGAACCGGCACCTGAATGGATTACTGACGGTGTGCCTTACCGGGATTGATTTTAATCGTATTTATCAATGAAAGGATAATAGTATGAAAACATGGAACGTATATCTCTCTGGTGAAATCCATTCAAACTGGAGAGATGAGATCAAAAAAGAAGCGAAAAACGCAAATTTGCCCGTGAACTTCTCGTCCCCGGTTACGGATCACTCCGCCAGTGATAACGTTGGGGTGGATACTCTGGGAGACGAGAAACAGGATTTTTGGAAAGATCATAAAGGTGCAAAAATAAATGCGATTCGAACGCGATCACTCATCGAAAATGCTGATATAGTTATAGTCAAATTTGGCGAAAAATATCGCCAGTGGAATGCCGCTTTCGACGCCGGTTATGCCACGGCAATTGGGAAAAAACTCATTGTCCTGCATCCCGAAGAGTTTACCCATGCATTAAAAGAGGTAGATGCTGCGGCACTGGCTGTGGCGGAAAACCCATCGCAGGTTGTAGAGATATTGACGTATGTTACAGTGAAAGAGTGAATGCAATCAGACGCTCAATATTCCCGGCATATGTTGAAAAAAACTGCCGGACTCAGGGTGAATCTGCTTACTGCATGCCGTTTCATGAGTTAACATGGATAATTTATTCTATTTGATATTTGGCAATCAATGATTGAACATATATTTTACATATGTTCAATTTATGAAAATGGTATCAAATGATTGCTCAAACCTATACACCCGCAAGACAAAACCAGCGAACGCCTCAACAGAAAAAATCCAATGAAACCGGATTTCCTTCTCCTGCAACAGATCATCTTGAAAACAGGCTCAATTTAAACGACCGGCTCGTAAAGTATCCGGCATCCACGTTCTTTGTTGAAGTTGAGAATGATAGCGAAGATAGCCTGGGTATTTCAGCCGGCGACATTCTGATTGTAGACCGATCCCTGGCACCGCGTCATAGTTCTCTTGTAATCGCCGAATTGGATGGTGAACATGTAGTTTGCAGAGCCGTTCGTACACATTCCGGGTGGAAGCTGGAAAAAGGATGTGGTGAGCAGGTGCCATTGGCCTATCGTTCAGGTCAGGGCGCGCAGATTTGGGGAAAGGTGACGCATGTGATCCACAGCGTTTAATGTAGCCGGAAACCGAATAATATGCCTTTCGCGCTAATCGACTGCAATAATTTTTATGCGTCCTGCGAGAGAGTTTTTGATCCGTCTTTAAAAAATCGACCCGTGGTGATTCTCTCTAATAATGATGGCTGTGTAATAGCACGGTCAGCCGAAGCAAAAGAGGCAGGGGTGGCAATGGGTATTCCGGAGTTTAAGATCAGATCTCTCATCAGGAAAATGAATATCGCCGTTCGGTCATCCAATTATGCACTATATGGTGATATGAGCATGCGGGTTATGGAGACGATCAAATCGATAACTCCTGATATCGAGGTATACAGTATTGACGAGGCGTTTGTGAAAATTCCGGTAGGCAGTGAAAATGAGACTACAAATATTGGCAAACGGATACGCGAAGCGGTTCGGATGCACACGGGTATTCCTGTGTCGGTGGGAATTGCTTCTACAAAAACCCTGGCGAAAATTGCGAACGAAACAGCAAAAAAACGATCTGAATTATCCGGAGTTCTCTACCTGAACCATCGGGAAACTGTGCATGATGTTTTAAAAGAGACGGCCGTGGGAAATGTCTGGGGTGTTGGCAGAAATTATCGGGAGATGCTGGAGCGGCAGGCCATCACCAATGCGTATCAGTTAAGCCGAATGCCAGACAGCTGGATCCGATCGAATATGAACGTGGTTGGGCTTCGCACCGTCTGGGAGCTGCGTGGTTTTTCATGCCTGGGGATTGAGAAGGGCAGAGACAATAAAAAAGGAATACTGAGTTCGCGCTCTTTCGGATTTCCTGTTAAAAGCCACCGGAATATAATCGAATCTGTATCTTCGTTTACAACAAGGGCAGGAGAGAAGCTAAGGGCGCAGAAGTGTGTTGCCTCGGCGGTTACCGTTACGCTGGTGACCAGTAAATATATAAATCCAGGTCAGGCATATAAGTTTGGCCGATCTGTAACCCTGCCAAACCCGACAGCTAATACATCAGTGCTTGTTAAACATGCCACCGGATTGGCATCAATGCTTTTTGAAGAGGGGCGAACATACAAGAAAGCCTGGGTAATGCTTAGCGGGATTGTTCCTGAATCGGAAATACAGGCCGATCTGTTTTCAGGTAGCTCTTATTCGGGAAAAGAACACAGGCTTATGGAAAGTCTTGATAAAGTAAACGGTAAATATGGAAAACAACTCGTTCGTCCGGCATCTAACGGTATTGAACAACCGTGGAAGATGAAACAACAATATTTGAGCAAAAAATATACAACAAGCTGGGATGAGCTGATGAGAGTGCGTGCTATCTGATGCAGGCAGTGGGAACTCAGTACGTTTTTCCGGATAAGGTTTTGAGTGTCTTTTCTGTTTGCCAAAAGTGTCTCTGCTGGTGGGCTTCAAACATCAGTAAAAATTCAATGACCGTCATTTTAAATTTGAAAACCGGATTTTTCTCCTTTATGCTATTCAGGTCCAGTTGCTTCGATCTGAACGAGTCAATCTCACCAATAACGGTTTTGTTGCTTTCAATTAACTCTTCAAGAGAGTTGCGGTAATTGTCGGTCTCGCTGTCTACAGGGTACATGGGAGCAATTGTTCCAATTTTAATTTTGTAGGGTGGACGAAGGAAACGGATCATAAGAGACACTAAGAATCGCGGTTTGAACAACTCATGAACACCATTTTTCTCATCTGATTGATTCACCGCTTTTCTGATGGGAGACAGATATATGTTATTAAACTTAACCAAATGCTGAAAGATTTCTCCGGCACTCCATGATTTTGAATCGGGTTTTAGCGACAACAGATCATCAGGAATGTCCCGAAACTGTTTCATGCGCTCAATATTTTGCTCAAAAAGCTTTACTAAATCACCGTAGTTGTATGCTTCTTTCATTTTTGTTTCAAATAAATAACCGGTTGTTTACAGAATAGGAGTTTTGCTGGATAACAAAAAAATCTGAGTTCGAAGTAAAAACTCTGAAACTGGATGTAAAAAGTCCCCTCCTTTTCTCCCAATGGGAAACTAACGTTAATTAAGAAAATGCCCATCAACGTAGT
>DATGBT010000204.1:0-8839 GCA_035312505.1 Balneolaceae bacterium | reverse complement strand
CCCTTTGATAGCGTTTTCAACGGATTGATCTTTAAGCCACACGTTGTAGCTATGGTCCATGCTTACTTCCGCAATACCCGAACCCATCAGTCCGGCGCCCAGGACCCCAATGTTATTCACCTTTTTAGCGCTCTTTTTATGGGGATTCTTTTTGGCAGAGTTCATGGCGAAAAAGAGCTGCACCAGCGCCCGGGATTCCGGTGTTACGGCCAGTTCACCAAACAGGTCGGATTCGTACTCCAGGCCTTTTTCTAATCCATTTTTAAATCCATATTCTACACTGTCAATGATTTTGAACGGAGCAGGATAGTTTCCTTTGGTCTTGCCGCGGGTTCTTTTTCTTGCCTGATTAAAAATCACAGCCCTTCCTACGGGATTGCCTTCCAGCAGTTTTTCTGCAAATCCTCTTTTGTCGGGTTGATTCGTTTTCTGCCCGGCAAGTTTGTGAACGGCTTTTATCCCCGCTGTTTCCACTGCATGTTGATGCACAAGCTCATCTGCAAACCCGGTTTTTCCGGCCTGGTAGCTGTACATGTTTTTCCCGGTAAGCATGTAGGTGAGGGCTTTTTGAATGCCGATAAGCCGAGGCAGCCGCTGCGTGCCGCCCATACCCGGCAGGAGGCCAAGCTTAACTTCGGGCAGGCCGATTTTTGTAGAGGAGTGATCGGAAACAATCCGGTAATCACAGGCCAGGGCGAGTTCCGTTCCGCCTCCCATGCATGAACCATGAATACCCACAACTACGGGTTTGCCCAAGCTTTCCACGCGATTTAAAATTTGTTGCCCGGTTCGGCTCAGTTCCGATAGCTCATCTGCGGTGGTACGGGTTTTAAACATCTCAATATCGGCACCGGCAATAAAATTATTCTCTTTACCACTGACGAGTAAAGCTCCAATAAGCGAGTCATCGGTCTCCAGTTTATCAAGAAAACCGGAAAACTCATCGATCAACTGCTCGTTGAGCTTATTCACTTTTTCGCCGGGTGTGTTCAGCAAAACGACTGCGACTCCATCTCTCGTTTCGATTTGTATGATCTTTTCTTTCTTGTTCATGGGATTATAAATTTAAAGGCAAAAGGTACCGAAGGTTCGGCACTGCGAAAAGCGCGCAGCAAAATGCAGCACGGTTTATTTTTCAGCTTCATCAAAACGCTCAATTATCATCGCGTGCCCCTGCCCTCCGGCAGCACAGGCCGCGATGATTGCGTATCGTCCGTCTTCATGAATCAGCCTGTTGGTGGCTGTGGTTAAAAGTCTTAATCCTGTAGCGGCAAATGGGTGGCCCAGAGAAAGGGATCCGCCCCACCTGTTTAATTTGTCGAGCGGGACCTTTCCAACGGCTTTTTTTCGGTTAAGCCGTTCTTTGGCAAAAGAGTCACTCTCAAGTGCATTCAGAACGGTGAGCATCTGTCCGGCAAACGCCTCATGGAATTCAAATACATCAATGTCATCAAGCGAGAGGTTCATGGCGTCAAGTACGTTGGGAACGGCAAATGCCGGACCGATAAGCAGTTCGTCGCCGGGTTGCTGTGCCACATAGGTAAACTGCCGGATGATCGCTTTTGGTTTGTATCCATTTTCGAGGGCAAACGTTTTGTCCATAATCAGCCCTGCGGATGCACCATCCGTTAAAAAAGATGAGTTTCCTGCGGTAACGGTGCCGTGTGGCTTAATAAAAGCCGGGTTCAGTTTTCCCAGCTTCTCCATATTGCTGTCACTGCGAACGCCATTATCCGATTTGATAATCCTGGACCCGTTTTTCGTCGAAACGGGCACTATTTCCTGGTCCAGATAACCTTCCTCTCCTGCCTTAAAGGCAAGTTGATGCGACCGGAGGGCGTAAGCGTCTTGCTTTTCCCGGTCTACATCATATTTGGCAGCCATTTTATCACAGCTTTCTCCCATGGTTTCACCGGTTGAAAACTCCGAAATAGATGGAATTTCAGGTAAAATATCTGAGGGTTTCAGTCCTTTTATAAATGAGAGCCAGTCGGTGGCACTCCGGTACTTCTGTGTTTCCAGGAGCTTTTGTCTGAACCGTTTTCGGAAGCGGATGGGAATGTCGCTCATCACTTCGGTTCCGCCTACAATGGCTGCGCGAATTTGCCCTGACCGAATAGAATTTACGGCTGTTGTAGCCGCAATATTAGATGAGATACAAGCCATGGAAAGCGTGGTTGCCGGAATGCCGTCGGGCAGTGGGGCAGCAAGCGTTATTTCTCGAGCAATATTGCTCGTGTTGATATCCTGTATCACGTTGCCGTAATAAACGTGATCGATTTGTTTGCCGGAAAGCTTGGTTTTGCTGATGAGCCCGGATACAGCAAGCCGGCCAAGGTCGTAGGCAGAGAATGTTTTAAAATCGGTTTGAGAACGTAAAAAAGGTGTACGAACACCATCAATAAAAACGGATTCAATAACGGTCTGTTGTTTACTCATGGGTATAACCTTAATATGAACAATTTAAATAGAGATTAACACTGTTAACCTACTCTCTAAATAAAAAATAATTTCCTTAGTAAAAACTGTTTTATTCAACTGAGATAGTTCTTATATTTATTGCTCTTTAACAGAGGGCGCTTAGCTCAGTTGGTTCAGAGCATCTCGTTTACACCGAGGGGGTCGGGGGTTCGAATCCCTCAGCGCCCACATCAAGACACAATAAGCAGGACGGTTCATCTTATGGATCGTCCTTTTTTTATTTTATACCATTCGATTTCTCATAGATTTTAGCCGGCAAACCCATAATTTGATAGTCTAAGAAGATTATCGAAAGATTAAGAGATCCAAAAAAAACTCAGAGAATAGTGGCTGAGAGATCTAACCTGAATGACGCTAAAAACAAGAACAAAACGTAACATTTGATCACGGAATCATGAGAAATTTACTTTATCTGCTGATATTAGCACCCTTTTTGATTTTTAACGCATGTAAAGATGCAGCTGTTAAAGAAGAAACTGAAGAGTGGATTTACCTATTCAATGGCGAAAACCTCGATGGCTGGGATATCAAGATTGCCGGGTACGAACTGAATGATAACGTACTCAATACTTTCCGTGTGGAAGATGGTATGCTGCGCGTATCGTATGACGATTATGAGGAGTGGAATGGAGAGCTGGGCCACATCTACTACCATGAACCGTTTTCTCACTACAGAATTGTTGTGGAATACCGTTTTAATGGGGAGCAGGTAGCCGGCGGTCCCGACTGGGGATTACTTAACAATGGGATCATGATGCACTCTCAGCCAGCCGAAACCGTTACGCTGGATCAGCCTTTGCCGATCTCTTTTGAAATGCAGCTTCTTCATAGTGAAGGCGATCTCGTTCGACCCAACGGAAACCTTTATCTGCCGGGAACTCAGGTTGTACTCGGCGGAGAGATCACCGAAGAAGACTACTTCCCTTCTTCTTCTGAGCCCTTTTTTGGAGAGGAATGGGTACGTGCCGAAGCTGTAGTGCTTGGCGATTCTTTAATTCAACACATCCTTAACGGAGAGGTAGTGATGGAATATTCCAGCCCGATTATGGGTGGTGAAGGACCTGATGATTATGATCCTGACGTGAAGGATTATGGTAAGCCGCTCACAGAGGGGCACATTGCTTTTCAGGCTGAGACCCATCCAACCGATTTCAGGACGATTAAAATTCTGCCTCTGAAAGGCTGCATGGACCCCGGTGCCGTTAATTTTAAATCGTACTATGTTGTAGACGAACCGGAAGCCTGCGACTATTAAGATTCCATAGATGCTGTTTAAAGGAGTTTTCGAATTCATCTGTACCATAAAAAGACACATTAATGAACTTAATGAACAGGATGGTTCATTTGATGGGCTCTCCTGTTTTGTTTTATAGCGATGGGTGAAAGACTTTTTACGATATATGTTTTATACAGTGCCACTGTTGACCGTTATTTCGCAGGACAAACCACACAGTTTGAGAAACAGCTTCAGAGGCACAACGGCGGTAAAAATTCTCACACAAAATCTGGAATTCCCTGGAAAGCCGTTCTGAAAGAGAGGTACGCATCAAAAAAAGAAGCAGATATACGTCTGGAAGAATTACGTGGGAGCAGTGACCGCAGTGAATTGGTAAGGGCCATTCGGTCTGTAAGAAATGAGATTCAGTCGGAATAAGAGCCGGAACTCCATCGTCTTCAACATTTATACAGATTTATAGCGTATTTTTAGAATGCTATGAAAATACTGATTGTAGAGGATAACACGGAGCTACTCCAAAATATGGTAACCTATCTGGAACGGGAAGGATACAGGTGTGAAAGAGCAGCGAGTTATGATGAGGGGTTCGATAAAGTAATGTCGTATACCTACGATGCCGTTTTGATTGATATCATGCTTCCCGGGGGAAACGGCCTGCAGCTGCTCCGGGAACTTAAATCGGTGAGGCCAGAGACGGGCACAATCATTATTTCGGCCAAAAATTCACTGGATGATAAAGTTGAAGGGCTCGATCTTGGCGCAGACGATTATCTCACCAAACCGTTTCAGCTGCCCGAACTGCAGGCGCGCATCAAAGCTGTAAACCGACGAAATAACCTGGGTGGAAAGGAGATTATCCGTATTAACGAAATTTCCCTGAACACGCAGACGAGAGAGGTTTTTGTAAATGATACACTGGTAGATCTTACACCCAAAGAGTACGATTTGATGCTCTATTTTGTATCGAATAAAAACCGTGTTCTCTCGAAACAGAATATTGCAGAACACTTATGGGGCGATTATGTGGATCAGCTCGACAATCTTGATTTTGTTTACCAGCACATCAAAAATCTGAGAAAAAAACTCGTAAAAAATGGTGCCGAAGATTACATAGAGAGTATCTACAGTATTGGCTATAAATTAAACGACCGCCTAAGCAGAGCATGAAACTGATTACCCGATTTATCATCATTTACCTCACGATCACCGTAATCGTATTGGGAATTGGCGGTGTGATATCCTATGAGCTGATTAAAACGGAGGTGGATAAAGAGCTGCAGTTTGAGTTTATGGAACGGATCGACCGCGTAGCTTACCTAATTGAGCGCGGACGTGATTTCCACCGAAGCCGACGCGGGCGGGAGATTGAAGGAGATCAAAACCTGATCATTGAACGCCTCGACTATGAAGTTGAGCCGAGAATTGAGGTAAAGGATACATTGATCTGGCACGACCGCCTGGAACAGAATGAGTCGAATGTGAAGGTATCGGCCTACAGGAATATAAATGGAGAATCGTACTATATTTCTACTTATGGGGCGATGATTGAGTCGGATGACATTACCGAAGCGGTCGTTAAAACGTTTTTGTGGATCCTGGGCCTGCAGATTTTAGGCGCAATCGGAATTGGGTATTTTGTCTCAGGCCCGCTCTTTAAACCATTTCGGGAGTCGCTCAAAAAAATTAAGAGATTTAAGCTACAGGAAAAACAGTATATCCCGGCTGAAGAAACCGGAGTAGTGGAGTTTAACGAAATGAATGCCTTTGTGGAGGAGATGACCCGCAAAGCCGTTTCGGATTATGAAAATTTAAAGGAGTTTGCGGAGAACGCATCGCACGAAATTCAAACTCCGCTGGCTATTGCGCGAGGAAAACTGGAGCTGCTTTCAGAAACTGAACTCAACGAGGAGCAGTATAGCTATGTGGATTCACTGGAGAGAACCGTAAAAAAACTTTCCCGCCTGAGCGAGTCTCTTGCGCTGCTCACAAAAATTGACAACCATGAGTTTGATAACGGAAAAACGGTAAACATAAGTGAGTTCATTGAGGAGAGCATTTCTCAGTTCAGCGAGTTTTTGGCTCTTCGCAACCTGTCTCTGGAAACTTCTGTAGAGGAGAATGTGGAGGTCTACATTCATCCCGTACTGGCCGATATTTTATGGACAAACCTGTTTCAGAATGCCATTAAACACAATATTGATGGCGGAACCATAAAAATTAAGCTAACCCGCGAAAAACTATCGATTTCAAATACAGGCAGAAAACCTACAGTGGACCCCGATAAACTATTCGAGAGATTTCAGAAAGCTGACCAAAGCTCCGATTCGATTGGCCTGGGTTTATCGATCATCAAACGAATCGTTGAGCAAAATGATTATACCATCGCATATAGCTACTCTGATGGCTGGCACACGATCGAAATTTTATTAAATGGTGTAAAAGGGAATCAACTTCAAAATTGATTCAGATTTCCATCAGCTTTGTGTCAGGATCGTTGTCTAAGTTTGAGCTGAACCAATGATTTATACTATGAAAAAATTTATTTATACGTTATTACCCGTTATCGCATTTTTAATACTGGCAGCAGTTGATGTATCGGCCCAGGAAGCATCCATTACCGGCATTGTTGCTGATAATGATGGAGAGCCGGTGCCCAACGCCACGGTGGCAATATTGAATCCGGAAACCGGTGAACTCACGGGGGGCACTTCATCCGGAGTGGATGGTACGTTCAAACTAACAACAGAACCCGGCGAATATACCCTTCGCGTTTCTTATGTCTCATATCAAACTGTAACCCAGACTTTAAGCCTGGCTGCGGATGAAACGTACGATGCCGGAACAGTAACGCTAGTGCCGGAAGAGGCAACACTGGATGAATTGGTTGTTGAGGGAGAACGATCGTATATGGAGATGAATTTTGACAGCCGGAGATTTAATGTTGGGAAGGATATTACAAGCCTGGGCGGATCTGCCCTGGATGTACTGGATAACGTGCCGTCGATTACCACAGATTTTGAAGGAAATGTGAGCCTGAGGGGAAATCAGGGCGTACAAATTTTGATTAACGGACGCCCCTCCAGTCTTGTGCGAAACGGAACGGATGCCCTTAGCAGTATTCCGGCTAATTTAATTGAGGAAGTAGAGATTATTACCAACCCATCGGCTCGCTATGCCGCCAATGGTACGGCAGGAATTATCAACATAAAATTGGTGGATGATGTACGCCTTGGGTTTAATGGCGGATTACAGTTTAATACAGGCTACCCGCAGGACCACGGGATAGGTGCAAATCTCAACTATCACAAAAATAATATCAATTGGTTCATGAATTTTGATATGGAGTATGAGAACTCACCACGTGAGGGCCGTACATTTCAGAGTTTCAGCGGGGATACCACATTTGCTTACAGGGAACGAAATGAGTCGATTGAAACAGAAAGAGAGTTTGGCATAAACCTCGGTGCCGATTTCTATCTGCCTGCCAACCAGATTTTAACGGTAGAATCCCGCGTAAACATCGAAGCTGAGCTCGAAGATACCGATCTGCTCTATACGGATTTCGATCCCGGCAGTGACCAGGTTTTTCAAAATATCCGGAATGACTGGGATATTGTACAGGAATTGGATCAAAATGACGTACTGGACGGGCGACAGGGTGATTATGATTTTCGAGTTCAGTATGAGAAGAAATTTGACGGGTCAGACCACCGTCTCACCGCAGATGCCGATTTTGAATTTGGCAGTGAAAATCAGGATGGGGAGCTTTTGGAACAGTTTAGCACCGGCGGAAATGGGATACAGGATCGTAATAATCAGCGGACATTTTCCGACGAACAGTTTCGTGAGCTTCGTGTAGATATGGATTACCGTCAGCCGCTTGGGGATAGCGGACGATTCGAGGCAGGATTCAGAATTAATTATGACTGGCTTGAGCAGAACTATCGCGTTGAGGAACAGATTAATGGCAACTGGCAGCTTGCAGATAACGAAGTGGCGCTTAGTGATAATTTTTCCTATAACGAAAATGTAAATGCTGCATATGCAAGCATAGCAGGGGATTTGGGTGTATTTAACTATCAGCTGGGTGTGCGTGCCGAAAATACAAGTATTGAATCCAGGCTCACACAGACAGGCCGAAGCAGTGATCAAAACTATACCGACCTGTTTCCCAGTGCATTTCTATCATACTCCGTCAACGAATTTAACTCTTTTCAGGTGAGTTACAGCCGGCGAATTTCACGCCCCAGAATTTGGTGGATTCTTCCCTTTACAGAAATATCTGATGTACGAACCCGGCGAGTTGGAAATCCGGAGCTGCGTCCGGAATTTGGAGATTCTTACGAGGCCGGATATCTGAGAATTTGGGAAACAGGTTCGTTACTTTCGAGCCTCTATTATCGCTACAGAACGGATGTCACCGAAAGGATTACGACCATTGATGGAAATGGAATTACAACATCACAGCCGATTAACCTTGCCACAGAGAAAGCGTGGGGGATAGAGTTTTCTGCAGACCAGGAGTTGTTCAATGACCTGCAGCTTATGGCTAGTTTGAATCTTTTCCAGGCAAACCGTGACGGAGAATTTGAAGGCGTGCAGTATACCAGTGAATCGGAATCGTTCACCTCAAGAATGAGATTGCGCTGGAGATTTGCTGAAAGCTGGAATTTCCAGGCAAATGCTTTTTACCGGGGTGCGCAGCAGACCACTCAGGGACGTGAAGACGGCAGCCTTTTCTTTGGCGGAGCGCTGGCGAAAGAATTCCTGGACCGAAGAGCAACCATATCTTTAAACGTACGGGATCTCTTTAATTCACGCTTGAGCGACAGGGAAGTAATCAACCCGAACAGCTTTACCCAGAGCAGATACGCCTGGTCAACGAGATCCGTCCGATTAAACTTCCGTTATAATTTCAGCAGCGGCGCAAGTGGTGGTGGACGGTAAAAAACTGAACAAAGGTTAGCGACCCGCACATTTTACGCAGCGGGTGGTGTACGGCATAATTTTTAAACGCCCAAAAGCTATTACGTCACTGCACTTCAGGCAGACGCCAAGTTTATCCTCATTGTACCTTTCAACAGCCCGATCGAGCTTTTGCAGGATTCGTTTTTTATCCC
Organism: Balneolaceae bacterium; assembly: GCA_035312505.1. Classification (GTDB taxonomy): domain Bacteria; phylum Bacteroidota; class Rhodothermia; order Balneolales; family Balneolaceae; genus Rhodohalobacter. Next base: position 1 of record DATGBT010000204.1, on the reverse strand, counting down.
G
>DATGBT010000203.1:0-4350 GCA_035312505.1 Balneolaceae bacterium | reverse complement strand
AACAGGTTCACAAACAATCGATGCACTGATGAAGCTCGAACTTCCATCCGGTGTTGATGTTGAAATCAAAGTTTAGTAATCCAATAGGTATATAAAAATGAGTGGATTAATTGGTAAGAAAGTAGGAATGACAAGCATTTTTGATGAGATTGGCAGGAGTATACCTGTTACAGTCATCGAAATAGAGCCTTGTACCATTACCCAGATAAAAACAAAAGAAAGAGATGGTTACGAAGCCGTTCAGGTTGCCGCTTTTGACAAAAAACCGAAAAATGTTTCAAAAGCACTGAAAGGCCATTTTGCCAAAGCTGGTGTTGAAGCCAAAAAACTGGTTAAGGAATTCAGAGATTATATTCCTGAAGGACTCGATGTTGGAGATGATCTTTCAATCGACGATGTCTTTAACGTTGGTGACCGTGTTGACGTTGTTGGTAAGTCGAAAGGAACCGGCTTTACAGGTGTTATGAAACGACACAACTTCAGGGGTGTTGGTGATGCTACTCATGGTCAGCATAACCGCGACAGAGCACCTGGATCAATCGGACAGGCTTCAGACCCATCAAGAGTATTTAAGGGTGTGAAAATGGCAGGTCGTTCTGGTAATGCAAGAACAAAAATTACCAATCTGTCTATTGCCAAAATCCTATCTGATTCGAATATGATACTTGTTACCGGATCTGTACCGGGACCCAAAGGTGGATATTTAGAAATTTATAATAAAACAGAAGAAGCCTAATGAAGCTGACAATTTTTAAAACCGATGGTACAAGCAGCGGTAAAGAGGCCGAACTCAGTGACTCTATTTTTTCAATAGAACCAAACGAGACGGTTCTTTATGAAGATGTAAGACGCATTTTGGCCAACAGGCGACAGGGAACTGCCAAGACTAAAGAACGAGGTGAAGTTCGGGGCGGTGGCCGTAAAGCCTACAAGCAGAAAGGAACGGGTATGGCGCGCCGGGGATCGATGAGGTCTCCATTGTTGAAAGGCGGTGGTACGGTATTTGGCCCCAAACCAAGAAATTATACGGTTAACCTTACGAAAAAGGCTAAAAGACTTGCTCGCAAATCTGCTCTTACTTTAAAAGCACGCGATGAAGCTATTAAAGTCGTTGAAGATTTTAGTATGGATGCGCCCAAGACGAAAGATTTTATTGCCATACTCGCGGCACTTGAACTGGATGCAAAGAAAGTTTTGGTGTTGCTGGGCGAAACCGACCGAAATGTTTATCTCTCATCAAGAAATATTCCAAATATTACTGTTGTGAGATCGCACGAGGCCAATACATACGATATCTTGAACGCAGAGTATTTGCTTTTTACAGACAGTGCCGTTTCTGCTCTGCAAGATTCTATTGAAGGAAAAATTGAGGAGGAAGCAGCATGAGTGTATTAATTCAACCTTTAATCACAGAGAAACTAACCCGACTGCAGGAAGAGCATCAGCAGTACGCTTTTGAGGTAGCCCGAAATGCTACCAAAAAGGATATAAGACGGGCAATTGAAAAGAAATACCCTGAAGTAAAAGTTGGCAGGGTAAACACCATGATTGTTCCCTCCAAACCTAAGGGACGGTTTACGAAGAGTGGATTTGTTAGTGGTAGAAGCAAATCCTGGAAAAAAGCTATAATCTCATTGAAGGAAGGCGAAATAGACTTCTTTAGCGAAATATAAAGGACTTTAAGTAATGGCTACAAAACAGTTAAAACCAACAACACCGGGACAGCGACACAGAATCGCACCACAGTTTAAGGATGTTACGGTTTCAAGACCCGAAAAAGGTCTTACAAGCGGTATTCATAAATCTGGTGGACGAAACAACCGCGGACGAATGACTCTTCGTCGTCGTGGAGGCGGACATAAAAGAAAATATCGGGTAATTGATTTCAGAAGAGATAAACTCGATATCCCTGCAAAAGTGCAGACAATTGAATACGATCCCAACAGAACGGCTCGTATTGCACTTCTTGCTTATGCCGACGGGGAAAAACGATATATTATTGCCCCAAACAAACTGAATGTTGGTGATACAGTAATTAGTTCAGAAACTGCACAGCCCGAAGTTGGAAATGCAATGCCGATGAAAAATATGCCGGCTGGTACGTTTATCCACAATGTGGAGATGTATCCCGGTAAAGGCGGACAGCTTTGCAGAAGTGCTGGAACAGTTGCTCAGATGGTTGCAAAGACTGACAAGTACGTAACGGTTAAACTTCCTTCCGGAGAAGTTCGCTTAATTCTGGGATCCTGTTTTGCAACTGTGGGTACAACGAGTAATCCCGACCATTTTAACACTACAAAAGGGAAAGCCGGTCGTAACAGATGGTTAGGCCGTCGTCCTAAAGTTAGAGGCGTTGCCATGAACCCGGTAGATCACCCGATGGGTGGTGGAGAAGGTAAAGCTTCCGGTGGACATCCGAGATCTCCATGGGGACAAGCCTCCAAAGGTAAAAAGACAAGACATCGCAAGAAATTGTCGAGCAAGTATATTGTTCGTCGTCGTAAATCTAAAAAATCTTAAACAGTATGCCACGATCGCTAAAAAAAGGACCTTTTGTCCACTACAAGCTGCAGCGTAAGATTGATTCGTTGAATGACAGCAGTAAGAAAAAGGTGATAAAGACCTGGTCAAGAAGCTCAATGATTACTCCTGATTTTATCGGATTAACCATAGCTGTTCATAATGGAAAACAATTTATACCTGTTTATATAACTGAAAACATGGTAGGCCATAAATTAGGTGAATTTGCACCAACCAGAACATTTCGTGGTCACCCCCTTAAAAAGGCAAAATAAAATTATTTGATTGATGGAAACGCCAGAATTTGAAGCAAGAGCAACTCAAAAACATTTAAGGAAATCTCCCCGAAAGGTAAGATTGGTTGCCAACCAGGTTAGAGGGCAACAGGTAGATCGTGCAATTTCTACACTCGCATTTTCTAACAAGTCTACTGCAGTTGATGTATCTAAAGTTGTAAGATCTGCTGCAGCCAACATTCGTGACAAGTTTGAAGAAGAAAGACTTGATAACGATCTGCTGTATATAAAAGAGATTTTTGTTAATGAGGGGGTTACCCTTAAACGTATACAGCCTGCGCCAATGGGCAGAGCCCACAGAATTAATAAGCGCAGTTGCCACATCACAGTTGTAGTGGCAAAGAAACAAGAAGAAACTATAACTGAATAACAAAGAGGATAACTTGGGACAAAAAACCAATCCAACCGGACTTAGATTAGGAATTATAAGAGGATGGGACTCTAATTGGTATTCTGATGAGAATGAGCCAGCCAATGTACTCGAAGATACAAAGCTTCGGGAATACCTTGAGGCACGTTTAAGAAACGGTGGGCTCTCTAACGTAATCATCGAAAGAACACCTAAGAGAATTCTCCTCACGCTTAATACATCACGTCCAGGCGTCATTATTGGTAAAGGCGGAGAACAAATAGAGCTTCTGCGGGAAGAGCTTAAGAAAATTACGAATAAAGAAGTGCAGATTAATGTAAGTGAAATTAAGCGTCCAGAAATGGATTCAAGCCTGGTTTCACAAAACATAGCACAACAGCTTGAAGCTCGTGTATCTTTCAGGCGTGCAATGAAAACAGCGATATCTTCTGCCATGAGAATGGGTGCAAAAGGGATTAAAATAAAATGTGCCGGAAGATTGGGTGGTGCTGAAATGGCACGAACCGAACAGTACAAGGAAGGACGTGTTCCACTGCACACACTCAGAGCCGATATAGACTACGCGAAGACTACAGCAAATACAATTTATGGATCAATTGGTGTCTCCGTCTGGATATTTAAAGGTGAAATCATAGGTGATGTTGATTTGTCTCCAAATGCACAGACAAAACAGGATACCGATTCAAGTAAAGGCCGCGGAAGTCGAAATAACGACAGAAAGTCGCGAAGAAGAAGACGTACACGTAACTAAATAATTTTAATACGATGTTAGAACCAAAAAGAATACACAGACGTCGGGTACACCGGGATAAACTAAAAGGTAATGCCCAAAGAGGACATACATTGGCTTTTGGAAGTTTTGGACTGAAAGCCCTGGAGCCTAAATTTATCACATCGCGACAAATTGAAGCTTGCCGGGTTGCCATTGCACGTTCTCTCCAAAGAGAGGGAAAAACGTTTATTCGAATATTCCCAGACCGTCCTATGACCTCAAAACCAGCAGAAACCCGAATGGGTAAAGGGAAAGGTGCACTCGACCATTTTATTGCTGTGGTGAAACCAGGAAGAATTCTTTTTGAAGTAGCCGGTGTAGGTGAAGAAAAAGCTAAAGAAGCGTTAAGAAGAGCTTCTCATAAGCTTCCTATTAAAACGAAGTTTATTAAA
>DATGBT010000202.1:0-9709 GCA_035312505.1 Balneolaceae bacterium | reverse complement strand
CATCGATCACCGAAGCGATATATTTTCATTGGGAATTGTGCTGTATGAAATGTTCGCAGGGGTTCATCCATTTAAAGGCGTCTATTCTCATGCCCAGCTCTACTCGATTATGAATGAAGATCCGGAACCCATCACAAAAGTAAATCCTGATCTTCCCGTTGAGCTCGAATGGATTCTGACGAAAGCCCTTGAAAAAAATCCTGATAATCGATTTCAGGATATGGCCGAGCTCCAAAATTTCCTTGAAGCCCTGAAGGATGACACGTTGTCTCTGGATCAGAAAAGTGATTTGTCACTGTCGATTCATTCTTTGCCGGATAAAAAAAGAAAACGAGAGAAAAATAATCGAACATTCATCTATGCTCTCGCTGCTACAGCCTTGATTTTATTTGTTACGCTTACGATGATATGGATATATCCGACTTTTCAGTCTGTAACGGCATCCTATTTTTCCGGTCAAATCCTGCCGGCTTCAAAAGAGATCGCGGTTCTTCCTTTCAGAAATATTGGCGATGACCCTAATAACCGGGCGTTTGCCGATGGCCTGCTTGAAACCATAACCAGTAAACTTTCACAGTTAGAGCAGTTTCAGGACCAGTACCTGGTAGTTCCTGCAAGTGAAACGAGGTCGATGGATATTCAAAGCGCCTCACAGGCGCGTGCTTCGTTTGGAGTAAATTTAGTGGTGACCGGTAGTGTACAACAATTGGGCCAGGGCGTGCGTGTTACAATCAACCTGATAGACGCGGTTACATTACGACAGATCGATTCAATGGTGATCGATGATCTGTTTATTGAAAAATCCACACTGCAGGATAATGCTGTATTTAACCTTGCCAGTATGCTCGATATCGACATTCAGCCGGAAGCGAGAACCATTCTTACCGCAGGTCAGACGACAGCACCCGGTGCTTATGAATTTTACCTTCGGGGACTGGGTCATCTGCAGCGTTTCGATCAAATAGAAGAGATCGATGCGGCCATTGACCAATTTGAGAGAGCATTGGAGGAGGACCCAAACTTTTCATTAGCATATGCTGCTATTGGCGATGCATATATATTCAAGTTCAGACGAACAGAGGATATAAACTGGCTGGAACCTGCCACTTCAAATATTCAAAAAGCCCTGAATCTTGAAGATCGGCTTGCTCCGATTTATACAAGCTATGGAGTTTTACTCATTGAAAAGGGGGAGTACGAAATGGCTCACCAACAGCTTGACCGGGCTCTTAGCCTCGATCCCAAAAACGGTGAGGCGTACAGAGCCAGGGCCAGAGCATTTATGGCCCAGGGACGTACTGAAGAAGCAGAATCTACATATATAACCGCCATCAACTCAAAGCCGGGGTTTTGGGCCGGTTATGCGGAGCTAGGTGTCTTCTACTCCCGCAATGGCCGTTTCGAAGAGGCCGCAGAGCAGTTTGAGAATGTTACGGAGCTGACCCCTAATAACGCGTCTGCATACCGTAACCTGGGAGCGGTCTATTACTATTTGAATCGTCCGGAGGATGCCCTGCGGGCGTTCAACAAATCCGTTGAAATTGAACCGAATTATGGGGTCTATTCAAACCTGGGCACCATGTATTACTACGAAGGGAAATATAATGAAGCCGCTGAAATGTACTCCAAAGCGCTGGAATTAAATGACTCTGACTATGTAGTCTGGTCTAACCTTGCGAGTGCCTATACCTATTCAGATCCGCCTCAAACGGACAGGTCATTAGAAGCGGTACGCAGGGCAAAAGAACTGGCTGAAAATCAACTGGAAGTCAATCCCAGAGACCCCCGGCTAATTATTAACCTGGCCGGATTTTACAATGAACTTGGGGATGAAGAGCGTGCAGAAGAGATGGTAAACCGTGTGATAAACATGCAGCCCGGTGAAGTTGATATTCAGGTGAATATAGGCAAAATGTTGGAGTATTTTGGTGATCGACAGAGTGCCCTGGAGTGGATCGGCAGAGCGATTGAAAACGGTTATCCGGCAGAGGAAATCAATAACGATCCTGATCCGGAAATTGCTGCGCTGAGAGAAGACCCCGCTTTTCAGAAAATGGTAGAGAAAAACCAACCCCAACAATAAATCAATCAAACATTAAACATAAGGTGAGTAATTATGGCAGATAAAGTAGAAATTAGTGGATGTAATGTCGAAACAGTGGTCGAAAAAAAAGCAGATATAAAGTTTCACTCTTCAGATGGTTCAGAATATACGATCGATTCCAGTGATGGATCTAAATTCTCTAAAGATTTACCACTAACAGTGCCTGCTAATGGAAAAGAAGTAAAGCTGAAGATCAAAAAAAATGCTGACCCCGGAAGCTACCAACTTACAATGACAGGAAATTCTTGTGACGATGCAGACACCCCCCGACCGATCATGATTATTAAGGTTGAGTGAGTTTAGACCTGATTGGTTACCGAAAAAAGCGGGCCTGATCATAATGGCCCGTTTACATTAAACGGGTGTAGTAACTGGGCAGCTTAAAGTTAGGGGTCGATGAACGATCGGTTTTAAGATTCATTCCTTAAAGCCTTGTACGACGGTCAGACCCATATAAGGAGATCTATGTATATCGTTACAGGCACTCATGATGAAAAAACATCAAAGTACTGGGTCTATCCTCATAGCTAACAGAAGAAAAATTTCTCGGTGAATTTATACCTTTAAATTCCCGTGAGCACCTTTCGTTTTTTCCTTAAATGTAATTAGAAGCGAAAAACCATCCTGGTCTAACAAACGATATTCTGCTTCCAATTGAGCTAAAAGGATCTTCACAAGATTAAGTCCAGAAGTTTGTGTTTCTTCAAATGTCGCTTTTTCAATACCTATACCGTCATCTTTATAGTATACCTGGTAGGTATTGTTATCTTTCGAAATCTTGATTGCAATAGATCCATGCTTTTTACCCTCAAAAGCATATTTTACGGAATTGGTCACTAATTCATTCAAAAGCATACCCAGAGGTGTAAGTTCATTTACATTCATTTGCAAATCATCGGCGTCAATTTCAAAGGTAATCGCCGATTTCAGATTCATGGTATTTGTTACGTGTGTTTTTAAGCTCTCAAGATACTCAGCAACATTAATTTCACTGAAATTTGATCCTTCATATAATAGCTTATGAACTTGGGAAATGGAATAGATTCTGTTGATGGCTCGTTCAAGAGATAACCGTTCCCGGCTATCTTCAGGAAGTTCATGTAACTGTAAATCGAGAAACCCTATAATAATTGCAAGATTATTTTTTACCCGGTGATGAACCTCCTGCACAAGCGTTTCATTGATTTCTTGTTGCTGAACTTCCTTTGTTATATTTGTGATTAGTGTATTCCATTGAATAGTTCCATCGTCTAATCGCTCGGGCCGCCCTGTTCCCCGAAGCCATTTTTTTTCACCCGAAGGGGTTTCAATTCGAAAATCCTGATACCAGGGCTCCAGTGTTTCCGCAGATGTTTCAACGGAGTCTTTAAACTCTTCTAAATCTCTGCTATCAATTAATTCCCATAATATTTCGGTGCTATCTTTTGCTTGTTGAGCAGTAATTCCAAGCAGATCTTCAATACCGCTACTTATATAGACCATATCATCAGAACCATCAGGCCTTAAAACATACCGATATAAGGTTCCTTCAATATTGTCAATAACTGCACGAATTTGTTTTTCTCTGGCTGCTATCTCTAATTCCCTTTTTTTTCGGTCAGTGATATCCTGCACAATACCGTGAAGTTTGATAACCTGACCTTGCTCATCAACTTCTGTGTATCCTTCTGCATACACATATTTTTCGATGTCATTATCAGTACGAATTTTGATGTCAAATTCGTAGTCTTTTGCATTTTCAATGGCCTCACTTATAATGCCATCATGATATTCAAAATCGGTTGGATAATATTCTCTTAACTCTTCGTATGTGGGGGGTCCCAATGCAGGATTTCTGCCATAAATGTCGTACATCTGATCGGACCAAAAAATAGCCCCGGTATTCACACTAAAATCCCAATCCCCAATTTTCCCAATTTGCTGCGCTTCTTGCAGGCGTTCTCGCTCTTGTTTTAGTCGCTTGATATAATTTTTACGTTCGGTGATATCCTGCATGGCTCCGATCACCTGTTTCGGGGCACCGGAATCATCAGTAACGATGTAGGCTCGATCCAGCACATACTTGTAAGAGCCGTCAGCACAGCGGAACCTGTACTCAAGATGAAAACGTTCGTCACCGTTTGCAATATAATCTTCGAATGCTTCAAAAACTCTTTCGCGATCTTCCGGGTGAATATTTTTTTCCCACCACTGTTTTGCATTATCAACTTCTGCAACGCTGTAACCAAACACATCCAAAATATTATTGTTGTATTGAATCTGTTCGGTTTCGATATCATATTCCCAAATTGTATCGCTTGTTGCCTTTGATACAACTTGATACCGTTCCAGGCTTTCCTGGAGCCTTGCCTGTCTCTTTATTTTTTCGGTAACGTCTCTTTCAATGGCAATAAACCCGGTACATTCATCATTCTCATTAAAAAGCGGGTCAATCGTTAATTCAAGCCAGTACTCAGTTCCATCTTTGGAATAGTTACGAATGGTTTCCGTTACCGATTCTTTCCGGTCTATTGCATCCCTCATGCGGTTCTTCGATGCCTGGCTGGATTTTTCTCCCTGAAGCAGTTCACCTGGTTTTTCACCTAAGGCCTCCTCCAGGGTATACTGCGTAAGATCCTCGAAAGATTTATTAACCCAGGTAATCTGCTCTTCTGTATCTGTGATGATGATTGCATCTGTTGTCTTAGCCGCAACCATCGACATCTCCTTTAACTCTTCCTCATACTCTCTCTGCTTCGTAATATCGGTAAGGGAACCAACCACTGCCTTTGTCTCTCCATCTTCAACGATCGGCGCCTCGTTAACCCGCACCCAAACTTTGTCACCATCTTTTTTCCTGAGCTCTAAATCGTAAGTTGGCTGTCTCTCCCCTGTTTCAATCGCTTTCAGAGTGTGTTTAAAACCCACTTCGTTAGCGGGGTGGTCGGTGGCAAACTCTGTCCACTTCTGTTTCGCCTCTTTCTGGCTGTACCCAAATATATCTTCCACCTGGGGGCTGATATACGTAACCTGGTGATCGGTATCGTGTTTATAAAAAATGATGGTACTGTGTTCAATGATATCACGAATTCGGTTCTCCTTCAAAACTCTTTCAGTGACGTCCCTGGTATTGATAACATAACCGCCAATGGCAGAATCTTCAGATAAGTTGATAATGGTTGTCTCAAGCCACCTCGTTTCTCCCTTCAGGTTTCTCACCTTCACTACTCCAACATCTTTGTGCTCGTCGGGGTTGAGGCTCTGCAACGTATTAAGCAACTCTTCTCGTCTATCCTCTGGTACGTATTCAAATACGTTTCTACCAATGGCTTCTTTGTCTGTTATCCCCAGGATACGTTCCCGCTTCGCAGACGGCGCGGCGTATACGTAATTTCCCTCTCGATCGACGATCGCGTAAAGGTCTTCGCTGCCATAGATCAACGAACTGAAACGTCGCTCACTGTCGCGAACAGCCTCTTCGGCACGTTTTCTGTCATCAATATCCTGAATGCTTCCATACACCCGAATACACTTTCCATCTGAGAAAACCGGTTCACCCACAACGCGCGTCCAGATTTCATTCTCATGCGTGTCTATAATCTTGCTCTCAACATCGAAAGATTTATCAGAGTGAATCGCTTCATCCACGCTTTCACGTAATTTATCCCTGTCTTCACCCTCTTTAAAAAATTCAAAAAAGCTTTTGAGATCAGGTTCAAAGTCATCGGAGAGTCCGAGGATTTTTTTCGCCTGATTGGACCAGAAAAATAAGGAGAGCTCCAGGTCAAGCTCCCAGGATCCCATCTTGGCGAGATTGTGTGTATCCTCAAGCAGCTGCTGTTTACGCTCCAGCTCACGCTTGCCCATAATCCGGTTGATCTTCAGTGTTAGTGTTCGAACAATCGTATTAATGAGATGATGTTCTTCTTCGAGAAAAGGTCCTATGTCGGCCTCCTCCTTCTCTTCGAGGTAGACTAATTCCACTTTTAAAGGGCCATCCTGTATGGATTCTTCCACGGCCGAAAGCTGCCACTCCGTGGATTGATAATTCTCGCTTTCATAAGATTCACCACCAAACTCAATGCAAGCCGCTGCAATCTCCGGATATTGCCATCCATCCGGCAGATAGCTCACCGCTTTTTGAAGCAACTTGTCGATGGAGAGATCTTCTTCATGCAGACTTGTGATTCTATATAGACATTTTTGTTCTTTAATTCGCTCTTTGAGGCTTCGATGGGCGTGATCTCGTTCATCTTCTACATTTTTTTGATCGGTAATATCCACCATCAGGCCATATATAACCGCATTTGAATCCGCTTTTTCATAAACAGATATGGTGTCTCGTATCCAGCGAATGCTGCCGTCATCTGTTAACATGCGATATCGAAATGTATGGTTTTTGCCACCTTGAACCTGGTTATGGCAAAAATCAACAGCAAAATGTCGGTCTTCCGGATGGATATGCTGTTCCCAGAAATTTGGGTCTTCTGTAAACTGTTCGGGATTGTAGCCCAGAATCTTTTTAACCTGCGGACTCACATATTTAAACTCGAGCGTTTTTGCATCGGCTTCCCAAAAAATTCCCTCAATTGAGTGGATTAGGGTCTTGAAGTGGCTTCTGTCTGCGAAGTCGACTGTGAAGCTCTCTCCCCCGAGTTCTCTTTCAACCGATTTGCTAAGTCTGTCCAGATTATCAGTTGAGATATAACCGGACGCTCCCAATCTCATCACTTTCACAACCCTCTCCGGTTCTGTCGTATCTGAGATACAAATGATAGGCAGCGAAAGGTTTGCTTTGTGTAAAATATCGATCAGCCTGACGCCCTCGATTTCAGCGGAGTCCAGATCTATGATGACGATATCGTAGTAATCGTCACCAATACGTCCCTTTGGGTGCCCAAGTTCGGGAATGTTTTCTATTGTAAAGGAGATGTCAATCGATTCTAAAGACTTTTGTACTGCAGCCCTCAGATCATCATTACTTGTATATACAGCCGCAATATAATCGTCTTTCATAAGGCTTCATTGTTATTTCCTTGTTATTTAGCTGCTTATAACACTTAAACTAATAATAATTTTCAAGTTTTTCCTGCAGCATGATGTTAGCCGTGGTTGGTTATTGGATGTCCTCTAATCCCACATAGATGTTGTATTGTATTTTAGACCGGTATAGAGCCATTCGTATTCTAAGAGTGAGAATTGGATTACATTTTCTGCCGGTTATCAATCAAGTTAGGCTCGTACTTGCCTCATCAGGCAGAGGGCCCCGTTGAATCGTCTGGCCAAAACAGCCCGAATAAATCTTTGAGCTCATCGGTAAGGATGGGCAGACAACTCACAGCATGGGTTTGTCTGCGGAGAGAATGAGTAAGGTAATAATTGGTACTGAGGATGCTGAAGGCAGTCTTAATATGCTTGCTGCGTTGGTTCAGTGTATGTAATTATATACCAACGTATTAATGGTATTAGAATATATCATTAAATATATTTGATATTGATAAAAAAATATAAATAACATATATTAAATAGTATAAAATATTATCAAAAATTTGAATAATATTATCTATGAAATCATCAATTCCATTTCTATTCACTCTTGTAACAGCTCTTCTAATTTCTTCCTGCGGTACCGAAACAACACCATCGTATACGGTGACAACCACCGCCTCTCCTGCTGAAGCAGGATCCATTGAACTCTCCCCTTCCGGTGGAACATACGATGAGGGCACCCAGGTAACGGTAACCGCTGCTCCCAATGAGGGTTGGGCATTTAGCGAATGGAGCGGAACGGCTTCCTCTTCTCAAAATCCGTTTACCTTCACGGTGGACGAGAATATCGATCTGACGGGCGTATTCATCAAGAAAACTTATCCCCTGAATGTTGATGTGGAAGGCGAGGGTTCCGTAACGGAACAGGTTGTCTCCTCCCAAAACAAGGAGTATGAACATGGTACGGTCGTGGAACTGACCCCCGTACCCGACGAGGGATGGACCTTTTCGGAGTGGGGAGGAGACCTGGACGGCTCCCAAACACCGATCGAGATCACTGTGGATCAGGAAAGGAGTGTAACGGCGACCTTCCAGAAACTTTTCTTCCTGGCTGAAAACGGGGTCACGATCAAATGCCCAAATGCTTCTCCTGAGGACCTGGGCACCGTTGAAGGGGTGGAGTACGAAGCCGTAGACAGGCCGTTGCTCAACCAACGCCGGGATGAGAACGCAGATCTGTCCCAGGTTTGCACATCCCTCGTTACGGATATGAGTGATTTGTTTTCAGATAGCGATTTCAATCAGCCGATTGGAAACTGGGATGTCAGTAATGTTGGAGAAATGATTAGTATGTTTGAGAATACTCCCTTTAATCACCCCATTGGCGAGTGGGATGTGAGCAGTGTATTCGATATGGGTTCTATGTTTGAAGAGAGCTCTTTTAATCAGCCTATTGAAGATTGGGACGTGAGCAATGTATTCAATATGGGATATATGTTCTCAGGTACTCCATTTAATCATCCGCTTCAAGATTGGGATGTGGCCAGCGTAACAGATATGTCAAGAATGTTTACTGAAAGTTCTTTTAATCAGCCTATTGAAAATTGGGACGTCAGTAATGTTGAGGACATGAGAGTGATGTTTGCCCAATCGTCTTTTAACCAACCGATCGGGAATTGGGATGTCAGCAGTGTGAACGATATGGCATTCATGTTTCAAAGCACCCCCTTCGATCAACCAATTGGGAACTGGGATGTCAGTAACGTGACGACAATGCAACGAATGTTTAATAATAGCTCTTTCAATCAATCGATCAGTAGTTGGGATGTAAGCAGCGTCCAAGATATGAACCTGATGTTCTCCAATTCACCATTTAACCAGCCAGTTAGTGAATGGGATATCAGCAACGTAACGGATATATCCTATATGTTTGATGATACACCTTTTAATCAAGCCCTGAATGACTGGAACGTTAGCAATGTCACGGACATGGACGGTGTTTTTAGTGAAAGTGAATTCAATCAGAGTATAGCAGATTGGGACGTCAGTAATGTTACAAGGATGGATAACATGTTTGATGATAGCCCCTTTAATCAAGCCCTGAACGATTGGGATGTCGGCAACGTCACGGATATGAGTGCCATGTTTATGGACAGCAACTTCGACCAACCTCTTGGGAAGTGGGATGTCAGCAGCGTCACCGATATGCACTCCATGTTCTATAGAAGTGACTTCAACCGAAATATCAGCGGTTGGTGCGTATCCCAAATTCCGGATGAACCTACCCGGTTCGCATCGGACAGTCCGCTTACCGAACAGAACAAACCGGAGTGGGGAACCTGCCCGGGGAACTGATCTGAGGCGAGTCCTGCCGGGAATACCACTTGTTCCCGGTTCTTCTCATATCGCCCCCAGCTTACAAGCCTGAACTTTTTGGGTACTTCGAAACACAAGTTCACATTGTAAACTCTGTCAAAGATGTGAGGGAATAGAGAACGGCTTCACCATTTCAGGAGTGAGTAACGATAGGGCACAAAATCAATACTAATGTGAGTGCAAAATATGAGGGGAGCTAAAAACCCTTTCCTTGTAACCACAGGAAATAGATTGTAAAAATCCCCCAAAACAAAAAACCCC
>DATGBT010000201.1:0-8497 GCA_035312505.1 Balneolaceae bacterium | reverse complement strand
ATCGGCATCTTTGCCGGGCTTCAGTGAGCCTACCTTATCGTCGATCCCCAACACTTTAGCGGTGTTTATGGTAACCAGTGCAAGTGCATCTTCAGCCTGCATGCCTGCGCGTAACATTTTTGCGGCTTCCCAGTTCATACGCGATGAAATCTGGCTGTTATCAGAGTGAAGGGATGTAAGCACTCCGGCTTCTGTAAGGAGTTTTGCATTGTATAGAGTTCCGTCGTACGCCTCGATTTTAAACGACGACCAGTCTGACCAGACAACAGCACCTGCACCATGTTCAGCAAGTTCCGGCGCCACTTTATACGCTTCCACACCATGATGGAACGCCCCGATTTTAAAATCAAAACGCTCTGCAAGCCTCATAAGCGTTAAGATCTCATCCTGCCGATAGCTGTGAGACTGGATAATAATCTCACCGTTGATAATGCCTGCCAGTGCATCCAGCCTGAGATCTTTCCTCGGGGGAATCCCCTCCCCAGTCTCTTCCCAGCGCTGCCACCTGGCCTCATAATCACGCGCCATACTGAATCTATCCTCAATTATCTGCTCGGTTCCCATTCTCGTTTCGGGATAGCGATCACTTCCTACCCGTTTCGGATTTTCACCAAGGGCAAATTTCACTGTTTTGGGTGCTCCCTCAATTTTCAGGTCATCCGAGAGTGCACCCCATCTCATTTTAATATGTTCGTTTTGCCCGCCAATAGGATTAGCAGACCCGTGCATTACGTGCGCCGATGTTAACCCGCCGGCAAGCTGCCGGTACATCCAGATATTGTTGATGTTCAATACATCCCCCAGCCTCACCTCGGCCGTTACGGCATTTCCAATTTCATTCACACCATCAACCCCCGAGTGAATGTGCGCGTCTATAAGTCCGGGCGTTACGTGTTTACCCCCGGCATCTAATACAACAGCATTTCGGGGTGCAGACAACTCTTCACCAACCTCTTCAACCTTTCCGTTTCTGATGAGCAGATCTGCATTTTCGAGAATGCCTTCTTCTTCCATTGTCCATATTGTCGCATTCCTGATGAGGACCGTTTCGGGCTGCCCGGGCAAACTTTCTCTTCCAAATTCCATTGCAGGGCGAATGTTCGAGAGGTCTACGGTTCGCGCGACAGGATCTCTGGAAATATCACTCTCTTTCTCAACGGTTGTTTTGCGCGTGCCCGTCCACTGAACCGCATCGCTACCGGAAATATCTGCCCAGCCTTCAAGAGCCTCACCACCATCCGTTACGGAGGCAGTCAAACGAATCAATCCATCAACATTTAGTGAATCTCCATCTATGTCGGCCCGGATTCGGCTTCCGGCACCATCAACAGAAACAGTTTTGAGATCTACTTTGGTCCCACCGGTGGTGTAATTTCCGCCAAATCTTCCCGTCCGCGATTCTTCAATCAGTAATACGCCGTTAATTTCATTTCCGACTGATGAAATCTCCCACTCACCCCGCGGGTTAACAGTTTCTTCGGTTGTTACTTCGAACTGTTTTCCATCTATCCAAACGTCGTTTATATGAGCATTCTCAGTAAACAGGTTTCCATCTGCCACAATGAGATTAGCCACTTTTCCGGCTGCCAGTGTTCCGTGTGTTGCATCAATTCCAAGTAGTTTTGCGGGATTTACAGTTAATGCAGCTAACGCATCTTCCGGAGAAAGGCCGGCGTCCACAGCAAGTCTCAGCTTTTTCAGAAAATCTTTTTTACTATCGAGGCCATCTGCGGTTATTGAGTAAGAAATTCCTGCAGCGCTTATTCGTGAAGGATTTTCAGGTGCTAGATAGTAGTGTCGCAACTCTGCAAAATCTTCATCCAGTGCATCTTCCGGGAAATCAACATCGGGTTTATCAGGATACGTTAATGGAAGGATATAGGGCACATTTTCATCCGATAAAACATCCAGTAGTTTATACTCATGCCCATTTCCGCGAATCCAGATGGGTATATCGAATTCATCCCGAAGTTTCAGTGCTCTCAGAATTTCTTCATCACTGTCTGTTTCGAAAATAAGGGGCTGACTTCCCTCTATAACACCCTTCAAAGCCGCCAGCACCTGGTTCATTTCAGGACGCTCAAGTCCGGCAGGGTTCGCCCGGTAGGTTTCATGAGCCCGTTTGTGCCAGTCTGCATCGTAAAGCGTTTGACGTATAAGCGCAATTACGCCAATAGATGATGTGGGATAGGTGAACCCAAAATCCCAGCTTCGGTCAATATTCACCGCCTGGGTAACGTCACTCTTAACGAGTCTTTCGGAAACCGGTCCGTCAGACAGACTCAAAACAGATGTACTCCCTCTGAATATGCCCAGTGGAGGTACTGATAATGCTGTTGTAAAACCTTGGGAACGGAGTTCATCTGCTCCGTCATCTTCTATATTGTACTCATTTGTAGCTGACAGATGGGCTCTTAAATTGGGATTCCAGGACTGTGACCCCAGCTCAATTTCTACTCTCGGCTCTGCATGGCCAACATCAGAATGCGGGTCAATAAATCCTGGATATACTGTTTTTCCGGTCATATCCCAGACACGGGCATCAGATGGTGGAGAGATATTCACTCCAACGGATTCAATAATGCCGTCTCTAATAACCAGAGTGGCATTTTGAAGTACATTCCCGGGAGAAACCACTACCGTTGCATTTGTAAGTGCATAAACGGCCGGTGTGTTGTCTTTGATGCCGTCTATCGGCGTAGTTTGAGCGAAAGCCGCAGATGGCAACAAAAATAATAGTGCAAAAAGCCCCGTAATATTTTTAATGTACCTACCAGTCATTTCACATAGAAATTCAATATCTGCCATTCTAATCTATTCAGTTTTTTGATTGTTTAGCGAGCTCGGCGCTTGGAGTGCCGTAAAAGGATGTGCATGCAAAACTGCACTGAAAGAAATACAATTCCAAAATGCAGGTTTAAAATAGATGAAATGAATGGATTGATACGAAAAAAAATGTAAAGCAGGCTTAAGCCGGCACCTCACCTACCGGCCTACATCCCTGATAAAACGTATTTGAAATACTTAAACGCCCCGCTTAATCTTATCGATTTCAGTTTCAAGGTCCTGAAGTTTCTCCTCTTTTTTGTTGATATCTTCTTCCGCTTTATCAATGCGTTTTTTTACATCATCAAGAAGAGAACTTCCTTTGCCGGATGGCTTAAAGTAACTCATCGACTCTTTCATCTGGATCAGATCGCTGCTCAAAGATTTGATCTCTTTTCTGAGTTTCATCGCCACTTCCTGCTTTTTCTTGATTTCAGAAAGGTCATCGGTTGTAAAATTTTCTACGTTTTCTTTTCCAACGATTTGAGCTGCCGATTTCGCTGCCCTGAACCTGTCGTAGATAACATCACACGCTTCCCGGTACTCCTTCCACATTCTGTTTTTATGCTTAATAGGTACATACCCGGCTTTCTTGAACTCTTCCTGCAGCTTCTTCGCTTCCTCCACCGCTTCGATCGGGTTTTCGTGCGTCTGGAGCTCCTTGAGTTTATCGAGCACGTCCTCTTTCTCCTTGAGGTTATCCTTTCTCTCCTCTTTCACCTCTTTAAAGTGGTCGCGGCGGCGATCGTAAAAGTGATCCATCGCACCCTTAAACTTTTTCCAAATTTTTCCGGATTTACGTTTGGGAACCGGTCCAATTTTTTTCCACTGGTCCATCAGGTTCTGGAGCTGCTTGTGGGTATTTTCCCAGTCTTCAGAATCTTTGATCTCTTCGGCCGTCTCAATCAGCTTTAACTTGGCACGATAGTTTTTGTCTTCCTGCTCGTGCAGCAGGTCAATATTCTCACTTTTCTTGTCATTAAATGCATCTGTTGCGGCTTTAAACCGGTCCCAAAGCTCATTTTCTTCTTTTTGAGGCAGGTTACCGGCTTTTTTCCAGCGCCGGTGCAGTTTATTGACTTTACGGGCGGCCTGAGCTAAATCGGTAGTGTCGAGCAGTGCTTCAGCTTCATCGATCAATTTTTTCTTGTTCGACAAAAATTTCTCAATATCCTCTCTGTACTTCTTGTCGAATTTAAATCTTAGCGAGTGGAATGTATCCTGTGCCTGGTGGTATCGATCCCAGATCTCCTGGTTTTTTTCCGATGGAACTCTCCCAATCTTACGAAACTGTTTCGACAGTGAAGCAAATTTTTTGTCCAGTTCTGTCCAGTCTTTTGCCTCAGAATCGATCTCAGAGAGAAATGAATCCATCTTTTCAAGAATAACAAGCTTTCCTGTAAGATTATCTTCCTGCTGCTGCTTCTGTTTTACAAGCCTGTCTACTTTATGTTCATCAAATGTTTTAAGGTATTTCTCAAACTCTCGTTCCAGTTTTTCCTGCTCTTCCGCAGGAATTGGCCGTATACTATCCCACTTACCTTTTAGCCGGGAAACGGCTTTGGTTTTGGTCCACTGCTCTTTTTCGATGATTTCTTTGAGTTCGTTGAGCGCTTCTTTCTTTCTGGCGAGATTTTTCTCACGAATTTTTTTCTGTTCTTCGTAATGATCTTTTTTCTTCTGCTCCAGCGCATCCCGCAGCTCATCAATCTTTGTGCGATATGGAGTGATATCAGCTTCACCTGCGTTTGGCCCCTCTGCCCATTGATAATCAATATTTTCGAATTCGAGGGTTGCCTGTGCCCAATCGGAAAGCTCGGATATTGTCTCAGCTTTTTCTGCCAGATTTTTATAGTACTCCTCCGGTGCAGGCTCTTTTTCTTCATCAGCAGGCTCGGCCGGTTCTGCATCTTCTTTATCAACTGCGGGCGCTATCTCTACTTCCTTGTCTGATGTGCCCGGGTCTTCTTCGGAACCGGCAGAAACGCTGTCGGCTTCATTTGTCTCGGGTTCTGCCGTATCTGATGCTGAATCAGTGTTTTCAGGTTCTTCTTCCGTTTCCTGGAAAATAGCTTCTGATCCGTCTTTCGCTTTCTTTACCAGTGAATCGAAATCGCCCACGGCAACGGCTTCAGAGAGGTCGCTCATGAGGTCCTCCATTCTCTCTTTAATGTCATCAGGCGTTAGATTACCCGCCTCCTTCAGAAATTTATTCACTTTCTCCTCACTCTCAGAAAAAGCACTCTTCAGTTTTTCAACCTCCTGCTCAACTGATTCAGTGTCTATAGTGGTGACGGTTCTCTCTTTGAAAAATTCGGTTTCTTTGAGCTGCACTTTACCATCCTCTGTAACAATTATGAAGTTATTCTCAAATAGGTTGGTGTCGGCTGCTTGTTTTTCTTCTTTTTTATCAGTCAAAACGGAAGTGTCGTTTGGTTGCTAAATTTCGGCATTTTGCCTTCTCTGTAAGCTTTATAGTTTAAAGAACATTCATTTTGTAATCAATACCCATACTAAAGCTTTATAAAACCAATAAAGCCCCATTATTGCGGGGCTTTATCGGTGAACCTTAAAATAACAGGTCTATTTTTCCTGAAACATATGCACATCCCGTTGTGGATATGGGAAGCTGATATCTTCTTCATCAAATCGTTCTTTCACTTTCTTTACAGTATCAAAGCGCAGCGGCCAAACATCTCCTGTTTTTGCCCAGGGGCGTGCAATTATTCCAACAGCACTGTCCCCAAGTTCACTTACAGCAAGCATTGGAGCCGGATCTTCGAGTACCCGGTCATCGGCATCCAGAATTTCTTTGATAACGGTCATTGCTTTGTCCATGTCATCATCATAACCAATACCAAACTGCATATCTACTCTGCGGGTATCAAAGCGGTTCATATTTTGTATTTCTGATCCCCAGACTTTCGAGTTAGGTATTGAAATGCCAACATTATCAAAGGAATGCATCTCTGTGGTGAATAAGCCGATACTGTCTACAATACCGGTAGTGCCTCCTATTTTCACAACATCACCCACTCCAAACGGACGCAATGTGAGCAGCATCACACCGGATGCAACATTGCTTAAGGTTCCCTGCAGCGCCAAACCAATCGCCAGGGCAGACGCACCCAACACTGCCACAATACTGGTCGTCTCCACCCCAAACTGCCCAAGTACGGCCAGGAGTGTAACAATGAGTACAAAGATCTTTGCTACTTTTGACAGTACCGGAACGATAGTATCATCCACTTTTTCTGATTTATCACCCCATCTTTTTACTCTTCTCGCGGCCCAGCCGGCAACAATGTATCCGGCGATGAGAATTAAAATTGCACCTAAAATGCTCATTCCGTATTGGACTGCAAGTGGCCCCATCGATTGAAAAAAATCCGTTATTTGACTGCCCATCGTATTCTGTGCCTCGTAATTTTGTTAAAAAGATTTATTTAGTAACATCTTGCCTGACCTTTGTCTATTTCAACGTTCTTTATCGCAGTACGGTCAGTAATGTTTGTACATGTTTTCAACAGTCGGTACGGTGGTTTCGTTGGGTGCAGGTATATGGTTCTACACTGTTACATTTCCTCAAAGAGCGTTAGCACACTTATCTGTCATTCAGTATCTGAATAAACTTTTCGTCTTATTTCATGAAACGGAAAAAGCTCCGTAAAAGGAGCTTTTTCTAAAGTATGAAGCTGTTATTCTCTTTAAACTTTGTGAATATGAACGTCTGTTTGTGGGTAAGGGATATTTAGGCCTTCCTTTTCAAACGTTTTGTACACTTCTTCATTCATTCTAAAGAATACCCCCCAATAATCTGCAGATTCTACCCATGCCCTAACCGCAAAATTCACAGAACTGTCGGCTAATTCACTGACTGCAATAAAAGGCTTTGGGTCACCCAAAATACGGTCATCTTCGGCTAATAACTTCTCAATTACCTCATAAGCTTTGTCCACATCATCACCATATCCGATACCAATTGTCCAGTCGACTCTCCTTTTGGGCTCTGTTGAGTAGTTTACCATTGCCCCGGTCGAAAGAGGGCCATTTGGCAGAATGATTGTTTTATTGTCTGGCGTGGTTAAAATCGTATTAAAAATCTGAATTTCTTTTACGCTTCCTGAGTGACCCTGTGCATCTATGTAGTCACCGATCTTAAAAGGCTTAAAAAGCAAAATCATAACTCCGCCTGCAAAATTCTGAAGTGTGCCCGACAATGCCATACCGATTGCAAAACCTGCTGCAGCAAGTATTGCAACAAAAGAGGTCATCTCAACGCCCAACACGCTCAATGCTGTTATATAGACCAATACTTTCAGCAATACACCTGAAATACTGGCTAAAAATCCTTTCAGAGCATTATCAACTTCTCCCTTATCAAGCCCTTTGTTAATTACATTTACGAGTATTTTCACAATCCATAACCCAATAATCAGTGTTAAGATTGCGAAGATTATTCTTGGCCCGTACGTCATTACGATGCCTGTTAAATCGATGTTGGATAAGTCCATAAATAATCTCCGGATTAGTTATTCTTTTATTTACAGTCAAATGGCATGACTAAACTGATACTTAATATAAAAAAAAGTCCGCCATTGCTGACGGACTTTTATTTTTATAAAAGATTTTTAGATTTATTCCAGATGACTTCTAAGCATCCAGGCTGTTTTTGAATGTACGTGTAACCTTTCTGTAAGCAGATCAATAGTTGCCTCATCATCGGCCTCTTCACAATCCGGAAACACACTGCGGGCAGTTCGTAATATTGTCTCATTATCAACGGCCAGTCTTCTTACCATCTCTAAAGCATCTGGCTGATCAGTATCTTCTTCGATCGTCGTAATTTGGGAAAACTCTCTGAAAGACCCCGGAGCACGAAAACCCAAAGAACGAATTCGCTCAGCAATCTCATCTATGGCTTCAGCCAGCTCCGAGTATTGCTCCTCAAACTGCTCGTGGAGCGAATGGAAATGCTGACCGGTTACGTTCCAGTGATAATTGTGGGTTTTAAGATATACCATGTAGCTGTCTGCCAATACCTGAGACAACCCATCAGCAATTTTTTTCCTGTTCTCCTTGTTGATCCCAATATTAACGTCCATTTGCTTTCTTTCACTTAATGTTGCAGTACTCATAAAATTATAAGTATTTGAATTTGCATTTGTTACATTAAGTTAACAGTCTGTATCCGGCATTCATTCCGATAAGGACGAGAGTGAAAAGCTCCGTAAAAACAACATTTCCAACTGTTATCAGAATTTAGGAATCGTACGATTTTATGGCTTCATCAAGAGTACGAAAATGCTTAAACACCGTAATCAGTTTTGTGACTACAAGAAGGCTTTCGATCTTTTTATCTGCCTGGCAAATGCGAAGATCTCCATCAGCTTTTTTCATGGTTGTCAGGCCGCCAATAAGCATACCCAAACCAGAAGAATTCATAAACTTTACTTTCCCAAGATCTACAATCACATTCGTTTTACCCTGATCGATAAGCGAGTGTAGTAAATCGCTGAAATCTTCGGAGCTTGGCCCACCCATAACATTTCCCTTCATCTCGATGATTACGCATCCATACTTTTCAGTTACATTCGTTTTCATAACAGTCTGTTTTTTTGGTTAAAAGGTTAAAAGAATCCCTAATCATGATTAACACGATATAAGAAAA
>DATGBT010000200.1:0-8456 GCA_035312505.1 Balneolaceae bacterium | reverse complement strand
GGGTATTACGGGCTCATCAGATTAACTGCAGCAGACTGATGTTTTCCGGCTCACTTCTCAGCTGAAAATGTAATGCCGCCCTTATGATTCAGATCGAAAATTTTCAGTTCAGCCAAAAAGAAACATGATGATGTGTATTGTGAGGTCTGCAAAGTAGTATTTCAAAAGCCTCCCGCTGTTTAAAATATGTAAGTCTCTCTATTTTTTATAACCTTTGGTATAGTCCGTGTGTCTGCGCTTTTCAGTTTATGAATGGAGAAGGGCATGCATAGAGCTGAATGAAGGAAATGAATTTAGAGTAAACAGACGATTAGATTGAATACTACCGAATCTGCCAGCAAACTCCACAGAACGCTTCGGTTATCTCAGGCGATGGCCATTGGTATTGGAACAATGGTAGGCGCCGGTATCTTCGTATTTCCCGGAATTGCTATAAGTTATGCCGGTCCTGCGGCGCTATTCTCTTTTGCTTTGGCTGCAATGATTGCTCTACTTGTAGCTTTTTCTGCAGCTGAGTTATCTACTGCAATGCCACATAACGGGGGAGCTTACTACTATGTGTCGCGCGCCATGGGGCCTTCATTCGGGATGTTTGTCGGCATAGGACAATGGTTTGGACTTGTGTTTGCCAGTGCATTTTATTTGGTAGGCTTTGGCCGATATGCTGCTGAACTACTATTGCAGTTCGGGCTTAACCCTGGAGACCCCGAAATATTAATTGCAACGGGTACAGGACTCTTCCTGACAGTCATTAATATTATAGGAACAAAAAAAGTTGGAAAATTTCAGAATCTTATTGTTGTTTCCCTTACGGGAATTTTGGGTATTCTCTTTATTTATGGATTGGGGGAAAGCACGTCTTTTTTCGGTGAGGAAAAAACGTTATCTGCGCCCCTCTTTTCTGAGGGGTTTCGGCCGGTGATTACTACTGTAGCCCTTATATTCACGTCATTTTTGGGATTTGTTCAGATTGCAACGATTGCGGGAGAAATTAAAAAACCCTACAAGAATCTACCCCGGGCACTCATTGGAAGCGTTCTAATCGTTGGAGTGCTGTATATAATAGCAATTTATATTACAGCTATTTATATCCCGAAAGAAGAGCTGTTCAGCCTTGGTGAAAATGCTATAACACGCGTTGCAGAAGTTATAATCGGGCCGGCAGGGGGTACAGTGGTTCTTTTTGCTGCACTTCTTGCCACGCTTTCAAGCGCAAACGCGTCTGTCTTGAGTTCGTCCCGGGCAGTATATGCGCTAAATAAAGATGGTATGATTCCGGGCGTTGCTTCGAAGGTAAATGAAAAGTTTGGCACGCCCCATATAGCTATTTTGATGGCGGGGTTGCCCATCTCAGCAATTGCACTTTATGGTGGCCTTGAATTGCTTGCCGAAGTCGCATCACTGCTTCACCTTGTTTTTTACGGCTTGATCTGTGTTTCGCTCCTCATCCTCCGGCGAAATAAGCCTGTGTGGTATGTCCCCACATATCGGGTTCCGGGTGGAATTCTCATACCCGCAGCCGGTGCACTTACAAGTTTTGGGATCCTGTTTTTTATGCGCTCCGACTCACTTTTGATCGGGCTTTCTATTTTGGCCCTTTCAGCTCTATGGTATTTTCTTTATGCCAGGGAAATATCTCTGCCAAAGCCTTCACCACCACATATTATACCGAAATTGAGAGAACCGAGAATTCTGTTAACAGCAGAGCTACCTGATCCGGAAGAACCACCATTTGTACTTCTAAGGGCTTTTAGAAGTTTAAACCTTTTTGTTTTGGGATATAGGGTGAGCCCTGAGCAGACGCACCCTGAGCAGTCAAAGGAGGAGTTTGATGAAAGCACGAGGGAACAGTTTGAAGAGTATCTCAATGATTTATCATTCTCTTCGATTGATACTCAAAGTCAGCTGGAGTACACAACAGATTTTTCCCACCTGCTGCAAACGTTTGTTGAGGATGAGCAGGTTCATGCACTTTTAATCCCGAAGCCTATGGAAAAACTGGCACGAATTCTGGTTCCGTTATACCAGACGGATCAGGTGAATCTGCGCCTTGCCACGATCGTTCGGGAGCTCAATGATTACGGCAATGCAAGCGTCTCACTTTTCTTTGTGGTACAAAAAGAGTCTGAAGAATCCATTAGGGAGCTGAAAAGCATGGCTATTGAAACGTTTCTAAGCGTTGGAATCGATAAATCTGATATAAAAAGTAACAGTGTTGAGGTTGAAAATATTGAAGAGGCGATTCTGCAGATTTCTGAAAGCGATGACCTGATTGTAATGTGTGAGTCTGAAAATGATAAAAGAGAAAAGCTATACAGATCTATCCATGAGAATATCCGGGATAAAGTAGACTCCTCACTACTGCTTATTTTCCAGGAAGAGGGCAGAAGTTTGGGAAAAACGAGTAAGGAAGAGGCGGAAGAGGTTGTATCGGAAGATTCGGCATGATCATATTCGCAACCTGAGTTCAATTCCTGAAAAGCAATAAGAAACCTCACTCCGGGGAAAAGGGGATTTGGTGAATATTTATCGAATGTCGTAGTATAATCCATGATGAATATCTTATTCTTGAAATTATGATATTTTGGACAGTGAATAGCGGTGACAGTATGGGGGCACCGCTGGCGGCTATTTTTTACAGTAAGCAATAACTGTAAACCCATTCACGATGAAAGCAGAACTATACGAACCGGTTAGCGTGCTTTTTGTTGCCCGCGGATTTTCCAGAAAAGAGTTGCCATACAAATTCACACCCTACCGTTTTGAACGGCAAAATGGTGAATCGTTTAAAATAATCAGGGTCTCTATGTATCATAACGACTTCAGGGGAGGGGCACAGCATTTTCATTATACGGTGCATACGGAAGGCGACTTTTACTGCAGGCTACTGTTTGATGGAGAAACACTTTCATGGCGTCTTATCGAGGTGAAAAAGGAGGGAATCAACCTGCTTAAAGAATGTCCCGATGCCGACAGTATTAAAACTGTGGATCTTCCCGTTCGGGCCTGCTAATGTGATCATCAGCTCTGTGAAGTTGGTAAATATGCGTGGTAATCCCGGTGAAGGTTTTGGACTCTTATATTGACCCCTATCGGGGGATATCATACTTTAGAAAGAGGAGGGTTTTTAGAAGTAAACTAATCAGGAGCGGTATAATTTTAACGAAAAAGAAAGGTGGGAATAATGAAAATACACGTTGCTTTGATGGCGATGGCCATTCTTTTTACAACAACAAAACTGCAGGCGCAAAATGGTGATGCAGCAACCTACGAAACAAAAGGGTTCTTTTTAAACGCATCGGTTTTAGGAGCCTCATGGACAATGGATGATCTGAGTTTTGATGACGAATACGGTGGCGGAGCCGGATTGAAGTTGGGCTATAATTTTAATAACAATTTCGGCCTGTTTACTTCTCTGAATGCGGCCCTCATGAACCCTGACGAAAATGAATATGTGCTGGCTCATTTTGATATCGGTCTGCAGGGAACATTCGGAGCGACAACGTCCCGATTCAGGCCATTTTTGAATGTTGCGGCATCCGGTATGACGGCACAGGACGATGAAACGGAAATTAACGGGGCCGGACTTTCGATCGGAGGAGGCACGTTGATTTTTCTTTCCAGAAGCATGGCGCTGGATATCAGCTATACACACGGATTAATTGAGCTGTCTGAGGTAACACAAGGATCGCAAACAACCGATATTGACGAAAACGCGACAACCATGCGTGTGCTTATCGGCCTGGGTTTTCATTTCTGATAATCATTGTTAATCATACAGTTTACCTAGGGTAAGACAGGTGGAGAACTACAGTCTGCAGGGATCTTTCTACGATGCAGCTCTGGTTGATGCAACCTGAGCAGGTCAGATCCCTTGCACCCTGAAAATTATGGCCTGCCTGTGGAACTGTTAGATTGTGCATGGTGTTTTCAGAATCATCAAAGCAAAAAAATATTGCCTATTATGAAATTCACCGCCATTCAATCCATCACACTTTTATCAGCTATCCTGG
The DNA here is from genome assembly GCA_035312505.1 of Balneolaceae bacterium. Taxonomy (GTDB): domain Bacteria; phylum Bacteroidota; class Rhodothermia; order Balneolales; family Balneolaceae; genus Rhodohalobacter. Next base: position 4,443 of record DATGBT010000200.1, on the reverse strand, counting down.
TACTTTTTACCGGCTGTAATTCATCATCTACAGGCGTGGAAGATACCCCTCCTGTGCTGCCGCCTTCTGTTGTTTTGGAGACTGATTTTGCATTGTTTAGTGAGAACAATGCGGGAGCAAATATTCAGGCTGGTGCAAATAAAATAGAAAATCCATACAGCCATTTTCTCAATGCATCAACGCGGGCCTTATTGCTAAATGGAACCATAAACGCGAATCTGTTTCTGCCGGCTTCTATTCTTACCGCTGCGGAGGCCGTGGAACCCGTTTTGAATGAGGACGATGAGTGGGAATGGAACTTCTCTGTGTCTGGCAATTCACAGACATTTTCTGTTTCTCTCGTAGGCGAAGAACAAGATAGCGGACAAACCACTTGGAGTGTATTTGTTTCCAATTCGCTGCTTAACCTGGACGATGAGCTTCTGCTGGAGGGTGTTTCTACTTCAAACAGCGGTTCAGGATCATGGACGGTCAATCGGCTTGCCGGATTTGGTACGGTTCAGCCACACCTGCAGCTCGATTGGGATTTTGATAGTGTAACAGAGTACTCTGTTGACCTTGAGTTTCTTCAGATGCGTGATCTGCTGCCGGTTCAGTCGATTCGCACGCAAAGAGACGGCCCCGAGAAACAGACAATATCCAGAGACATGGATGACGACTTACGTGCTGATATTTCATGGAATGTCGATACCAAAACGGGTTCCCTGGTATCACCTGAGTACAACAATGGCGACCGTGCCTGCTGGGACAGCACCTTCCGAAATACAGAGTGTGAATAGGTTGGATTTCTGATTGAGAGAACCATCCAACCGATATTTCTTTGAACCATGCCAGCTTTGTCAGACTTTCGAAGTCTCAATAATCATTGAAAAAGGTTCCTCAATTAGATTTTTTGGTACCAATCTATATAACAACCAGGAAGACTTCGGAAGCCAATACTTCAGGCTATAAACAGACCCTGAATCGGACTGCGGCATACTTCCTTTATGGCCAAACCATCTCTTTGGATTAAGGATTGTACTGCATGGTTGAATGATGTAGGGACCAATTCAGGGACCTACAGAGAATGTCTCTGAGGGCGTTCCAAAGAATAGTACCAACAAAACATGACGTCGCGGGACTGTGGAATTGATTTTTCATTGAAATTATAATCGAAATAGGTGATATCCGAACTCCGGTTTATATATCATTTTAGTCGTTTTCCATAATACACCTGGCTGATCTCAATACCTCCAAAATCGGCAATATTGGGTAGTCTGGCCCACTTTTCAAATCCATATTTAGTTAACAAGGCGATGCTGGCAGTATTGGTTTCGAGCAGAATAGCGAAAAGTGTTTTAAGCCCCTTTTCCTTACTAAAAGTGAGCGCATGGTCCATAAGCGCGGACCCGATGCCCTTCCTATGGTGATCAAAATCGATATAGTAGCTTATTTCAACAGCAAATCGCAGCGCTTCTCTTCCTTTTCGGTAGGGGCTTATAGACAAATAGCCTGCAATCTCTTCCCTGACAGTAGCCACGAAAACAGGATGCCGGTGACTATTCAGATGATTTTCAAGCCACTTCCTGCGTTCAATGGGTGTTTGTGTTCGTGTATCTGCCGTTCTCAAACCGGCCTCAACTGCTTGGTTGTATATCGCTGTCAGGCGGTGAAGGTCTCCGCGAGTTGCCTGTCGGATACTAACTGAATTTTTCATGTTGGATGACACAAGCCGATGTAGTGGTTTGGTTAAATGTAGCAGTTTTTTCGATTCATTTTGTAGTAGGTCAACATCGTAATAAATCATTGAGAAAGGTGGTTTTTTAACGGGTTATTTAAAAAAGAGCCACGACATCTGCCGTGGCTCTCTGGGTTGGCAGGCTGCCTGCTCAAAAACAGCCAGCCAAAAGACAGGTGAATCGAAACCGATCTGCTGCTTGTCGATTTTAGGGTCTTAAAAACGCAAGCATCTCTTTTGATGATTAGGATTCGGTTTCTTTTTTGTAACTATAAAAAAGTTACAGAAAGGGTGTGACAGCATAGTGGCATGGGCAGTTGTTATTTATATTTTGGACAGGTAACCGGTTTGATTTGAAGTGTGATTTAATAATTCTAATTCAACAAATCCATGGACGGAATCTCAACCTGTTTTACGACGGTGATCTTCTGCCTTTTTGAAGGTACAAGGCCCTGACCAGGTTTCAGGATGTCAATACTGTGATAACCTTTTAATATAATTTCAGAAAAAAGATCCTGTATGAATCCAAATAGACAGTATCAGCTATATAGATGCTCCAGTTAAAAGTCGTATTCTCATGATTTTGGATGCAATGTTGATTATTTTAATTGTATATGATTTCATTATAAAGCTGGATAAAAATGAATCAACAGGTGCTAAAACAGGGATATTCTGAATTGATTCATTTCCTGGAAAAACCCGGATCTTACCCACATCAGCCCAATAATGTTCAGCATATTCAGACCCACATCTCTCACGTATTTCTTGCGGGTTCGTTTGTCTATAAAATCAAAAAGCCGCTGGAACTTGGATTTCTTGATTACAGTACGCTCCAGAAACGAAAAACATACTGCTACCGGGAAGTGGAGCTTAATCGACGCCTGAGTGATGACATCTATCTTGGAGTGATCGGTTTCAAAAAAAATAACGGGCACTATCAATTTGCGGAGGGCGATCTGGATTCCAAAAAGATTACAGAGTACGCGGTTAAAATGCGGCGGCTTCCGGAGGAATATTTTCTGCATCATATTATTGAGGAAGAGAGCCTTACCTGCGATCACCTTGACAGGGTGGCAGACAAACTTGCTTCCTTTTACAGGAGTCAAAACCGACATAAAGAGATGTCGAAATGGGGTGAAATTGACACGATTAAGGTAAATACCGACGAAAACTTTGATCAGACTACTTCCTTTATCGGAAACACCATAAGTTCCAGCGCTTTTAAAGCGATCCGGTATTTTACCAATCACTATCTAAAGGAGCGGGAGGAGCTGTTCCGGAAGAGAATAGAGACCGGCAGGATTGTGGACGGCCATGGCGACCTGCACATGGAGCATATCTATATCACACCTGAAAAGGTGCAGATTTACGACTGCATCGAGTTTAATGAGCGGTTTCGCTACGGAGACCTGGCGGCGGACTTAGCGTTCCTGGCGATGGACCTGGATTTTCATAACTGCTGGCAGCCTGAACGGTACTTTGTCGAACAAATGGCCGAAAAGCTGAAAGATGAAAGACTTCCCGGGATCATCGATTTTTACAAATGCTATCGTGCCTATGTAAAGGGGAAAGTGAAGAGTTTTCAGAGTGCCGAAGATGATGTTCCGGATAAAGATCGGCAGAGAGCCGAACAGAAGGCAGAGCAGTATTTCAACCTGTCGCTGCGCTACGCGCTGCTGGGTTCGGATCCTGCGGTGATTATCTTTATGGGCCGGGTAGGTACAGGCAAAAGCACCTTGGCAAGCCATTTGGCCGACAAATTGAATATCGATTCTATTTCCTCAGATTACGTTAGGAAATCACTTGCAGGATTGCCACTGGAAGAACGAACTCCCGCTTCAGATCGCTCTTCACTTTACACACCAGAGATGACGGCTAAAACATATGGCAGGATGTTAAAGTCTGCGATAAGTGAAATTGCCAAAGGACGGCCGGTAATTCTGGATGCAACATTTAGCGATAAAGAGCGGCGGCAAAAGCTGAGGAAAGCCTTGGGAAACGAATCCATTCCCTGCATGTTTATCGAGGCGCGGGCATCTGATAAAATCATACTCGACCGGCTGGAGGCAAGAGAGGAAAAGCAGGATGTGATTTCAGACGCCCGGCGGGAAGATTTCGAGATGCTGAATTCGGGGTACAATTCGCCTGATGAAATCAACGAAAGTGAGATTATTCATATACGTACTGATACGTCACTGGATGAGACGATTAGGGAAATATACAGGAAAATGATTGATCACCACATTGAGAAAAAGTACGCGAATTCATAGCCGGTCAATATATCACTGAATCTCAATAAACCTCACCTGGATAACCAAAACAATAATATGCGAATCCTATTCGTCTGGGTATGAGCTGCTCATGGCATATCTGAGATTTACCACCTTACCTTGAATCCTTATACTGTTTTGGCGGATTTGAGAACGGAGGTATCGTACCACGGGTCGCTGACCCGTGATCTCTGACTGTGATTTGATTAACGCGTGAGGGGTTCAGGCTGCCAACAATCAGAACCACCTGCGTTCTAACTCAATAGATCTGAAGAATAAGGCACCGACCGCCGGACCACCGTACCACGGGTCGCTGACCCGTGATCTCTGACTGCGATTTGATTTACGCGTGAAAGGTTTGGGCAGCCAACAATCAGAACCACCTGCGTTCTAACTCAATAGATCTGAAGAATGAGGCACCGACCGGCGGTCCGCCGACCCGTGATCGCTGACTGT
>DATGBT010000199.1:0-8666 GCA_035312505.1 Balneolaceae bacterium | reverse complement strand
GTTCTTCAATGAGTTCCTCATTTACAGATCCTTCTCCATTTACAGTAATATTCAGGTCAAAACCGATCCGTTCAAATACAGCCGTCACGGTTTTTTCACCATCTACCGTAATTTGCTGTGGGTTATCACTGCCTTCAATGTCGCCTTCCCAGCGGTCAAATTCCCAGCCATCAGCCGGAGTAGCTGTTAATTCAACTACAGTTTGAAAAGCGTAATCTTTTGATGGGTTTTCAATAACCTGTTCCTGCACACTACCTTCTCCATCCGTGTTAATGGTGAGTGAATAGTCGCGCCGCTCAAAAACAGCCGTTACGCTTTTCGCTTCATCCACAGTAATTTGCTGTGGATTTTCGCTTCCCTGGAGATCCCCTTCCCACTCTACAAATCGCCAGCCTTCATCGGCCACAGCATTCAGTTCAACAGTGGTTCCGGGCTCATACTCTTTTCTTTTTTCTTCTACTATAGACTCTTCTACGGTTCCGCCTCCATCCACAGTTATATCGAGCGGATATTCCCGTGGCTGGAACAGTGCAGTAAATATTTTATCACTATCCATCGTTACAACAGCCGGATTATCAGTCCCGGAAATATCTCCCTGCCAGGAATCGAAAACCCATTCTTCGTTTGCTGTTGCCTGTACCTCCACCCTGGTGCCCTCTTCATATTCTCCGCTTGCAGGGGATACCTGGCCTCCTTCGGGAGGTGTTGCCTCAGACTCGAGTGTGTAAACTGTGGATTCTCCGGAACAGCTGCTCAGTATGATTGCAAAAAACAGGAGCAGAGTGCTGACTTTTCCTGTCGTAAGTAGTTGATGCATAGTAAAATGGTATTTGCTGTTTCTGATTTCTCTTACTTATTAATGCGAGAGACAAGCAGGAAATAGATCAAATTTATTTCTTTAAAATAGATTGCCGGTATTTGATGGTGGGAATCTTAGGCCTTTTGCAGGTAAAGAGATGACAGAAAAAAACTGGTTCTGACGTATTAATAATACCCACAAACAGATCTTCAAATTAGTTATGGATACAAAGAATAGAACCACATTAAAAATCATCGCCGCAGCCATTTTTACAGCTATTTTCATAGGCGGCTGTTCATCCTCCACTGATTCTGAACCGGAAGAGGAGGTGGATCGGCAAGAAATGATTACTGAGACCGGATTTAATGGGCGTTTGTCTCCTCAAACGACATATATTGATGAAAATAAGGTGAGCAGTATTCTCATTGATAGTGATTCGGAATCGGATACCTATACATTCGTAGCGGGTGCACTTGAGGAGGAAGGAATTGTATTTGAGCCGGGACAAATCTTGTTGATTCATCAAACTGCGCTTGGCAGAATAACGTCGGTTCAGGACTCGGACGGTGAGGTATCGGTTCAAACTGAATTTGTCGCCCTCACCGAGGCATTTGACGAACTGGATATGGAGTGGGATGAATCGTTTGAGTTTACTCCTGATATAATTGGGAAGTCTGTGATGATGTACCAGGGTAATGAGATTTACCCGCAGAAGGATGACCCGGATAACTGTGCAGGGTTTCAGGAGGGATGCTTTGGATGGAACGCAAATGTTGGTGATTATGAGCTTAAAGGGCGAATTGTTGGTAGAGGAGCCGATGCTGAGGTGATTGTTATCATGTCGAAGCAGGTGGGTGGGGATAATGTTGTTTTCCGGGCTGAAAGCACCATCCAAAAAATTGAAAACAGTACCAATCTCAGGATTGAAGATGGAGAAACCAAGCAGTTTGATTTTCAGAACCCGAATATGCAGGGGGAGGTAAAATTGAGTCTTGCAGCTGCTGGCGGTGGCGTTAGCGGCGATTTGGGATTTGGTCCTCATACAATGATTCGATTTCCATTTGCCGTGGGGCCGCTGCCTATGGTCCTGGCTGTGAAAGTAAGAACTGTTGCCAAAATGGACGTTAAAAGTAACGCCTCTGCACAGGCAGAGGCAACATTTACCTATGACGGGAGTGCGGGGATCAAATACGATGGCGTGAAGCTGGAAGCCAATAAAGATCAGCAATTAGAAAATCCTCAAATTACAGGTGGCAGCGGTGATATGGCTGCGGCTATTGGGTTACAGGTAGATACTCAATGGGGATTTTCGGCACCGGAACTAGAGCTTCAACTTTTTGGAAATACCCTTGTTCCATATCTGCGTCCCGAGTTTTTTCTGCATGGTTCTCTTACGTGGGGCCCCGTATGCCAGGAAGTGAAACTTCGATATAATGTGAGTTCAGGCCTTGACCTACGATTTTTTGGAATGGATATATCCACACTTGTTGAGACTAAAGTTGTGGAAGAGAAAGAGTGGAAATACTATGCGCCTGAAGGCTGTAATGAGCCTAATAAGTTTGCAGATCCTGCTATTCAATCCCTTGTTGCTTTCGGGAATGAAGGCATTTTATTGAATTAACCTGCTTTTGCTACACGATAATTACGTTTGATTCGTTTGCGGATTGAGTGAATTAATACGAAATACATAAAAAAGTGTTAATTTATGCGGTTCATCCAAACAAAAATCAGATATGAGTAAAAAAGGGCGTGTTCTTGTGGCAATGAGCGGCGGTGTGGATTCATCCGTTGCGGCCGTTATGTTACATAAGCAGGGATATGAAGTTATCGGAATTACAATGAAAACCTGGGATTACCACCGCAGCGGCGGCGATAACGGGAAAGAGACGGGCTGCTGCACTGTTGAATCGATGAACGACGCACGGCAAATTGCAGTACGTCACGGATTTAAGCACTTTATCGTGGATATACGCGATGAATTTGGAAACTGGGTGATCGATCGTTTTATAGAAGACTACACCAGTGGAAGAACACCAAACCCATGCGTTCTTTGTAATACGCACATTAAATGGGCAGCACTATTACGCCGGGCCGATAACCTGGGTTGCGATTATATTGCCACAGGCCATTACGCAAACGTACGGGAAGAAAATGGGCGCTATATTATATCGAAAGGTAAAGATCATAATAAAGATCAATCCTATGCGCTTTGGGGCGTAGAGCAAAAGCACCTTAAGCGTACTATTTTTCCTCTCGGAAACTACCACAAAACTGAAATAAGACAGTTTGCGGAAGACTTTGGACTTTTAAACGTTGCTACAAAACCCGACTCGTACGAAATTTGCTTTATCCCGGATAATAACTACCATCGGTTTCTTAAAGATAAAGTGGATGATCTCGAAGAGAGGGTAAGCGGCGGCGTTTTTGTGGATAAGGAGGGAAATGTTGTTGGTGAGCACAAAGGATTCCCTTTTTATACAATAGGACAGCGGAGAGGATTACATCTTCCAATGGGTAAACCGGTATACGTAACTCATATAGATGCTGAGAAGAACGTTATAACGGTTGGCGAAAAGGAAGATCTTATCAGCACAACATGCCGGGCAAAAGAGCTGAACCTTGTAAAATACGACTCTATTCCGGGTGGAGAGATGGAAATTACGGGAAAAATACGATACAATGATGATGGTGCTATAGGAACAATACGGCAACTCGCAGAGGATGAAATTGAAGTAACGTTTCCAGCTGGCAGAGAAGCCATCACCCCGGGACAGGCAATTGTCTGCTATGAAGGCGACGACGTAGTAGCTGGCGGCTGGATCCACAAAGTAAATATAGAAATTGAAGAGCCTGCAGAATCGGAAGCCTGAAACCTGCAGCTCCTTTTTGTGTTAGAGTTATCAACGTTAATCCTGTCACCTAAATAATTTTTGAATGATACGTAAGCTGGCCCTTTTAATATTTTTAATGATTCCCCTTACTGTTTCTGCCCAGTTTTCCGGGGTTGTAAATTATGATGTGTACAACCCGCAATCCTCAACGGGTGAAGTTGTAAACATTAATATGGCTTTTTCTGAAAACAGAGTTGCTGTGGATTCCAATATTTCAATGAATCTGATGGCGGGACTGAGAGCCCGTGGTGTATATGTGCGCCACGATTTGAGCGATTTCGTTGTCGTAACTACCGACGACGAAGGGATAAAAATTACGAAGAGCGAGCTCGATAATCTTGTTGGAATGATTAACCAGTTTCAGGGCAGAAAGCCTGCTCCCGAACAGAAACCTTTTGACTGGGGTGCAAGAGTTCGGGAAACAGGCGAAACGAAAGATATACATGGATATCAATCCGTTGAATTTGAACTGGATGGCGACCGCGAGGATGAAGTGATCTCTGTTTGGCTTACCGATCGGATAAAAGTGGACTGGGGATTGCTTCTCGACGCATGGATGAGTGTGGGAGCATCGCAGTTCGACCAGGAAATTCCCATCGAAATTTTAATGAATGCCAACAGCTTTCCTCTGCTTGTTGAAGTGAACCGTGGCGGACGCGTGATCTATCGTGCCGAGTCGACGGGTGTGAGTTCACCCCTTACAGACCTCTCGCAGGTGAATGTGCCACAGGGCCTTAAATTACTCGGCATATCTGACCTGATGATGAACTTTTTCCGACAGCAATAATTATTTAACCCTATGAACGTGAAAGCAGTTTCGGCAGCGATATTGTTAGCGGTTCTCCTGCCGGGCTGCATGCTGTTTCATCCCTCAAACCAACCTGCATCCCCAGACTTTGCTTATCCCGGCCCGGATCCGGAAATTCAGTCATCACTGGAGTTGTACAGGGGAAAATATATGAATGAGGTAGGGCAAAAGGTTGCAACCGTACACGACACTCTGCGCTTTGATAAACCTGAAGGCGCATTAAACAACTATGTGGCGGATGCTCTGAGATTTCGTGCAGCAGCAGAAACAGAGCAGTTTGTGAACGTCGGGGTGATTGGGGAAAGTTCGTTCAGATTATACTTTACACCCGGCGAACTGATTGTAGAAGATGTTCTGGAGTTTATGCCTTACGATAATCATCTGGTAATACTAACAATGAAGGGATTCGATCTTGAACGGTTGATACATCAGATTGCCGAAGTGGGTGGTGCACCGATTAGCGGCGTGCGATTTTCAATCGGGGATCACGGCCGTGCCCGTGGAATTTTAGTCAATTCAGAAGTGATAAATCCCAATCGCAACTACCTCGTCGCAACAAGCAGCTGGGCTGCTGATGGCGGAGATCAGTTTCCGGCGCTTTGGTCTGCCGTTGACAGGGTGGATTTACCACTGTTGCTCAAGGATATTTTTATCGATTATTTTAAGTCTGAATCAGATCTGTTCAACATAACCGACGGACGAATTCGCTGATGAGTTCCAGAAGAGCGTTTATAAAACAAGCTTCTATTTTGGGTTTCGGATACTCCGCTGCCGGCCGATTCTTGCGTAATATTGGTGAAGTCCCGTCTGCATCCATCACTATTCTATATACAAACGATACCCATGCGCGTCTCGAACCCTTTCCGGAGAATGCGCGTCAATTTGCGGGGTTAGGCGGCATCGCTGAGCGTGCTTCTTTGATCAAGAAAATAAGATATGAGCAGAAGTATGTGCTGCTGCTGGATGCAGGAGATGTTTTTCAGGGCACACCCTGGTTTGACGTATATGGAGGAACTGTAGATTTTGAATTGATGACACAAATGGGGTACGATGCCATGGCGATTGGCAATCATGAATTTGATCGAGGATTGGATGGCTTTGCCGATGCAGCAAAAAAAGCAGGATTTCCTATACTGGCAGCCAACTATCTTGCACGGGATACACCCATGAATCCTTTTCTGCAAGACCAAATTGTGAAAGAGTTTGACGGATTTCGGATTGGAATTTTTGGCCTTGGGATCAAGTTGAATGGTGTGGTGGATCCGTCATTAAGCGGAGAGGTTCGATCTTTTGATCCTGTGCGTACAGCTGAAAGATCGGTTGAGAGCCTCCGAAATTTTTACGACTGCGACTATATCATATGCCTCAGTCATCTCGGTTATAAACAGGAGCTTGGCGGGATAGATGATGAGATGCTGGCGAGGAATGTTTCAGGGATCAATCTGATTATTGGCGGGCATACGCATACATTTATGGATGAACCAGTTCCGGTCAAAAATCCGTCTGGAAATACAACATGGATTTCACAAATGGGACATAGCGGAATCCGGCTCGGCAGAATTGATTTACCCCTTTCTGAACCATATTTCACTGGGAATATCAAGAGCCGATACTATACCATTGGAGTTGGCTAGTTCATCTCTTGGTTACAATCAGAATAACTCCGTTTCCACCGCGAACTCCATATCCCGCCGCTTCACTGCCTTTCAGAACACGTACATAATCAATTTCGCGAACATTAATCATGTTGTGAACCTGAGCATATGTGGTTCCGGCAACCTGGCCATCGATGACAAATAGTGGCTCTATACCTGCATTAAACGAGTTGATGCCTCGAATCGTAACCACTTTATTGTTCTGTGTACCGCTCACGTTCACACCGGGTACACGCTGCAGAAAGTCTGCAAGAGTTCGAAAGTAATCGTTCTGATCCGAAATATTTTTCGAATCATCTTCAGATTGTACCTGTGAATTCTGTTCTGCCTGAGATGATTGAGCAGACTCTGTGGTTGAACAAGCCGTTGCAAAACCAAGGAGTATGAAAAATGATAGAATTTTAAACAGCTTCATAAGAGTACCTGTTCGTTAAAAAAGTAGTAGACCTACTATGTAAAATAGTTTATTTATTAACTATAACGAAAAGAATCGGTACTCTGGTGTCTTGTTCACAAAAAAAGAATTGCCCGGTTACGAAATGGACACAGGGTGAACCCATCCGTACGGGTCTTCTTTTTTCCCGTACTGAATTCCCGTTATGTTATCGAACATTTTTTTGGCAAATGGACCAATCTTCTCCTGGTCGAGCGTAATGGATTTTCCATTGTGATGAATAAGGCCTACTGGTGAAATCACCGCGGCAGTTCCGGCACCAAATACCTCCTCGAGTTTGTTATTATCGTGAGCTTCAAAAAGTTCATCAACAGATATCCGCCGCTCTTCAACAGGTATATCCCATTTATTTGCAAGGGCTATTACCGATCGTCGTGTTATACCCGGGAGAACCGTGCCTCCAAGCTTAGGAGTTACAAGGGTACCATCAATCAGGAAAAAGATATTCATGGTTCCCACTTCTTCCACGTACTTATGTTCTGTGGCATCAAGCCAAAGCACCTGTGTAAAACCGTTTTCCTGTGCTTTCTTGGCTGGCAAAAAACTACCACCGTAATTTCCGGCAGCCTTCGCCTCGCCGGTACCTCCTTTTACGGCGCGTACAAATTCGGAATTGGTTGTGAGTTTAACAGGATTAAAGCCTTCACTATAGTACGCTCCAACAGGACTGGTAATAATAAACAGTTTATACTCTTCAGACACTTTTGCGGCAAGGTACTCTTCTGATGCAAACATGACCGGACGAATGTAAAGCGCTCGTCCCTGCTCTTTTGGAACCCATGCAAAATCCAGTTTTAAGAGCTCTTCAAGAAGATCTACAAATAAATTTTCATCAATCTCAGGCATGCAAAGACGTCGTGCGGAGTTATTGAAGCGCCGGGCATGGTCAAACGGGCGGAACAAATTAATAGTTGTATCTCCGCTAAAGTAGGCTTTCATCCCTTCGAATATAGCTTGTCCATAGTGCAGAGCCATCATGGAGGGCTCAAAGGAAATGGGTCCGTAGGGTTTGATTTCTGCAGACTGCCAGGCTCCGTCTTTATAATGTAATTCTGCCATGTGATCAGAAAATACCCGGCCAAACTTGAGGTTTTCAAAGTCTATTTCAGAAATTTTGCTGTTATCGGTTGGTGTAATGGTTATTTTCATGATGGATTATATTTAAAAACAGATAATTATCGATTTTCTGATACAGTAATGCCGGCGCTGAACGCGATATTGTTCACAACTAAGATAAGGCGAATTTCTGTAACGGTTGAAATCAAACCACTATTAAAAACAAACGTTATGAAAAAAACTGTTTCAATTCTGATTTTGCTTTTTCTGGCTGGCGCAGAGCTGATTGTTGGACAGGTTAGAAACGATATTGAACCTCATATCTTTCCAATGAAAGAGCGGGCAGAAGTAATGGATCGGTGGACGGAAGCCAGGCTAAATACGCTGGTTCCTCAACTAATGCGGCGTGAAAATATCGATATGTGGGTTCTTGTTGCAAGAGAGTATAACGAAGATCCAGTATTGCTCACGATGCTGCCGGCAACCTGGCAGTCGTCCCGGAGAACCACCATTTTGATGTTCTTTGATAATGGAGAAACTGTTGAAAGACTGGCTGTAGCGCGATATGATATCGGTTTTTTTGAGACACAGTGGTTTCCGGATGAAGAGCCGGATCAGTGGAGACGATTTGGCCGGATTGTAGGTGAAAGAGATCCCGAACGAATAGCAGTGAACGTGTCTGACCACTTTGCTCTGGCCGACGGTATCAGTCATACAGATTATCAGAACCTGAAAAATAGTTTATCCGAAGAATTACAGGACAGAATCGTATCAGCCGAAAATCTCGCAGTAGGATGGCTGGAAACCCGTACACCCGAAGAGCTTATTGTATACCGGCAGATTAACAGAATAGCGCACAGTATTGTGGCAGAAGGGCTTTCCGAAGCTGTAATTACACCGGGTGTAACAACAACTTCCGACGTTCAGTGGTGGTACAGAGACAGGATCCGCGACTTAAACCTGAGGGCGTGGTTTCATCCCTCTGTTTCGGTGCAAAGAAGCG
>DATGBT010000198.1:0-5589 GCA_035312505.1 Balneolaceae bacterium | reverse complement strand
GCAGTGGGGTATCAATTTTAGCCGGTACGATCTATCAACTTTCGAAAAATCAGGGTGGGCACCGGTGCCACGACAATTTCCGTCTGTATCACTGGCCTTTACAGGGTATCTGGTATGGGACGAGCCACCGCCTTCGGCCGGGTCTAACATTTCGATTATCCCGCATCTTCTCGGCGGCGTAGATCACGATTTTCAGGCAGACGAATCCCGCTCATACACGAGTGACGCCGGAGTAAATGCGAAAATTGGGCTGGGATCATCGATGAACCTCGATCTTACCGTAAATCCGGATTTTTCGCAGGTAGAGGTGGATGAGCAGATTATCGACCTGGATCGATTTGAAATATTTTTTCCGGAACGTCGCCAGTTTTTCCTTGAAAATGAAGACCTTTTTGCAAGCTTCGGAAATCGGAATGTTCGCCCGTTTTTCTCACGAAGGATAGGGCTTGATGCCCCAATTCATGCGGGAGGACGTCTGAGCGGGCAGATAAATAAGAACTGGCGTCTTGGGGTGATGAACATGCAGACAGGTTCTGTAGAGGATACGTCAACACCCTCGCAAAACTATACGGTACTGGCACTGAAGAGAAGAGTGTCGGCGAGATCGAATATTGGATTCCTGTTGGTAAATCGTGAAAATACGGGTGATATGAATGACCCCGGAGCCTCATCGTTCGACAGAAATGTCGGTTTTGAAGCCAACCTTGCCACCGATGATGATTTATGGCAGAGCAAAATTACGCTTCTCAAATCGTTCTCTCCCGGCGATAGCGATCGCTCATTGAGTCACGTTGGTAGTGTGAACTATAACGACGGAAATTTTGAATTTGAGTGGGAGCAGGAGTATGTAGGTGAAGATTATACAGCCGATGTGGGCTTTGTTCCGCGACGCGGATATTTTCGCACTAACCCGGATATGCGATACCTCTTTTTCCCCGATAGTGACGGTTCCGTATTGAGCCACGGTCCGGGTTTTCAAAACACCATCTATTTTAGTGAATCGTTTGATGTTACCGACTATGAAAACCGGCTTTCGTACAGGTTCAATTTCCGGGATGGAAGTAACCTGGAAGGATACGCTTCAAGCACGTTTGTGGAGCTTTTCCGCCCGTTTGATCCAACCGGCATTTTTAATGAATTTCTTGAAACCGGCAGTGAGCACAGATGGGTTAGCGGCGGGATAGAGTATAATTCGAGGGCTCAGAGCCTCCTCACGTACAGTGTAGGTTCACAGTATGGTGGTTTTTATGCAGATGGAAATCGCTTGCTGGTAATGACGCAAGTCGGTTACCGTTTTCAGCCCTATGTGAATTTATCTCTTTCCGTAAACTACAATCACCTTGATCTTCCGGACCCATGGGGAGTGAATGATTTCTGGCTGATTGGCACCCGGTTTGACGTCACATTCACCAAGAACCTCTATCTTACAAGCTTTACGCAGTATAATGAACAGCGCGATAATGTAAACATCAACACCCGTCTGCAGTGGAGGTTCCAGCCGGCATCAGACCTGTTTATCGTATATACGGATAATTATCTCCCGAATAATTTTAACGTAAAAAACCGTGCCGTACTGCTCAAACTCACCTACTGGTGGAATATTTAATGATGATGACTTTTGTGGTTTTTTTGTATGCCGTAACCGGTTGAGTGATAAGATGCCAGCCAGGCTTAAAGTTCAAAGAAGCATAGAATATTAACTGATTCGACTATCGGACTTGTTAATGACGCACTGAGCTCTCGATCTATGAGACTGAATTGAAACATTAAAATAATTACAAGATGAGAACTCCAATATTATGGTTAACAATCATTTTTCTGTCATCATCTATACTTCATGCACAGGATGCAATTAAACTGAACCAGGTTGGTTTTTATCCGGATGCTCCGAAAATAGCCATATTCCCTGATGATGCCGCAGGAAAATTCAGGGTGGTTGATATTTCTACCGAAGAACCGGTTTTTGAATCTGATCTGAATCATCCAAAATTCTGGGAGCTGGCGGGTGAAACCGTATCTATTGCTGATTTTAGTGAATTCAAAACACCCGGCAGATATTATATTGAACATGACAGAGCCGGACGCTCACACAAATTTGAGATTCGTGACGAAATTTTCAGAGAACTTTCGAAAGCATCCGTAAAGGCATTTTACTTCAATCGTGCATCGACAGAACTTTATGCGGAGCATGCCGGTATCTGGGCGCGTCCGATGGGCCATCCGGATGATGTGGTGTATGTACACGAATCGGCTGCAACAGCGGAACGACCGGAAGGTTACGTAATTAGCTCACCAAAAGGTTGGTATGATGCGGGTGATTACAATAAGTATGCGGTAAATTCAGGGATCAGTACCTACACACTTCTTGCCGCTTATGAGCATTTTCCAGAGTATTACAAAGGGCTGAATTTGAATATTCCTGAATCGGGAAATGGGATACCTGATCTGCTTGATGAAATTCGATGGAATCTGGATTGGTTATTAAGCTCTCAGGATCCGAATGATGGTGGTGTCTATCACAAAATTACGGCCAAAAATTTTGCGGGCATTGTGATGCCGCATGAAGCAACGGCCGACCGCTTTGCGGTGATGAAATCTACCGGAGCAACGTTGAATTTTGCTGCAGTAATGGCAACTGCAGCCCGTGTATTTAAGGACATAGACCCTGACTTTGCCGATGAAGCATTGGAGGCAGCCGAATTTGCCTGGCTATGGGCGGTTCAAAACCCTGAAATTTATTATATGCAGCCGCCGGACATTCAAACCGGTGCTTACGGTAACCGGCAGATTGACGATGAATTTGATTGGGCTGCGGCAGAATTATTTATCACAACCGGGGATGATAACTACTGGAATACCCGAAATTTTAATCAGATTGATGCGGGAGTTCCGAGCTGGGGTTATGTAAGGCCACTGGCATGGGTTTCGCTGGCTCATCACCGTGATGATCTGTCGGAGGCAGCCGACCCGACACTGATCGAGAAAAGAATATTGGCACAGGGTGAAGAACTTCTGGAAGAGTATTACAAATCTCCCTACGCGATCACAATGGGGCGATATGGGAAAAGTGATTTTGTATGGGGTAGCAATGGTGTGGTTGGCAATCATTCACTCATGCTCATACAAGCGTATCGTTTAAGCGGAAAACAAGATTATCTGAACGCTGCTATTGCGAATATGGACTACCTTTTGGGCAGAAATGCAACAGGCTACTCATTTATTACAGGGTTTGGCAGTAAAGCACCGATGAACCCACACCATCGTCAATCCGAGGCAGACAAAATAGAAGATCCTGTTCCGGGTTTTGTTGTGGGTGGACCGCAGCCGGGCCAGCAGGATGGCTGTGACTATGATTCCGATTTGCCGGCAACGACATTTCTGGATGACTGGTGCAGTTACTCTACCAACGAAGTGACCATAAACTGGAACGCACCGTTTGTGTATTTATCCGGAGCTATTAATTACTATAGCAGACAATAATATTCAATTTTTCCAAAGCCTATCACTATTTACTGGTCTTGAGGGGCATAGTAGAGGGATGTTTTTTTACTTCGTCAGTTCAACGAGCAAAGCTGGTTATAAGCGCACGTACGTTAATGAGCACGGAGCACAAAGGGAGGCAATTCATCGGATGAGTGAACAAGCCGCGAACACAGAATTCTGTTCGAACACTCATCCGATGAGTGTGGCAGAGTACTTGGCAAGCGAGAGAGGAAGGCAAACTCCAGTCATCGGATGAGTCTTCACTGAGTCATATCCATCTGTCTAATTGTGGCAACTTTTACCGCAATACTCATCCGATGACTGGAGTGCAAGTATCTTCGGTTCTGTTTTCTTGCAAGTATTATCAGAAATCCGTTCTTTTTTTAGACAAATTGATATGCGACCATGAAATTTTTTCAAGAGAATTTATATCACGTTTACAACAGAGGGAATCTTTCAAATCCTATTTTTTTCGATGAAGAAAACTACCTCTTTTTCCTTAAAAAAATGAAGATCCACCTGTCACCATATTGCGAAATATTAGCATGGTGCCTGATGCCAAACCATTTTCATTGGATGATATATGTTAAAAACCATACTGAATCAGAAAGTCATGACAGTCTACCAAACTCTGAACCGGTTGTTGAACTCAATAAAAACATAGGGATTCTGTTGCGATCTTATACCAGAGCAGTCAATAAGAAATACAAAAAACAGGGTTCGCTTTTCCAGCAGAAAACCAAATCAAAAGATCTTAATGATGATTTTACGAGCAGGGATGATTATCCATTAACTTGTTTCCTCTACATTCATCAAAATCCATTACGGTCAGGTCTTGAAAATCAACTTGGTGAATGGGAATTTTCTTCGTATAAAGATTTCACCGGTGTCCGTAATGGTAAACTCTGCAATTTAGAATTGGCAAGAGAGTTATTGGATCTTCCTGATAATTCAAGACTTTTTCATAAACTATCCAGAAGGACTATCGATAAAGATAAACTAAAAAAGCTATTTTGAATTAAACCATAGTCAGCAGTCATCGGATGAGTCTTCACTGAATGGGATCCATTTGTCTAATTTGGCAGCTTGCACCGCAACACTCATCCGATGAATTGGTAGAGTGCATTGCAAGCGAAGGAGTAAGCAAACATCAGTCATCGGATGAGTCTTCACTGAATGGGATCCAACTGTCTAATTGTGTCAGCCTGCACTGCAACACTCATCCGATGACTCTGTAGAGTTCAGTGCAAGCGAAGGAGTAAGCAAACATCAGTCATCGGATGAGTCATTACTACATCATATCCATCTGTCTAATTTGGCAGCCCGCATCGCAATACTCATCCGATGACTAGACTCGTTAGATAGCAGAGACTTCTTTGCTACTCCGGCAACGCGAAAGCCACGTACGTATCCCCCGATTTTGTCCCCATTTTGCCGCCGCCGGCCGCAATCACTACGTATTGTTTGCCATCGACCATATAGGTTGCAGGAGTGGCATAACCGCCCGCGGGAAGGTCTGTTTCCCAGAGGATCTCACCGCTTCGCTTATCAAAAGCCCTGAATTTTTCGTCCTGGGTTGCTGCTATAAACAGCAGATTCCCGGCCGTAACAACAGGACCGCCATAATTTTCAGTTCCGGTGGGAGGGATGCCCCGCTCCGTTAACTCTTCAAACTCGCCCAGTGTGGTTTTCCAGACGTACTCCCCGGTGTTCAGGTCAATGGCGTTTAGTGTTCCCCATGGTGGCTTGATGGCGGGATAACCGTCAGGGTCAAAAAATCGATTATATCCGGTAAATGTATAGGGGATTTGATTTTCACGCTCAATCACGGTTTCAATTTCGTCATCAGATACCGCTTCCGGGTCTATCAGGTAAGCGATAACCTGCTCAACTTCTTTATCAGAGAGATGAGTGAAGGGCGGCATCACACCTTTCCCTTCCGTGACCGTTGTTTCAATTTCATCGTCAGAAAGGCGTTCTTCGATGTTAATCAGAGAAGGCATGTTACTGTGTCCCTGACCTGCACGGTCACTACCATGACATGCTGAGCAGTTCAAGGAATAGACGCTTAAGCCTACAGATATCGGTTCTGAATCATCCGGCTCA
>DATGBT010000197.1:0-10642 GCA_035312505.1 Balneolaceae bacterium | reverse complement strand
ATGAATGCTGTAATTATTATGATTTCCATCGCAGCTCTTCTTTTCGGTTGGAGGCTGTATCAAATAACCTCACACTTTTCAAGGCAGCAGGGGAATGTAGAACTGAAGCTCAATCTTTCCGCTCAGTTCTTTGTAAAACAGCTATTGGGGCTCGGAGTGGTTACCATTTTTCTGATCGCACTGAACCCGGTACCTGCAGGAATTGCCATCGCTACATCAGTCGGGCTATTTGTCAACCTTTTTGTCTCCATCATAAGACACTCTATTCAGGATCAGACACAATCGGACGAGGCATCGTCTGCATCAGGGCGGTATAGCTTCTGAAGTAGGCCTTCGTCACAACATCGAACTCTGCGAGGACCTGCCGGACTCTCGCAGGTTCTTGGGCATGATTCCCTCCTTAAAGCCTGATAAAAGTGAAGGGTCACCTTTCTTGCCTTTCTGTTCACTTGAATGGATGGTATATTTCTATTGAAGGATGAACATCTTAGGCGTTTATCGGTTAAAAAATGATTAAAAGACCGTTTGAGGGCGGGAATGCTCCCGTACGAGTCTTTTAACATGAAAGCGAACTCTGCGAGGACCTTCCGGACTCTCGCAAAATCTTCAGAGTGGTGCTATTAACTTGTAAGCGCATGAACATCATATAAACAAAAATGCCGCTTAGACAGATCGAAGTTGTGGTGCCCTGCGAACATAAGGATGAGTTTGCAGATTTGCTTGAGGATGATTCCGTGGAGCACTACTGGAATGATGAATCCAAAGACGCCTATATCCTGAAAGCCCTGGTTGATGCCAATAAAACAGAAAACTTCCTGGATAAGGCCGAGCAAATTATTGGAGAGAGAGAGGGATTTAGGCTTGTATTGCTTGCTGTGGAAGCAACACTGCCCCGAATGGAAGATGATGAAGAGGAAGAAGAGAAGAATGGCGAATCCAATGAAAATAATGGGGAGTCTGACCCATGGGATAAACCGCTTCAGGGAGCCCGGGTAAGCCGGGAAGAGCTCTATAATCAAATTTCCGATAGTGTAGAACTATCGGGAATCTATATTGCAATGGTTTCGCTATCAACCGTTGTTGCGGCTCTGGGGGTGCTCCGGGACAACACGGCCGTGGTTATCGGGGCAATGGTGATAGCGCCGCTGCTTGGGCCCAATGTGGGTCTGGCTCTTTCAACCACCCTTGGAGACAACAAGCTTTTATCAAGGTCCATAAAATCCAATATTGCGGGTATTGCTGTTGCCTTTTTGATTTCTGTAGCGCTGGGATTTTTGCTGAGTGTGGACGAAAGCGTATATCAAATTGCAAGCCGGACCGAGGTACATCTTTCTGATATTGCGCTCGCCCTTGCTTCGGGTGCGGCGGGAGTGCTCGCCTACACCATTGGGATGTCGGCGGCGGTGATTGGGGTGATGGTGGCGGTTGCGCTGCTGCCACCGCTGGTAACAGCCGGGCTACTGGTGGGGGAGATGAAGTTCGATCTCGCCTATTACGCTTTTTTATTGGTTACTACCAACGTTATCTGTGTAAATCTGGCCGCGGTAGCGACGTTTATACTGCAGGGAGTGAAGCCCAGAACCTGGTACAAAGCTGAAAAGGCGAAAAAAATTAATCGCCGTGCACTGGCGCTTTGGATTTCGCTTGTTTGTGTGCTCGCGCTGTTGATCTGGCTCTCGTGATGGGGATTTTTTAGGTTGAGGTTGAGAGTGAGAGAGTGAGAGAGGGGAGTTCTGCCACACTGGCGAACCACAGAGCTTCATGTTTCTAAGCGTCTTTACGATTTTTTCCACCGCCAGGGCGCGGAGGGAACATCCCCCTGTGAGCAACTTTGTTACTCACCACCCCCTTTGCCAAAGACATCCCTTCGGGGCGAAGGGGGACTTTTTCTGAGCCTGTTCTCACATCTCATTTCTCACATCTCATTTCTCAATATTTCGCTTGGCGATTTCTGCATTGTGAGTAAAGAGTGGATAAGACGCCCTGCGAACCGCACTTCCCTCAAAAACACTGTGGAACTCATCTTCCGCAATTTCGTGCCACTCTTGTTTTGGCTGCAAAACGTTTTTCCTGGGTTTCAGGTCATCAAAATGGCCATAATTTGCTTTTCGGTTCCATGGACATACATCCTGGCATATATCGCATCCGAAAATCCACTCGCCAATTCCCTCTTCATACTTTTGATCCATCTTCTCCTTCAGCTCAATCGTGAGGTAGGAGATACATCGCGTGGCGTCGATTCGGTAGGGCTCATAAATCGCATCCGTAGGACATGCTTCTATGCATTTTGTACACGATCCGCAGTGATCGGTCTGTGGCGCATCATACACAAACGGTATATCCAATATCATTTCACCAATAAGAAACCACGAACCAAGCTCTTTATTCAATAGATTCCCGTTTTTTCCCGTCCACCCAAGTCCGGCGCGGCGCGCCCACTCTTTATCCATCACAGGTGCAGAGTCCACGAAAAAGCGTCCGTTGATGTCGCCTACAAGCTCTTTTGTGTAGAAGAACAGTTTCTTCAGCCTGTTTTTAAACAGCTTGTGATAGTCTCTCCCTCGTGCGTATTTGGCTATTTTGGGTTGATTCGTACAGTGGTCGTGCTGTTCGTTCTCTTCGAACCGATAGCTTGCGATAACGCTCACCACGCTTTTTGACCCGGGTACCAGTTTTGTGGGGTCTACCCGCTTTTCGAAATGATTCTCCATCCAGCCCATGGAACCGTGGCGGTTCTGGGTAAGCCACTCCTCCAGTCGGAACGCCTCCTGATCAAGCGGTTCGGCCCGCGCGAACCCGCACATATCGAATCCCAGTTCGAGCGCTTTTTCTCTTACTTTGATAGTTTGTGCGAGTGGATCCATAATGGTTTTCGCGAAACAGTTGGGTTCACAACTATTTAAAACGGATTAACAAATGAAAGATGCTTACAACGAAATTAATATAGGTTTTTATTCTCCCGGAGTATCGCTGAGTTTACCGCAGATTTACGCAGTATAACAACGAATTCATCTTTGCTATTCTCTACAAAAAAGGTTGATAATCGATATATAAAAAAATCAAACATTCGTAAGCAAATAGAACAGTTATTCATGATCTAACATGTATTGAATATTCATGATATCGTATATACAAAAAAAGCCCATTGAAGCTAAAGGTCAATGGGCTTTCGGAAATCGATGATACTACTCTTCTACGATATCGAGAAGTTCTACTTCAAAAATAAGAACAGATCCCGGTTTAATGATACTTCCCTGGGGTGGGTTGTTTCCGTATGCAAGATCAGCTGGGATAAAAAACTGATATTTGGAACCAACACTCATCAGCTGTACGCCTTCGGTCCATCCCGGAATTACCTGGTTAAGCGGAAATGTAACGGGCTCGCCTCTTTCGTAGGAGCTGTCGAAAACCTCGTCGGTAATCAGAGAGCCTTCATAGTGAACCTGTACCCGGTCTGTAGCTTCCGGCTTGGGACCATCACCCTCTTCGAGTACACGATACTGAAGACCTGATTCGGTTTCGGTTACGTCTGAGTTTTGTAGATTTTCTTCAAGAAACGCCTGTCCCTGTTCCATGTTTACATCGGCTTCGGCTGCGCGCTCTTCCATTTGCTTCATTTGTAGTTCCTGGAAGTAAGACTGAATGAGGGCCTGCATATCGCCATCATTTATCACAGAAGAATCGGCCTCGTCCATAGCCGTCATGAATCCGGCAACATAGTTGTTCATATCGACATCATCGATGCCCTGATTTGCAAGATTTGCACCCTGCAGATATCCGAAACTGTAGTGAAGAGAGTCGTTACGGTCGGTAATATCAGGAGCAGCAGACTCGTAAGAGTTTCCGCATGCTGTAAACATCGCAGCCGCAAATGTGAGTGTAGTGAGTTTTAAAAGGTAGTTTTTCATAAAAAATATTTGGTATTAGTAAAGTTGTTTCGGGCGTTAAGGTAACCTTTTTTCAATCGTATAAAAAGGGGAGAGGGAGGTCAGATTATTTTCAATTTACTTGCGTTTTAGTTGTTATATTAAACAGTTGATTAAGAAGCGATAAACGATAATAAAATAAAGAGTACATTTGAAGTTTAGTGAATTTGATTTTGAGGAATCCCTGCTAGCGGGATTAAGAGATTTACGGTTTGAAGAGCCGACACCCATTCAAGAGCAATCCATACCCATTGTGTTAGGCGGCAAAGACCTGATTGGTGTGGCTCAGACAGGAACAGGAAAAACCGGGGCATTTGTAATACCCATTATGCAGCGGGTTCTGAAAAGTGAGAGAAAAGGGGTGAAAGCACTCATTCTGAGCCCAACCAGAGAACTTGCAACCCAGATTGATGAGCAGATCTTTGCCATTGGTTACCACGCAGGAATTACTTCGGCAACCGTAATTGGGGGCAGCGATTTCTCCATTCAGGCGAAAGCGCTAAAAGCCGGTGTTGATATTATTGTGGCAACACCCGGGCGCTTGATTGATCAAAATAAAGTGGTAGGCATCGATTTTTCTAACCTGGAATATTTCGTACTTGATGAGGCTGACCGTATGCTGGACATGGGTTTCCTTCCCGATATGAAAAAAATTATATCATGGATACCTGAAAAAAGACAAACGCTCCTTTTTTCCGCAACCATGCCCGGTGAAATTAAAAAGCTGGCGTCGTCGATTATGACCAACCCTGATATGATTGAGATTGAACGGTCGAAGCCAACTGCATCGGTTGAGCAGCGCGCGTATTCTTTGCTCAGCCATCAAAAAATTCCGTTGGTAAAAGGAATATTTGATCAGCTAAAGTGGGATTCCTGCATCATCTTTACCTCAACGAAGAAGGGTACCGATGAACTGCAGCGTCTGCTGAAGAAAGAGGGTATTAAAGCGGCCAGTATTCACGGTGATCGTTCTCAGGATGAAAGAAACCGCGCTTTAAATGCCTTCAAAAATGGAAAGGTGCCTGTTATTGTAGCAACAGATGTTCTTGCACGGGGCATCGACATTAAAGGGGTCTCGATTATTATCAATTATGATGTACCCAATAACTCTGATGATTACGTACATAGAATCGGGAGAACGGGCAGGTATGACAAAAGCGGTATCGCCATTACATTTGTAACGCGCCGTGATAGTAAGACCTTCCGCAGCATTACGAATATTAAAGGAAATAAAATTAAACAAATTGATGTTCCGCAAGAGTTCTCCGCGGTGAAAGAGTTTTCGTGGGAGGAAGGATTTAATACAGGAACTTCCGGGAAGGACGATTCAGAGAAAAAACAAAAGGATTCCGGCAAGAACGACAGAAGAAAGTCAACGCCGTCATCTACCAAAAAATCTCCAGATAATAAACAGAAACAGAAACAGGAGAAAAGGGATCAAAAATCTGATTCGCAGCCGGAACAGGATCGTTCAAAACGACCTGCAAGAAAAGGAGGGAACGACCGGATAAAAAAATCGGAGTCTGAAACCAAGCAAATTACGGAAAGTAAACCAAAAAAAGCAGAAGAGAGGCCTTCCAAAGAGGTGAAAGAGAAGGAACAGGAACCGCAGGAAAAAATTGTGCTCCCACCCGTTGTGGAAAAGGCAGTGGAGCGAAACAAACGAACCAGAAAACCATCGAAAGGAGTTTGGGGTATTTTAAAAAGCTTCTTTCCAAAACTTAAGTAGTTATACATTCTATGCAGGTTGTAAAATCCATAGCGATATGGGCAGGAATTGTGCTTTTAGTTCTGTTTTGGGTTCCTTTGCTGTTTCTATGGTCGTTGTTCGACAGGGACCCGGTTCGGTATAAAACCGGACGAATGTTCAGAAATCTGGGCAAATACATTTCCAGACTGAATCCGAACTGGGCTATTGAGATCAGCGGACATAACGGCATTAATGATCGTGAACCCTATGTAATGGTTTGCAACCATCTCTCAAATGCCGACATCCCTCTTATTTCAAATTTACCCTGGGAGATGAAATGGGTGGCAAAAAAAGAGCTGTTCAACATACCGGTACTTGGCAGAATGATGCGTTGGTCGAAAGATATCCCCGTTGACAGGAAGAGCATCACAAAAAAGGCAGGTGTGTTTAAAGCCTGTTCAGAGATGCTGGACCAGAATGTATCCG
This sequence comes from Balneolaceae bacterium, assembly GCA_035312505.1. Taxonomy (GTDB): domain Bacteria; phylum Bacteroidota; class Rhodothermia; order Balneolales; family Balneolaceae; genus Rhodohalobacter. The sequence goes on along the minus strand of DATGBT010000197.1, from coordinate 4,540 downwards.
TTATGTTTTTCCCTGAAGGGACCCGCTCTAAAACAGGAAAGCTAAATCGCTTTTCTTACGGCGCTTTTGATCTCGCACTCAGAAAGAAGGTGAATATTTTACCAATGGTCATCGACGGAACTCAGGGTTGCCTTCCAAAGAAATCGTGGGTATTTGAACCGAGTCACGATATTAAGCTTAAAGTTTTACCCCCGGTTGATGTATCTGATTTTGATAAGACGGACGTAAAAAAGCTGAAAGCACATGTTCGCGAACAGATACTCGTACAGCTGATGAAATGGAGAGATCTCCCGATAGATGAGATTGATGCTACGAATCGGGATTTCCGGGTTGGTGGTGCTTCGGCTTAGAGGTTTCATCTTCATTGAAAGGTTCACTTTCAGAAGTGGTTTTGGTTGAGGTAACCTTCCAGGCAGCTAAAAGAGCAATAAGAGAAAATACAAGAGCGGTTATCGGATAGAAGAGTCCCTCGGTTTCGTAGAGCAGATGAATTTGACCATATCTCAAAACACCTAGAAAAACCAAAAAAGAAATGAGTGCAAAAACTCTGTGATTCTTCCCGTATGTAAGAGAAAAGGTACCCCCCAAAAAGCTGCTGACTCCTGCAATAAAAGCCAGCAGGAACGGCCATACAAGACCGGGGTATCCGTTGTAAGAGAACATTAAGATTTCCTGACCCAGGTATGTTGATAAAATTACACGGGTTATTGAGTCAACACTAAGCACAATGCTCACTCCTATAAGTCCTGCAAGTAGTCCATTTTTCATAAATTCATGATTTTAGTCGACTATTATCATTATCGAGTCTTTTTTTCAAGATACTCATTTATCAGTGAAATATGATAGCGGTACGGGGTTGCAGAAGTATGTTTTGCAATAATTCATACAGACGAAACAGTGATATCGGTGTGATGTTTTGTATCTTAACGACTCATTAAAAAGAATGCTAATTCCACGAAAATAATTTGATTTATGCAGGATAATGAATTTTTAGATCCTAAAGGCGACATCAGGCTTACCGACAAAGAGCTGATTGAGTCCCCAGAGCTGCAGGAACTGGCAGCCGGGGTAATTGAGACACATAAAATTGAGCTGGGCCCCGCACAAATCGGGTATCTTTTGGTATATCCGAATATATCGAAACAGCGTGCTGCCAAATGTATGAAAGCCACCCGCGAGGTGAAGCACTACTCAGGGAACGACTACCTGATTGAAGTATCGGGAGAGCTTTGGGATATGCTGGATGATGACACCCGCAAAATGTTGATATATCATGAACTACTCCATATTGATCCTGTTTTTAAAGCCAAAAACCAGGAGTGGAAGATGAAAATACGACAGCCCGACTTTTCAGATTACTATGAAATTAACGATACATTTGGGAACGAGTGGTATAAAACCATTCAGGCAACCGCATCTTCACTGTACGATCTTGATCCTAAACAGGAGAGTAAGGTAAAAGTGTAGATGCTTACAGCTCGCTCTTACCCTTGAGAGCTTGTGATAAGACAGAACATCAAGCTTTGCCCTCACTTCGCAGCCGGTTGATTCGTGTGTTAGTTACAATAAAACACATTACGTTTATGGCACAAAAGTAGGGACAAGGGCTGACATTACCCATGTAATATTTTCTGGTAACATTTAAACTATTGTTTCCCAATCCGTTGTAGCGTTCGTTCATCCCGATGTTTCGGGACGAACCATGCCAAAGGCATCCCGTTGGGAAAAAATCAAGGCTGCGAATTTGTGGGCGGCGGCCGTTGCCGATCTGCTGCAGAATTTCGCTTCGCGTCCAAAAAATGAGCAATGGTCCATCAGGAAAAACATCGGTTTATTACCATCTGAGCTGGTGTGAAATTCTGCTTCCGCAGATCAGCAGACTCTCTCAATCCACCCACAAATTCGAGGCCAATGAAAATCATCATACGATTTTTAGTTTTTTATGAATTACATGGGTAATGTCAGGAGACAAGGGGTGTAATGGATGATGAAACGTAGCGAATTCGAAGCCAAATAATAAATATTTGAGTTAAATCAATGTTCAGAGGGTCATCCCCCTAAACAACTTTGTCGTTCTTTCCCCCTTCCAAGGGGGACTTTTGGAGCCTTTGATCTTATTTTGAACCAGGGTTCAATAAAAAAAGGATGATTCCGTTGAAAGTCAGAACCATCCCTTTTTAGTAAATACCCTGTTTTGATAACAGCTTTATTGCTCAGCCAGTGGCCGTCGCTTGTTGGCAAATGTGTGTCCGTTCAGGGAAACCTGCTTTAGTTTCCAGAGTAACTTACCAAAAAATGAGTGTGGCTGATCAAAACGAATGATGTTCTTCGAATGACGCTCAAGAGTCTTGTCAATATTTTCATACTCAAGAATATCGATGACAATAAAGCGGTTACTCTCCTTCATTTTACTTAGCAGATATTTCTCCTGCGGGGTAGCATACCTTACCGTGGAGTAGGTATGGCCGGTATATTCGCCTGCAAGTACGTCCCCATTTCTCAACAGAAGCCGGTCCTCAGTATCTGAGAGCTGACTGAAAAATGAGTCTATCCTTTTGAACGACTCCTGTTCGTCGTTAAAGATGAGCGTTCGCAGGTCAACTTCGGTGAGCGAACCTACTTTCTTTTCCATCCGCTCTTCAAACCGTTTCTTGGCTGCGCGATATGGCCCCGACAGCACCAGCAAATAGAACTCCTTGCCGGGTTCTACCTCTCCAAGGCTGTCGATGTAGGAAGATATTTCACTGCTGCTGTACGTCATAAATGAAGGATGACCGTTTTTACTCATGTTTCGAAAATTAAGAGTTTATACTGTTGATAGAGGATAACAACATTTAGAGTTTATTAAAACGCTCAAATGCAGCTTTTTCGAGTTCTTCACGGTTATCGGGATGAGCAATTTGAATGAGTGCTTTTGCCCGTTCACGCATGCCTTTTCCATAAAGTTGTGCAGAACCGTACTCCGTTACAATATAGTGAACGTGTGCTCGTGTTGTAACCACACCGGCTCCCTTTTTCAGGAAGGGTACTATCCTTGTTTCACCACGGCGTGTGGTTGAAGGCAGCGCAATTATCGGTTTTCCACCTTCAGAGAGAGACGCACCACGTATGAAGTCCATCTGGCCGCCAACGCCTGAATATTGTCGCGTTCCAATCGAATCGGCGCAAACCTGACCGGTAAGATCTACCTCAACGGCGCTGTTAATTGCCGTAACTTTTGGATTTCTGCGAATCACAGCGGTGTCGTTTACATAGGCGCAGTCGAGCATAGCCACGTTGGGATTATCGTCCACAAAATCGTATAACTTATTTGACCCTACCAAGAATGAAGCCACAGTTCTGTTCGGGTGAATTCTTTTCTTCGAATTATTCACTACACCGCTTTCAAGTAGGCTGATAAGGCCGTCGGAAAACATTTCGGTATGAACTCCGAGATTTTTATGGCCGGTGAGGGACGCAAGAACGGCATCCGGTATTGACCCGATTCCCATTTGCAAAGTAGCTCCGTTTTCGACTAAGTTTGCACAGTGACGGCCAATTTTCAGTTCGGTTTCCTGTAGTTCGGCAGGTGGAAATTCAGGAAGTTTATCATTCGATTCCACTGCAAAGTCGATCTGCGATTTATGAATGATGCCGTCTCCGTGTGTTCGCGGCATATTCGGATTAATCTGTGCAATAACTGTTTTGGCATTATTCACCGCTGCTCGTGAACCATCAACAGAAACCCCCAGGGAACAGTACCCGTGTTTATCGGGGGGGCTTACCTGCACCAGGGCTACATCAAGATTGATAATTCCGCGGTTAAACAGATGGGGGATTTCGCTCAAAAAAACGGGAATGTAATCGGCTTCACCCGTTTCTACAGCCTTACGTACGTTGGCTCCTACAAAGAATGATTTGGTGTGAAAAGAACGGCTGTATTCAGGATTCACGTACGGAGCGGGTCCCTCCGTATGCAGATGATAGATTGTAACGTTTCTTAGCTCATTATGACGATTGGTGAGCGCCTGTATAAGCTGAAGAGGTGCCGCTACAGCAGTATGAACAAATACGTGATCGTTGGATTGTACATATTTAAGGGCGTCGCTTGCAGATGTGATCTTCATTTTCTTCTGATTATTTTTTGCAGCCTGCACGGAATTTTAAGCTCCTGTATGGAATGTTTTTTTATTAATAGAATATATACTCATTAATACGATTATGGCAGGTACCGGAAACAGGCTTAATTGTTAATATTACCATACCTGTAAGATACAATTGCGGGAAAGAAAATAGAAGAGAAAACGGTCTGAATTTTACTTTTTTTATTGAGTTTCAGTACCCTATAGTTAGGCTGCTTAAAAGCATTAACCAATTCTAATTATAAACCAGCAGGAGAAAGGATGAGATTTTCCTGCTGGTTTTTTGAATGATTTTTTGAAATGTGATCAGAATCTTTTTGCTTTTCTGCCTTCTATTTTTTTTGTAGAGAAAAAATTAGGTCCATCTACCTCGATAGTTATTATAATGGGTGCATCATTATTATTGTCAGGATCAGAAT
>DATGBT010000196.1:0-10205 GCA_035312505.1 Balneolaceae bacterium | reverse complement strand
CTTTTTCACCTCTGCATTCTCTTCGGCTTTCAGTTCTCTGTACTCCTCATATGTGCCATGGAAATCCCGGATAACGCCGTCTCCTTCGAAAGCAAAATAGTGGTCCACCAGTTTATCCATAAAAAACCGGTCGTGAGAAACCAGAATAAGGCAACCACCAAAAGACTCCAAAAACTCCTCCAGCTTTTGCAACGTGGTCAAATCCAAGTCGTTTGTCGGCTCATCCAAAATCAGAAAGTTTGGATTTTTGATCAGGGTCATCATCAGCCCAAGCCTTCGTTTTTCTCCGCCACTTAGTTTATGAACGGGGGTATACTGCATATCTGCCGTAAACATGAAATGCTCCAGGAACTGTGAGGCAGAAACCTCACTTCCATCCGAGAGTTTTACAACGCGCGCGATATTTTTCATCACGTCGATTACGCGCTCATTTTCATCAATATTGATTCCTTTCTGTTTGTAGTGGCCAAATACGATCGTTTCTCCGGTCACAATTTCTCCTTCGTCTACCGGTTCTTTACCCGTAAGTATATTTAAGAATGTACTCTTGCCCGCCCCGTTTTTGCCAATAATCCCAATGCGTTCACCCCGCGTAAATGAGTAGGAAAATGAGTTCAGGATGACCAAATCATCAAACGATTTCGACACATTCTTAACCTCAACGATCTTTTTCCCCATTCGGGCCATACTGGCTTCCAGCTGTAGTTCGCTGCTTTCCTTCTGAGAATGGGCTTTCTCTTTGGTTTCGTAGAAGTCATCAATCCGCGATTTCGATTTCGATGTTCGCGCCTTGGGACCTCTGCGCATCCACTCCAGCTCCTTTTTATATAGCTGTTTTGTTTTGTTGAGTTGCGTTTGTTCGATCTCTTCACGCTCCGCCCTTTTTTGCAGAAAATACTGGTAGTTGCCCTTATGATGGTAGAGTTTGCTGTTTTCCATCTCGATGATATGGTTACAAACCCGGTCTAAAAAGTAGCGGTCGTGAGTAACCATAAACAGAGTTACACTGCTCTGAATAAGATAGTTTTCGAGCCATTCAATCATCTCTACATCCAGGTGGTTTGTGGGCTCATCCAAAATCAGAAAGTCGGGATTATCGAGCAGTACAAACGCAAGTGCCACCCGCTTTCTCTCTCCTCCGGACAGGGTGCTTATGGGCTGTTCCAGGTCATTGATTTGAAGGATTCCAAGAATCGTCTCCATCCGCTGTTCAAAATCCCATGCGTTGGCAGCCTCCATCGCTTCAGACGCTTTTTCGAACTGCTGCTGCGTCTGCTCATTATAGTTTTCGGCCTGTGCCTCAACGGCTTTTTCATATTCCTGAACGATGGAGACAATTTCCGAATTTCCCGTAGAAATGTACTCTCTTATAGATTTTGAATCGTCAAGCGCCGGCTCCTGTTCTAAAAATCCAATTCTGATGTTATTTTGGGTCATTACTTCGCCGGTATCGGGTTTCTCTTTGCCGGCTATAATCCTTAATAGCGTTGACTTTCCTGTGCCGTTCTCTGCCACAAGCGCCGTTTTATCTCCCTTTTTTATGCCAAATGTGAGTCCTGAAAACAGGGTTTCCACCCCGTAGCTTTTACCGAGGTTTTCTACCGATAGATATGTCATTCGAAAAACTAATAGATTTTTTTTGATGCAGGCTCAATATAGAGAGGAATTGACTCAGACGTAAGAGCGACTCAAAAAATCAATACGGACTGGTGAATCGATTAACGTTCTTCTTCCGCAACGAACGATGTTTGGTTTGGCGGCCGCTCACCCTCTTTCTCCACATTTTAAAACTCGAGCGTTTCATCTCTTTCCGCATCAGGGAGATCACATCTTCTTCCGGTAGGCCATACTGATGTTCTATGGCGTCGAAGGGAGTGCGGTCTTCCCATGCCATTTCTATAATTCTGCTTTTATCTGATTTTGTAAGATTCTTCATGCCTTTTTTTCTGTTTGCCCAATGAACACACGAAACCATGATATCGTTTTAAAATCAGACAAATTTAGAACAACTACCTGCTCTTCTTCGATTAAAAAAATTATTGACTTATCTTGTAATCAACACAAAAAATCGTGTCTCTTTAAATAACTAATTCCAGCAGAAATGGGTCCCGGCCCATTCATCGCAAAGCATCTTTTTCTATGAAGATTATTATCCTCAGCTTTTCCTTGTTTCTACTATCAACTTCATTTTCATCCGTCGCAGTTGCACAAATTGTTGTTGAGCTCGATAGCATATCGGTTTCCGCATCCCGCATTACCACCGATATTTCAGAAAGCGGAAAGAGCGTATCGGTTTTGACGTCTGAAGACATTCGAAAAATGCCCGCCACATCCGTTGATGAGCTGCTCAGAAATTTACCAGGAATTAATATGAACAGTAGAAATGGATTTGGGGTGCAGGCCGATGTGGGAATTCGCGGCAGTACCTACTCTCAAGTGCTGTTTATGTTGGATAATGTACCCCTGAATGATCCGTTAACCGGCCATTTCAATGCCAATATTCCGGTATCCATGTCGGAAATCGGTCAGATTGAGCTGATCAGGGGCCCGGCAAGCACATCCTTCGGAGCCGATGCCGTAGGCGGTGTAGTTCATATTAAAACCAAGATGTATCTTGAGCGGGAAGTTCGCACAGTATCGTCAGGAAAGAACGTTTCAAGGGCTTTTGCGGATGTCTCGATCGGAGAACATGGGTTAACCATGGCGGATGCATCTGCAGAGCTGCAAAGTGATAGCTGGCGATTTAGTTTTTCTGCCAGGGATAAGCGAAGTGATGGGGAAAGCTTTGCCAATCCAGCATTCACCGAAGGTGTATCAGAAGAACGTAACTTCAACACTTTTTTTGAAATGACCTCATTTTCAGCGGCTATTTCCAACCGCATTAATCAGAAGCTTTCCTGGTATCTACGAGCAGGATCTGATTACAGGGATTTTAACGCCCGATATTTCTATACCCGTAGTATTTTTGATGAATCAACAGAAACGATTAAAAATCGATGGAGCCTTGCAGCTGTAACATTCGACCACCAAAACCACAGATTAGAGCTCAACACTTCCTTCAGAAGAGTTAACGATATTTTCGATTTCAATCCTGATATCTCTCCTGCCAACGAACACACAACCGATCTCTTTTTTGTAAACCTGTCTCATCAATACAACTTTTCTGAACCAAAAAGCCGTTTTAAAACGTTGAAATTGCTTTCCGGGGGGCAGCTCTCCAATAAAGCCATAAATAGTACAGACCGTGGAGACCACAGCAATAGCAGCGGCGGGTTATACACCATAGGTACAGCAAGCTGGCAAAATGGCCTAAGTCTCACAGGTAGTTTACGCCTGCAATTTCACTCCGTTGGATCCACTAATTTTCTGCCCCAGTTTAGTGCAGCTTACAACATTAGAGACTGGACACTTAGAACATCTATTGGCCGTGCTGTTCGTAATGGCGATTTTACAGAGCGGTTTGTTTCATCAGAAATTCCAAATCTCACACCTTTGCGAAATATTGGTAATCCCGATTTAAAGCCTGAGGAATCCGTTACCTTTGACTTTGGGTTTGACTGGAAACCGACACCTCTTCTTAGTATTTCACCTACTTACTTTATCCGTTCTTCCGACAATTTAATTGATTACAGCCTCACGCCCTCTTCAGCAATTATCAATGCTGACAATCTCATAGTCGGTGAAGAGTATTTTTATGCTCAAAACATCGCAAATTCCGAAACACAGGGCATTGAAATTATGGCAAGCTCACAGCTCTTGTCAATTAATAGCCGCTCACTGAGATTAAATACCGGCTACACCTACATAAAAACGACATCTGATGCCGGAACCGTTTCAAGATATATCGCAAACCACCCAAGCCATCAGGTTTTAGCTGGACTAAGCTATGCTACCTCTTTTTTCCAGCTTAATACGGAGTCTTCCTACAGAATTCGCTCTGCAGATGCGGCAGAAATTGTTAACGCTTTTGTACCCGAATCATACTTTGTTACCAATGTAAAATTCTCCCTACTCCCATTTGATAATGGTTTTCGAATGTATACGCGGGTAATGAATATCACCGATGAAAACTATCAGGAAATACTGGGTGCACCCATGCCCGGAAGATGGTTTATGGCTGGGATTCAACTATCTCTCTGATCTATTTGATGTATAAATTCCATTGTCTGTTCCATCCCCGTCATAAAAAAAGGGATGCTGCCGTGAGCAACATCCCTTGGAAAACTATTTTACAAAGTACTTGAACCGTTATTCTATAACCAATTCAACACGTCTGTTCATCATTCTGGCTTCCGGACTTTCGTTGGGAACTAATGGTTGGGTTTCTCCTCTTCCGTAAGTCGTTATTCTGTCTTCATCTATGCCAGACTGGACAAGATAACGCTTAACTGAGGCAGCGCGTCTTTCAGAAAGTCCCTGGTTGTACTCTTCGGTTCCTACACTGTCGGTATGGCCGGTAACGGTAAGAGTTTTTTCCGGATTATTTGCAAGTGCACGCACAACTTTTGCCAGAGTTGGTTTGGCTGTTTCACGAATTGTGGAAGAGTCGAATGCAAATAATATATCGCTGTCAACCGTAATATCTACGCGATCCATATCGGCAATAAGAACGCCGAGATTGTCAATTTTCTCATTCATCTCGTCCATCCTGTCTTCAAGTGCACGAATCATGTCGTCCTGATCATCGTTGCGGGAGGTATTCTCACGTACACGCTGATCGAGTTCTGCAATTTGGCTTTCAAGCCTTGCTATTGCAGATGGATCGGAGTATGGCTGATATGTGTGCCAGTCGGCATCTTTATCGCTGCTGCCAAATTTAATCTGCAATCCAGCTGTGATGCTGCTCCAGTAATCCGGAGTTCTTCTGTATTTGTCTATTTCGAGATCCGGCCGGGTTCTGTGGCCGTCAATCAAATCTGAATTAGATATGTTGAAGTCATACTGTGCAAACAGATCCACGCGTTTGGCCAGGTTAAATCGAAGACCCGTACCGAATGTACCGAAGAAAGCTGGTTCTGAATGATCTTCGCCAATAAATTCAGTCCAATTATCAGGAGTTTTGTTTCCTAACTCAGTCGTCACGTCATTAAAAATAAGACCCAAGCCTGCGCTTGCGTACAAATTTACGGTTTCGGAGGTAGACCCCAGTAATCTGAGAAGATTTAACTGCGATGTAAAAGAGGAGGTTATATAGCTATTTGTAAATGACCGCTCGAAATAATTACCGTTATCATCAAACCCGTCACTGTCGGAAGTTGTCATTTCACCAAACATGAAATTTGCCTGCACAGCCACAGTAGGGTTTGCAGCGTATCGCAGGTTAAAGCCAAATGTGGGGTCGAGCTCAGTTCCAATATTCATGTGCCCCTGAGTTACTCCGCCAAGTAATCCGATACTAAATCTGTTCGGCTCTTCATTATCCTGCGACATCACGGGTGAAGCGAACATTATGGTTGACAGCAGTACAACAAGTAGCAATTTGTTCATTGTTTTCATTGTGTTCATTGTTATTGTTAATATTTGATAGTATTGGTCAATATATTATAGACTTATCTTTCTCTTCAGTTCCTTATATGCTTTTCTAACTCTTATGATTAACTCCTTAAAATTTTTCTTATTTATATGAGACGTTGACATAGTAAGATATCATATATTTTGAGATTTGAAAAGTATCTGTACAAGCTAATTACCGTAATTTATAACAGCTTATGCTTTGTCTCACAACAAATTATAATAGCTGTTTGTCCTGCACTGAAAAATATACTACATTCAAAAATGCTTTGGAGAAAACTGACAAACACTAATACAATATGTTTAAAAATGAGCATACAGCATCTCATATCCCGCGACATATGTATTACACCACACGCTTACCCATCGTTCAGATAGCTTATTAATTTCTTCAATTTTGCAGCACATCAGATAATAATAGCTGCAAACTACACTTTTTATTTAATTTATTAATAAAACTATAGCTATCATGGAAAAAAACAGAAGATCTTGGGCTGAGCCGTACAAAATAAAAATGGTTGAGCCTGTTCATATTTCCACGCACAAAGAACGACAAAAAGCTATAAAAGGTGCCGGTTACAATACATTTTTACTCAGATCCTCCGAGGTTTATATTGATCTGCTTACTGATAGCGGAACCTCTGCAATGAGCGACCGGCAGTGGGCCGGCCTTATGCTCGGAGATGAAGCCTATGCAGGCAGCAACAATTTTTATCGCCTGGAGGATTCTGTAAGGAAAAATTATGGATATAAGTACCTTGTACCTACCCATCAGGGCAGAGCTGCCGAACACATTATTTCACAGCTTCTAATTAAAGAGGGCGACTATATTCCCGGTAATATGTATTTCACCACAACCAAACTTCATCAGGAACTGGCTGGTGGCACCTTTGTGGATGTAATCATTGATGAAGCCCACGACCCAGCGAATGAACATCCTTTTAAAGCTAATGTGGATCTGAATAAACTGGAAGATCTCATCCATGATAAAGGAGCTGAGAATATTCCATACGTCGCTATATCTACCACAGTAAATATGGCCGGTGGCCAGCCAATTTCTCTAAGTAATTTAAAACAGGTCCGTGAATTAACTCAAAAACACGGGATTAAGATTATTCACGACATGACCCGCGTTGCTGAAAATGCGTATTTCATTAAAGAAAGAGAGCCGGGATATGAGAACCATTCCATTGGCGACATTGTGATGGAAATATGTTCCCTCACTGACGGAGCTACGATGAGTGCAAAAAAGGATGCGCTCGTAAATATCGGTGGATTTCTGGCAGTAAACGACGAAGAATTGTTTGACCGGGCCCGAAATATGGTCGTCATTTATGAAGGCCTGCATACCTACGGAGGAATGGCCGGGCGCGATATGGAGGCGCTGGCAGTTGGCATTCAGGAATCTGTGCAGTACGATCATATTCGCGCACGTGTTGGTCAGGTTCAATACCTGGGTAAAAAACTTATTAATATGAACGTGCCAATTGTAAAGCCGGTGGGGAGTCACGGTATCTTTCTTGATGCGAAAAAGATCTTACCCCATCTCACTCAGGATCAGCTCCCGGCTCAGTCATTGGCAGCCGCCATTTATCTCGATTCCGGTGTGCGTGCAATGGAGCGTGGTGTGGTTTCCGCAGGCCGAAACCCGGAAACAGGCGAGAATAACTATCCAAAGCTCGAACTTGTTCGTTTAACCATTCCAAGAAGGGTATATACGCAAGCTCACATGGATGTTGTTGCAGAGTCGGTTGAAGCAGTTGTGGAAAATGCAGCCGACATCAGCGGTTTAAAATTTGTTTATGAACCAGAGTATCTACGGTTTTTCCAATCGAGGTTTGAGCCACTGGGCTGATTATTCTGCTGAAGACGTCTTAAAGGCATCCACAAATTCACTGTCGCCCAAATGGTCTGATATGGTATCCCAAAGGATGCTTTTAGAAAGTGATGCCTTCGCATATACTTGAAAAATACCTTTATCTGATCGATATGATTCGATTTCAAACGTCGTGTTTGAGAGTGGTAAATCACGAACCGTATTTCGCAGTTTCATAATAAAATGTGCCTCAGAGTATGGGGTACTTTTATCATTTTCAACCAGCATTTCTCTTGTGGTTTCTGCCATATAATCTATCTCGTAACGAAGGTTGTTAAGCGCCGAGTTTTCTGCCAGCAAAACAGCCTCACTGGAATCTGTGGCTGAAGCAAGTGCAAACCCATGTACTGTGACAGAATCAGAAATGGACGTTTCCAGTGGATTAAACCATTCTGGAGCTGAAGACCGGTTTTCGGTGGATACATCCTTTTCTTCTTGCTGAGTAACCGGCTCTACAGATGCACATCCTGATAAAAGTGAAGTCAAAATAAATAGAGTAAACAGAGTTCTCATCAATGAATCAATAAAGTTTATAATTTCCTGTAGTACCCGATCGGGTCATAATTTTCAACCGTAAAGATCTGTTGTTTTCAATGGAATCAAAAATCTCATTTTCAATTTCATCGAGGTTGTCGGCGGCATTCCCGTTTAATTCCAGAAGTTCGCCTCCCTCTTCTATCCCTCTCATGAACGCTTCGGATTGCGGTTCCACATCCAGAATATAAATATTAAATTTATCCGGGTCTTCGGGACTGGCAAGAGCCCGAAGTGTAAATCCGGGCTCAGGAAATTCTTTTTGGACAACACCTGAACCATCTCCAAACTCAGGAATTTCGCGCCATGATTCCATTTCAGGCTCATCTTCAAAATTCTCAATTCTTGTTGCAACCGGTTCACTCCTTTGCATCTCTTCCAGCTTGAGGGTAGCCGTTAATATCTCTCCATCTCTCCATATTTTGAGGTCCACATTATCATCCGGACGGAACATAGCTACTTTCTCCTGCAGCTGGTTGGATTCATTTACGGTATCTCCATTTACAGCCAGAATTACATCATCTGGCCTTAGACCCGATTTCTCAGCCGCGCTTTTACTTCCAATGCCACTAATAACAACGCCCCGGATATCCTCCAGTCCAATTCTTTGGGCAATTCGTGCATTCACAGTTTGTATGCTAACACCCATTATTCCTCTTCGAACTTCACCAAACTCAATTAAATCTTCGGCCACTTTCAGAGCAAGATTACTTGGAACTGCAAAACCATAGCCCTGATATGAGCCGCTCTGGGTTGCAATGGCTGTATTTACTCCAATTAATTCTCCGCTTGTATTTACGAGTGCCCCACCGCTGTTACCGCGGTTTATAGCAGCATCCGTTTGAATAAAACTTTCGATTCTGTACTCGTCGTTAATGATCTGAACATCCCGGCTCAAAGCACCTACAATGCCAGCAGTAACCGTGGAGCGGAGACGAAACGGATTTCCAATGGCAAGCACCCACTCCCCTACTTCTACTTTGTCGGAATTTCCAATAACAGCTGCCGGAACACCGCGTGCATCAATTTTTAAAACGGCTAAATCTGTACTTGGGTCTCTGCCTACAATCCTGGCATCAAAAGATCGCTTGTCGTCGAGAGTCACATTAATGCCGTCTCTTACCGCATCTTCTACCACGTGGTTATTTGTTAGAATATAGCCATCACTCGAAATCAAAACACCCGAACCTACCGTGCGGGCCCTTGGAGGTAAAAAACGATCCCATATCGGATTGTCTTCACCATCTCGTTCGTTGCTGGCTTCGCGATTTCGGTTCGAAATAATGGTTTCGATGTAAACAACAGATGGGGTAACCGATTTTGCCACACTCTTGAACAAAAACTTATCATCAATTTTTTCAAGATCGTCATCAGACCAAAATGGCGTTTCGCTTCGGGTAACTTCCGTAACCTGAACCTCGGCCAAGTCAAAAGAAACCGTTCCCTGGCGGAAAAGCATTAATATCATTCCTGCCATAATGCCGATCAGAACCAAAAGCGTGGCGGTAAGAAATTTATCTCTGTTTGTCATGAGTATCCGTTTAATAGCTGATCAAAAATTACGTCGGACCGACGAGTTTTCACACCTTCGATGTGATAACGTATATACCTGTCTAAATATTCAATCAGATCTTTTAGTTCATTATCGGCCATTTTAATCTCAAAAAGAGTTGAACTTTTTGATGTGAGCCCGGTTTTTAAAAAAAGTGTCTGATTTTCTGAAAGCTTTATGCTTTCTGAACCCTCAGACACATCAGATAAAGAGCCCGTCTCAATGTTTATATAACCTATTTTACTCGTTTTTTGCAACACTGTTTCATCGGGCTGCAAACCTATACCCACATACTCAAGTACGCGAAGCTGTATATAGGGAAAAATAATTTTAGATACAGTTTCCTGATCGTTCAGCCACTTCAGCATTTTAAGGAGAAAATTAAAAAGCTCGACATTCACTTCGTTATCGTGAACCACCTGACGTATAAATTCCATTGTCGACATCGTAAGAGCCATCTTTTCAATGTCAACCCGAAGACTACCCAGCTTTATATGGTAAGATGCATCGGAAAGAGTTTGCACCGCGCGTGTGGTTTTCATGTAATAGACTACTTCCAGAACCTGTCCCACAACCAGGTAGGCAGAAAACTTATTTTTAGGCTTTCGAGCCCCTTTTGCAATAACGGCGATGGTACCGTGCTTCCGGGTGAACAGCGTAGCAATTATGCTGGATTCACTATAATCCACAGTTTTCAGCACAATTGCTTCTGTTTTTGTAATCATATTGGAT
>DATGBT010000195.1:0-4263 GCA_035312505.1 Balneolaceae bacterium | reverse complement strand
CAGAACCGGTGTTTAAAAGACATGGTATGTTTATTTACCGTCCATTACAGTTCTGCCATCAAATTGTAAAAGGTCCACGTCCTTATCTCAAGATCGTACAAACATACCATGTCTGGATTAATTGACTATTGTCATATTTCTGTCCAGAAAAGATATCCAGCTAAAACCGCAGGATGTCGATTTACACTCGCTCAACGTCACCTTTACCCCTCTTCGCCCTTGGCGGTTATAAGAAATCTTAGGCGACCCCAGAGCCATGGAAGAGCTTTCTATACCCTCACTAAAGCACCTCACTATATTCACGCTCACCGTTGGGAAAACCGCTAAGGGCGCCAGGGAACGCAAAGAGAGGACCGGTACCGATAACCAAACCTTTGTGCTGATTTTTCAAATTCACGCACAGATGACCCAAACTCACACTCTCAAAGCCCATTAATACACGACAATTTCATCCAAATTTAATCATACCAAGACGTCTGAAATACCTGAAGCCCGGTTGGAAATATGCCTCAGTAAACTGCATTTAACGATCTCTGTAAATCATAGCAAATACAGTACTTCAGGAAGCGCTTTTCTAAAAATGTGTTAGATATCTGATTGTCTATTTAGTTACATTTACTGTATGATATTTTAATAAATCAACAGAGGTTTTCTTACCATGTCTAAAGTAAAACAGGCCGGTCTGCTCCTGGGCATCATCGGTTTTATTCTGCCCCTGGTTGTTACCTTTCCGGGGTTATCGCTTGCCGGACACATTGCCATGAGTATTTTTTTAATGGCTGGTGTTTTCTGGATGTTTGAATCGATACCTATCTATTCCACATCCATCCTTGTCATTCTATCACAGGTGTTACTGCTCAGCCGGGAAGGGTTTATTGACTACTCCGGATTGGCTTATTCACCACTACCCTACTCCGATTTTATTGCAACGCTTGCCAGCCCCATTATTATTCTGTTTTTGGGTGGATTTGTGTTAGCCGATGCATCAGTGAAGTACGACTTCGATAAAAATATGACGCGCGTGCTGTTGCGGCCTTTCGGAAAACGAACCATTTTCATCATCCTGGGACTGATGCTGGTTACAGCAATGCTCTCTGCATTTATGAGCAACACAGCGACAACCGCCATGATGATTACGGTGATTCTGCCAATTATTGCTAAAATGGAGCCGGGAGATCCTGCCCGAATTGGTGTAGCCCTTAGTATTCCTTTTGCAGCCAACATCGGTGGGATTGCAACACCCATTGGCACACCGCCCAACGCCGTGGTTATTGCAGCGCTTAATCAGCAGGGACTGGATGTAGCCTTCAGCAGCTGGATATTTTACGCAGCCCCACTCGCTATCGTGATGCTTTTTTTCGCATGGCGTGTGCTCCTGTGGCTCTATCCGCCTGCTACCAAAAACGTTGCCCTTACGCTCGACAGTAAGCTGAAAAAATCCCCAAGTGCATATATTCTTTATGCAACATTTGCAGTGACTGTTATACTGTGGGTTACAGAAAACCTGCACGGTATAAAAAGCAGTATGGTTGCTCTCTTACCCATTGCGGTGCTGACTCTTACCTCCGTTCTCGACAAAAACGACATTCGCAAACTTCCCTGGGAGGTGCTATGGCTGATGGCAGGGGGTATTGCCCTTGGGATTTCCATGGAAGAGACAGGTCTTGCTGAATGGATGGTTGGCGCCATCTCCTGGGATAAATTTGGCTACCTGATGCTGCTTGGCGTTTTCGGAGCTGTAGCACTTACAATGTCCAACTTTTTATCCAATACCGTTACTGCTGCCCTGCTCATTCCACTGGCCATTTCGATCGCCACTTCCGGCGTTATCGAAGGCCCTGAAGGCATGATGCTTATCGGGCTGGTTGTGGCTCTTGGCTGTAGTTTTGCCATGGTACTGCCGATCTCTACGCCGCCAAACGCAATCGCAGTAAGTACCGGCATGCTCGAAACCAAGCATATGATTCCGGCTGGCCTGATAGTGGGAATCACCGGCCTCATCATTATCTTACTCCTATCGGTCTTCTACTGGCCTTTAATCATTTAATAAACCACCGCCATGAGTAAAAAAATATATATTCTCGTTGTTGAAGATGAACCCGAAGTATTGGATGCCATTGTAAGGGATATCTCAGATTTTGAAGATTTCTTCCCGATTGAAATGGCCGATACTGCCGAGGAAGCCCGCGAAATTGTGCAGGACATTCTGGAAAAGGATGACGGAATCGGACTTATTTTATGCGATCACGTGCTCCCCGGCGATAACGGGGTGGAGTTACTTGTTGAACTTCAACACAAAGAAGAGACAAATTCCACACGCAAAGTACTCATTACGGGTCAGGCAGGCCTGCAGGAAACGGTTCGTGCCGTAAATGAGGCCGATCTGAAACACTATATTGCTAAGCCGTGGAATAAAGACGAGCTGGTTGATATTGTAAAAGAACTTCTTACAGATTATGTACTTGATCATGTAGATGATGTGCTCCCCTATATGAAAGTTCTTGATGGCGCCAGAATTGCAGAAGCCATTCGCAAGGGCCGCACCGTAACCGATAAATAATATCTCGCCATGGATTTCCGAATAGGAAAAGAGTCTGTACAAGACCGGGAGAAGGTCACTTCTCTCATTCATACCCTGTTCGAAAAATCGGGGCAGTCGGATGAATTCCTGCGGAAATATGATCAGGGCACCGTTCTTTTAAAAGAGGGCGACGAGCTTAAAGATATTTTTATTCTTCTTGACGGAGGGGTGGAGCTTTACAAAAAGAAACCCAACTCTGATATCGATTATCCGATCATCAAGCTTGAAGCCGGCTCTTTTGTAGGCATCATCGCTTTCACTTCGGGCGAGCCGTCACTCACAACCGCCGTGGTAACCGAACCATCCACCGTTCTCAAAATCCCGGATTCTGAGGTGAGAAATCTCTTCAAAAAAAACAAGAAGTTCCGTAGTTATATGGATGAGCTGATTCTCGCCAATCTTCTGGAGCGATTCAGAAGCACCATTATCCTGCAGATGAAGCTCGACTCAGCAAATAACAAGCTGCGCGAAGAGAGAAACGAACTTAAAGTAGCTCTGCGCGACCTCAAAGAGGCACAAGAGCATCTGATTTACCAGGAAAAAATGGCAACTCTTGGCCAGCTGGTAGCCGGGTTTGCCCACGAAGTGAACAATCCGACCGCTTCACTCCTGCGCTCTACCGAAACACTGCAAACCCGGATTTCTGAAATGATACATCGCATTGAAGAGGGTGATAGAATTAACGCACTGGCCGAGAAACTATTCCAGGCTGGAAAGAAAGCTGATTATCCCGATACATCCACCATCAGAAAAAAATCAAAAGAATTAAAGAAAGAATTCAGCGATGCCGGGCCTGCACAAATTCGGCTACTGGCACAAATCCAGGGTCCGGTACTTGATGAGATTAAAAACACCTCCTTTTCTGATTCAGATGAACTCGACTTTTACCTTGGATATTTCGATCTCGGAAAAATGTTTAAGAATATCGAATCGGCCGGAAATCGTATTGCCGGTCTGGTAAAAAGCCTGAAAAGCTACAGCCGGTCTGATACCGACAGGGAATGGGAAGAGGTGGATATTCGTGAAGGTATCCACGATACGCTTCAACTTACCAGTAACCGTATAAAGTATTACGATATCGATATTGATCTGCCGGAAGTGCCGCTGATTAGCGCGAATCCTGCAGCATTAAACCAGGTTTGGACCAATATTGTACTGAATGCAGCCGATGCCATGGGAAAAAAGGGTGCGCTCACAATTCGCTGTACACATAATGATGAGACAATTACCGTGACCATCAGCGACACCGGGCCGGGAATCGATGAAGAGATCCTCGAGCGTATATTTGAATCGAATTTCTCAACCAAGAAATCGGATATTAAATTCGGACTGGGAATTGGCCTCTCGATATCCAGGGATATTGTGCACAAACATGGTGGTGAAATTACAGCATCGAACGCCCCTAACGGTGGCGCTGTATTTACGGTAACACTGCCGGTTCGGTAACTTTTTTACTTTTGTCACATCGCTGGATCACTGTCATATTGGTTATATTTTTGATACACTTTTAAGTGTACTAACTCTTATTATAAGCCAATGCACAATGTACACTTAAAGTCATACGCGTTTTTTCTTGTCATCATTCTTTTGACTGCTGTGACCTGTACAGACAATGAGCTTGGTCAGGCTGATCCCTCTGAGAATTACTCTTATCAGATTGAAGAGTGGAAGAATGAGAGAAT
>DATGBT010000194.1:0-2290 GCA_035312505.1 Balneolaceae bacterium | reverse complement strand
CCTACGTGGTTTGGGGCTGAATCTCCTTTTTTGATAGACCGGCTGCAGAAACAGCTTGAATATAAAAGAACACCGAAGTTTGAAATTGTAACGAATGCTTACATTCGATACCTGGAGCTTGGAGGAAGGTTACGATTTGATGATTTACGACCATTGGTTATCAGTAAATTCCTGAAAAGGAACCAGCCGGTTATAGCCGGATTAAGTGCAACATATCTTTACAAAAGTGCACGCGAATACGGACACGATCTTGAGTATGACGACGTACGTGGGCAGCCAACAGGGCATTTCGTACTCTTGCATGGATACGATAAAGAGACTCGCGAAGTGTACATTGCCGACCCAATCAACCAAAACCCTCTTGGGCAAGGCCAGTTTTATAAAATGAAAATTGATCGGGTGATCAATGCAATTTTGCTTGGTATCGTAACCTATGACGCCAACCTGATCATTATTACTCCCAAAAAATAAAGGGATAGGATACCTTCTCCATGAAACAATTAATTGTCGTAAATAATCCAAAAAACTGGTCACTTACCATTCCCGGTGTGGATGTAGTCGCAGCAAAAGAGTATCTGTCTGAAGGACAATACGCAAAGCTTTCGAACGTGAAAGTGTACAACTTATGTCGCAGCTATCGCTACCAGAGCATTGGGTATTATGTTTCGCTTTTGGCATCTGCCCGGGGGCATAAACCGATTCCGAATGTTCTGGCTATTCAGGATTTGAAATCCCAGACTATTATTCGGATTGCTTCAGAGGAGATGAATCAGCTTATTCAAAAAACGCTGGCTCCCATACTGTCCGATAAGTTTATTCTAAGTATCTATTTCGGAAAGAACATGGCAAAACGGTACGACAGGCTGTCCCGTCAGTTGTTTGCCCAGTTCCAGGCGCCGTTGCTACGTGCCGAATTCATCAAAAAAGAGGGAGATTGGATTCTGAAAAATATCAGTCCGGTTGCATCGAGTGATGTGCCCGAAGACCACCGGCCGTTTGTATCAGAAATGGCGCAGGAGTTTTTCAAACGAAAAAACGTCAACATCACAAAAAAAGAGTCGCGTTTCGATCTGGCCATCCTGGTGAACCCAGACGAAAAACTGCCGCCTTCCGATCTGAAGGCTATACAGAAGTTTGTGAAGGCGGCCCAGGCACTCGACTTTTATACTGAGCTGATTACGAAAGAAGACGCTTCGCGTCTCAACGAGTTTGATGCACTTTTTATTCGCGAAACTACAAGCGTGAATCATCACACGTACCGAATGGCCCGCAGGGCAGATGCCGAAGGATTGGTGGTAGTTGACGATCCGCGATCTATTTTACTCTGCACAAACAAAGTGTACCTAGCTGAACTTTTGGAAAGGCACAACATTCCGGCGCCAAGAACCATGATACTGAGTGCAGAAAATAGTAAATCTGTTCCGCGAGAAATCGGTTTTCCAATCATTTTAAAGCAGCCCGACAGCTCTTTTTCTCACGGTGTGGTGAAAGTGGATACAATGGAGGATTATCTTCTGCAGACGAAACATCTGTTCGAAACATCCGACCTGCTGATTGCGCAAAAATTTATTCCAACAAGCTTTGACTGGCGTGTGGGAATACTGAATGGCAAGCCTCTTTACGGCTGTCGCTATCACATGGCACGTAAACACTGGCAGATATATGAGCGAACAGCAGACGGGAAGGTTCATGAGGGGAATGCAGATACCGTAGCGGTGTCGGATATACCTGAAAAAGTACTAAAGTATGCACTAAAAGCTGCTAAACTGATTGGGGACGGCCTTTATGGCGTGGATTTGAAAGAGATAAACGGGGATGTGTACGTAATTGAGGTCAATGATAATCCAAGCATTGATTCCGGCATTGAGGATGCTTTTCTCAACGACAGACTCTACACCGAAATTATGGCAGAAATTCTGCACCGTGTTGAAAAGAAAAAGGAGAAATCACCCCGATGATCCTGGAAATTAACAATAAGCGACCTCTGCACCTGTTTGAAGGGTATGGCGTAGAGATGGAATACATGATTGTGCAGAAGGAGTCTCTGGATGTGCTACCAATTTCTGACAAGCTTTTGGAACGGACCACGGGTAAGATTGTAAACGAGGTTTCACGTCATGGAATGGCCTGGAGCAACGAACTGGCTCTACATGTCATTGAAATCAAGACAGACGGACCTGCAACGTCACTTCAGGGTTTGGGGGAAATATTTCAGCAGGAAGTACAGATAATGGATCGAGCACTTGAGCAGTTTAATGCTCGTCTGATGCCCGGAGCCATGCACCCGTGG